>NZ_JBPPUO010000012.1:0-74309 GCF_053544675.1 Rothia sp. 32237D007AR | reverse complement strand
GGCTAGGGTCGGTGGTGGTGCGGGTCATCGCGCTGGTGTTGCACCTGGCGGGTTCTGTACACAGGCTTCAGGCGTCCTTTTGTCTAAATCAGGCGTAGGCCGCTACCCTTGACGATATTTTATGGGGCTAGGCGTTTACCCAGCTGGGCAAACACGCGGGTGTTGTGGTCGAAGCCAGTCAGTGCTTCATCGATTAGGGCATCGCGTTGGGCGTCCGTCAGTGGAGCCTCGTCCAGAAGAACCCGGTAGGAATCTTTGAAGACCTTGGGCTTCGGGAGCGTTTCAAAGCGGTACATGCTCAGAGCCTTAGTAGGCACCCCATAGTGCCGGGCGACTAGGGCAGCCACAGCCTGGCCGCCCGATAAATCGCCCAAGTAACGCAGGTAGTGGTGGGCTAGAAAACGTTCGGGGGCGGACGCCGTCGCTCGAATAGCTGCCGCATAGTCAGCAGTTGCCGATAACGGCTGGTCATCGATGGGTCCGCCTAGTTCAGCTAGATCAGCCTTAATAGAGGCAAGGCGGTCAAGGCCTTTTAGCACGAAGGGTTCGGTGATGGGGTTGGGCTGAGCACGGAAGCCAGCAGCCACTTCTTCGAGGGCCTCGTAGATGTAGGTGTACTGGGTCAGCAACATGCGGTAGGCCTCCACAGTGAGTTTGCCGCCCATGAGGTCAGCCATGAAGCTGGAATGCTCTGCCTGCTTGTGGCGGGCTGCGGTTTCTGTTTTAAGGCGGGCTGAGAAGGTAGGACGTTCGGTGTCGGCAAGGGTGAGTGTCATGGGGTTCTCCTTGGTGAGGGGTTGCAGAGGAATCTTTACTGACAAATTGTCACCAGGAAATAATTAAGTCAAGACCTCGTGATCTATTTTTATTAGGTTCACCTTAATGCTAGTTTAGGCATACCTTTAAATTTAATAAGGCCGAGCATGTTACGAAATATGCCCACCCTACGCTACATAGATTTCACGAGGATGCCCATGTCTCTTCAGCACAGCACCCGGCGCTCCTGCGCCCTCCTAGCCACCGCCGCACTCACCCTGTCAGGCATGACCCTGGTTGCCGCGTCCACCGCCGACGCTGCAGACGCCCCCAGCAGCACCGTCGCTGCTGCGTCCGCAACCCACACTGCTAGCAATGCCAAGCTCACCTGGTCACTCAAAGATTCCTTTATCCGCTATGTCACCGGCGCTTTTGCCGGCGGTAGCGTAGAGGTAACCGGCGGTCCCAACTTCAACGGTTCAACCTTCTCTTGGGAGGGGGCTGAAGGGGAGTCCACCGGTGCGCAGGGAACCATCAACTACCCCGGAACTATCCATTTCACCGCCCACCACGGCGCCCTAGATATCATCTACGCCAACCTCAAACTTGTAGTCAACGGTAACCAGGGCACCCTGGTAGCCGATGTAAAGTCCAAGGGTTACAACGGCTCCCCCGACGTGGATGCCACCGGCGTCAGCTTCGCTACCGTAGACCTTGCTAGCATCGCTTTCAGCAACGGCACCGTATCAGTCACCAACGCTCCTGTTACTCTCACCGCCGAGGGCGCGGACGCCTTCGCCGGCTTCTACAAGACCGGCGAGGTTCTCGCGCCCCTCAGCTTCTCAGCCAACCTGACCGAAAAGCCCGCAGAAAACCCTGCCCCAGCCCCTACCCCGGAACCGACCGCTGACGGCGTCACCAATGCAGCGGGAACCGTCACCTGGGGTATTAAGGATTCCTTCCTCAACTACCTGCTATCGCAGAACGCAGTAACTCCCGGTGAAAAGACCAGCCTCGAAGGCAATAACTTTGCCTTCGCCGGTGCGACCGCGCAGACAACAGACACCGGCTATTCCATCAGTGTTCCGGGTAGTTTCTCCTTGCTAGCCCACGGCGGGGTGCTCAACATTAACCTGCACAGCTTCCGGGTTGTCACCGATGGGGCCCAGGGTTACATCTACGCCACCGGCACCTCAGCCAACACCGGAGAAATCACTGACCAGCCCATCGCCAGCTTCGACGCGAGCACCCTAACCACCGACGCCGAGGGCAATCTGCTCCTGAGCGGTGTAACCACCTATGCCACCGGGCATGCGGCCACCATTTTTGGGTCCCGTTACGCTGAGGGTACGGAGTTTGACCCCCTCTACCTGCGCGTGGCTGCGCCGGTGGTTGAGGACGCGCCCGCCCCGGCTCCCAGCGAAACTCCGGCTCCTGCCCCCAGCAAGACCCCCGCCCCCGGCCCGTCCGCTGAACCTACCACCCAGCCCACTGCTGAGCCGACCGTCGCTCCCTCAGCCCAGCCTTCTGTTGAGCCGACGGCTGCTCCTTCTGCTCAGCCCACCGAGGAGCCTGCTGCCCAGCCCTCCATCAACCCTGCTGACCCGGCCCCCCAGTGTGTTCCGGTAACCGTCACTGAGACAGTTGCCGGTGCAACTAGCACCCAGGCTGATGGCACTGTGTCAGCAGCAACCTTGAGCTGGGGCGTGCGCTCATCTTTCCGTAATTACATCGGTGGCGGTATCGCCCAGGGCGGTTGGGAACTCAGCGACACAACTTATTCCAACAGCACCTTTAACTGGTCACAGGGCACCGGTAGCTTTGCTGATGGAAAGGGAACCGTTAACTTCACCGGTTCGGTGCGTTTCACCGGCCACAAGGGCACCCTCAACACCCTGATGGCTAACCCCCGCCTTGAGATCAACGGTTCTACCGGCACCCTCTACCTGACCGTAACCTCTAACAACACTGATGGGGTTGCCACCAATTACGGTGAGGTCGCTTTTGCCACGGTCGATACCTCTTCTCTCACCGTTAACGGCTCAACCATCTCCCTCTCAGGCGCTTCAGCTACCCTCACCGAGGCCGGGGCTGCTGCCTTCGCTGGCTTCTACTCAGCAGGTATGGCCCTTGACCCCATCAGCTTCACCGGCACCCTGGGTTCAAAGACCGTCACCGGTGCTTCTCAGACCGTTGAGAAGACTCAGTATGTCTCTGAGAACGGCGCTAACTGTGATGCCCTAAACGCTGAGGCTGAGCGGAAGGCTGAGTCTGCTCGCACAGCTGCCCACGGTGGCAAGCTGGCGAATACTGGCGCTTCAGTCGGTGCCCTTGTTGCTGTGGGTGCCGCCCTGCTGGCTGCTGGTGCTGTGGTGGTAGCCCGCCGCCGCGCGTCCTAATTCTCCCTTCCCCGGGTGGGAGCCGGAATGTACCCGGTTCCCACCCCCTTTCTTTCTCTCAGGAGGTTCTGGTGCTCACGCGCTCTTTTTCTTCCCTGCCCCTGCGCCGGGGTTTTTCTGTTCTGAGTGCGGCCCTGGTTCTGGCGGTGACAGCCTGTACCGGGTCGGTAGAGAGCGGTGCGGACGCCGCTGCTACAGCCTCGCAGGCGGAGGCAGCTTCTACGTCGGTTGAGAGTGAGGCGCAGTCGTCGGCAACGGCCGGGGGTATTAAGGCTCCCGCAAGTGAAGAACTGCACCGTACTGCTCTGCAGCAGGCCGAGGACTACCTAAAAACTCACGCTATAGAGAACCCTAAGAGCCTGACAGGTCTTGCCACGGCAGCGTCTGTGCCCGATGTACTGCACCTTGAGAACCCGCAGGCCCCGCAGCTACCCGTAACCGTCACTGATTTTCAGGGTACCCAGGTGGCAGTGACCAGCACCGACCGGATTCTTGCCCTGGACATGTACGGCACCCTGGCCCAGACCGTTGTGGCCCTGGGCCTGGGCGACAACCTGGTAGGCCGGGTCACGTCTTCGACAGAGACAACTTTGGCAGACCTACCCCTGGTTACCCAGAACGGCCACGATATTTCTGCTGAGGCGGTTCTTTCTCTCGCTCCGACCGTGGTGCTCATGGATACCACCAACGGCCCCCTTGAAATTACCGAGCAGCTGCGCTCCGCAGGGGTGACCGTGGTGCACTTTGACCCCTCCCGTTCCCTGGGCCAGGTAGTTCCGCAGATTGAGGCGGTTGCCCAGGCTCTGGGCGTTCCGGAGGCCGGTGCCCAGCTGGGTGCGCGGGTGCAGGCTGAGATTGATTCGGCACTAGCTACCATTGCCGAGGTAGCCCCGCAGGATCCGGCGCAGAAGGTAGGCATGGTCTTCCTCTATGTGCGAGGCACCGCCGGTATCTTCTTTATTCTCGGTGACGGCTCAGGGGCTGACGAGCTGATTAAGGCCCTGGGCGGGCGCGATGTGGCGAGTGAGGGCGGAGTTTCGGGCACTGTTCCCGCTAACGCTGAAGCACTCTCCCGGGCTAACCCCGACCTAATCTTAACTATGACCGGCGGGGTGGAGTCTACTGGCGGTATCGAGGCCTTCTTCGCTCGACCCGGCGTAGCTGAAACCACGGCCGGGGCCAACCAACGCGTGGTTGATATGGCGGACGGCCAGGTTCTCTCATTCGGGCCGAACAGTGCCGCGGTACTCCTATCGCTGGCCACCGCTATCTATACCCAGCAGTAGGTTCTCGTGCAGGTACGTTCTTCTACTCTTACAGCGGTCTTTACCGCCTTGCCCCTTCTACTGCTCGGCGCGGTAGTCATTTCGGCCAGTCTGGGCCAGTTTGAGATTCCCCTACCCCAGGTTGCCGCGGGTATTCTGCGCAAGCTGGGGCTGGCGTCCGCTGACCCTGCCATGCAACTTGCAGACGCCACTCTTTGGAATATTCGCCTACCGCGTATTCTGCTAGGGCTGCTGGTGGGGGCCGCCTTGGGGGCGTCCGGGGCCTTAATGCAGGCGGTCTTCGGTAATCCGCTGGCCGAACCGGGTGTCATCGGTATTTCTGCCGGGGCTGCGGTGGGAGCCTGCGGGGCTATCGTTCTGGGTCTGAACCTTCTGGGCATGTTCACCGTGCCCCTCTGCGCTTTTGTCTGTGCGCTAGCCACCACTGCTCTGGTCTATGTCTTCTCCCGCTCAGGCGGGCGGGCAGGGGTATTATCGATGATTCTTACCGGTATTGCCGTGACCGCCGTGGCTAACGCCCTGATTGCCCTGATGGTTTTCATCGCCGATGACGCCAGCCGCGACCAGATTATCTTCTGGCAGATGGGTTCTCTGAACGGGGCAACCTGGGCGTCGGTAGCTACCAGCACCCCGATTGTGGGCGTCGGTATTATTGGCTGCCTGCTTCTAGCCCGGCAGCTCAATCTGCTCGCCCTGGGCGAGCGGGCCGCTGCCCACTCGGGTATTCATGTAGAGCGCCTACGCCTGGCTGCTATCGTCTGCACCGCCTTGCTCACCGGGGCTGCGGTGGCCTACGCGGGCATCATCGCTTTCGTGGGCCTGATTGTGCCCCACCTGCTTCGCATGGTGATAGGCCCCTCCAACCGGGTGCTCCTGCCTGCCTCAATTCTGGGTGGTGCTCTACTCATTGCGGCATCTGACCTTGCTGCTCGCACCTTGGTGAACTTCGCTGACCTTCCCATCGGCATCTTTACGGCCCTGGTGGGCGGCCCCACCTTTTTCATCTTGCTCCGCCGAACTCTGGCCAAGGGGGCCTTATGACCGCACCTTTACTCGTTGCTGACTCGGTCGGCTACCAGGTGAATGGTCGGCAGATTCTGCACGACATATCACTCGAAGTTGCTCCCGGTGAGGTCCTAGCCCTTATCGGCCCCAATGGGGCAGGTAAATCAACACTCTTGTCATTGTTGGCAGGGGATACCTCACCCAGCTCGGGGCAGATTACCCTGGGCGGGCGTCCGCTGACAGACTACCGACCGGTAGAGTTGGCCCGTACCCGGGCCATGCTCTTGCAACACACATCAGTGGCCTTCTCCTATACTGTGCAGCAGGTGGTCCAGATGGGCCGCACCCCCTGGCGGGGCACCGAGCAAGCTCGCCAGAATTACGAAATTGTATCCGCCGCTCTTGTCGAGACCGATACCGAACACCTGGCGGGCCGGGACGTCCGTACCCTCTCGGGCGGCGAAACTGGCCGCACCCACCTGGCCCGGGGTTTTGCTCAGCGTACTCCCCTGCTGCTACTCGATGAGCCCACCGCTGCGCTCGATATTCTTCATCAGGAGCAGACCCTCACCCACGCCCGAGCCTACGCCCGGCAGGGGGCTGCTGTGGTGGTGGTTCTCCACGATCTTGATGTGGCGGCCTCTTACTCTGACCGGCTGGTGCTCCTTGCCAAGGGGCGGGTGGTGGCGCAAGGACGCCCGCAGCAGGTCTGCACCGCCGAGCGGCTCAGCGCGGTCTACGGTCATCCTATTGAGGTGCTTACCCACCCGGTAACCGGGCGTCTACTGGTGCTTCCGGCCCGCGACTAATGCCCTTTTTCATCCTCAGGGCGGACGCACGGCCACAGTTTCTGCTACTAGACTAGGTAATGCCTTACCTGCCCTTATCCCAAGGAGTCCCTATGCCTCGCACCGCGCCTATTTCCTGTGTCATGGTGAGCACCCCTGCAGATCAGGTTTTGGAGGCGGCTGGGCTGAGCGGCGAGCAGGTGGCTGAGCGTGAGGCTGCTGGGCTGGTGAACACGCAAAATAATGCGACGTCCCGTTCTACGGCCACTATCGTCCGCACTCACCTTTTCACCATGTTTAACCTGGTGTTGGGCTTGTGTGGGTTGGCTGTGATTCTGGTGGGTTCTTGGTTTGATACTCTTTTCCTTTTGGCGGCTATCGCTAATGTGGTGATTGGTTTTACCCAGGAGTTTTCGGCCAAACGTCAGCTTGACCGTATTGCCTTGCTGCGGCGGGACCCGGCTACTGTGGTGCGTAATGGTGAGCTGGTGCCGGTCGCGTTCGACCAGCTAGTTCGTGACGATGTTGTTCTACTCAAGCGCGGGGACCAGGTCCCTGCTGATGCGGTGGTGCTCACCAGTGATGGCCTAGATTTGGATGAGTCTTTGCTGACCGGTGAGAACGACCCTGTGGGTAAGGTTCCGGGCGATGGTGTGCTTTCGGCGTCCTCTGTGATTGGTGGCTCGGGTAAGGTACGGCTGACGGCGGTAGGTGAAAGGTCTCGTGCCGCTCAGATTACCGCTGAGGCCCGCCAGTTCACTACCATTCATTCTGAGTTGCGCGCTGGCATGGAGCGGGTGGTTACTTGGATTACCTGGGCGCTGGTTCCTATTATTGCGGTGGTGCTCAATGGGCAGATGCAGGCTGCTGGTGGCTGGCAGTTTGCCTTTGATTCAGGGGCTTGGCGTGATGCTTTGATTACTTCTGTCTCGTCGGTGGCGTCGATGATTCCTCAGGGCTTGGCTTTGATGACTACCATTTCTTTTGCTGTTGCCTCGGTTAAGCTGGCTCGCACTGAGGTGCTGATTCAGGAGCAGCCTGCCGTTGAGGTGCTGGCCCGTGTTGATACGGTCTGCTTTGATAAGACCGGCACCTTGACTGAGGGTGGGGTGCGTTTTGAGTCGGTTCGTGCCTTGAGCGGGCAGGTGCTCTGTGGTGAGGCTGAGGGTCAGGACGCCAGCGCCCCTGCCCCTGAGGTTAAGGACGGCTGGGCTGCTGCCCTGGGCTGGTTGGGGGCTGACCAGAACGCTAACTCTACCGCTGCTGCCCTCAGGGAGCCCTTTGCTGAAGCTGCCGGCGCAGCGGCCCCGGCCGGTGCCAGTGTTCCAGAGGCTACTGGCGTCCTACCTTTTTCTTCTGCTCTGCGTTTTAGCGGGGTGGAGTTCAGTAGTACGGGGGCCTGGCTGCTGGGGGCACCTGAGGCTCTTTTGCCTGAAGATTCTTCTGCCCGGGAGCTTGCCGGTGGGCTGGCTGAACAGGGGCTACGCGTGCTGGTCTTGGCTCATGCCCCAGCTCTTCTGCGTGAGCCTTCCGGTAAGGTTGCCACCCAGATACCTGCCGGGTTGGTGCCTCAGGTTCTTGTAATTTTCCGTGAGCAGGTACGCTCAGAGGCCCCCGAAACCCTGGCCTACTTCAGGGGTCAGGGTATTGACCTGAAGGTCTTCTCTGGTGATAACCCCCGCACGGTAGCGGCCGCAGCAGCTACCGCCGGTATGGACGTCTCAGCCGGTGCTATAGACGCCTCCGCTCTCCCGGAGTCTGGCCCTGAACTGGTAGAAGCTGCCCGCACCCACGCGGTCTTTGGGCGTGTCTCCCCTGAGCAGAAGAAAAATATGGTGTTGGGTCTGCGCCAGTCCGGGCATGTGGTGGCTATGACCGGTGACGGTATTAATGACGCTTTGGCCCTCAAGCACGCTGATTTGGGTATCGCCATGGGCAATGCTGCCCCTGCCACTAAGGCAGTGTCGCGCCTGGTACTTCTGGATGGGCGCTTTGACCGCCTACCCGGTGTGCTGGCTGAGGGGCGTAAGATTATCGCCAATATTGAGCGGGTAACCAACCTCTTCCTTACTAAGACCGCCTTCGCTATCCTGCTGGGCCTGACTTTGGGTGTGCTCTGCTGGAAGTTCCCCTTCCTACCGCGCCAGTACTCTACTGTTGACCTGCTGATGATAGGCGGCCCTGCTTTCTTCCTTACCATGTTGCCTAATACTCGACGCTATGTCAGTGGCTTCTTAGACAGGGCCCTGCGCTTTGCCCTGCCTGCGGCCCTTGTGATCACAGCGGTACTGGTTTTCGTCAACGGTTATGGGCGTAGCCTTAGCGCGGTCACTACCTCAGAGGTGCAGACTGCTACCTTCCTAGCCCTAGCTCTCATGGGTATCTATAACATCACCACGGTAGTACGACCGGTGCGGGGTGTACGTTTAGCTATTGTGGCTACCATGTACGCTGGGCTGGTGCTTGTTCTGCTTTTGCCTCCTTCGCTCTGGTACCACCAGTTCACCATTCCTAGCGGTGCATATCTGCTGGCCACTGTGGGTTCGGCAGCTCTTGGTTGCCTGGGTCTTGAGATTAACCTGCGCCTGCACACCGCCTGGTTACGGGATCACCACCCGCAGGTACTTGCACAAGGCTAGGCTCAAGGAGTACGCTGGAGCACGACTGGGTTCATACCCATAACACTTATGTAGTAAATCATCAGGATTGTTACTGGTTGAGCAGGCAAGACCTGGGTTGCTATCAGCTCATACGGCACCGGTGTACCCACACCCAGGCCCCTTGTATGAGCACCTGTTTACTCTCCACGGGTAGGCAGGTGAGATGAGCAGCTCGGGTCTTTTTCGTCTTAACAACCGGTGAGCAGTCCGCACACACCAGTAAGGTTCTACCCGTGAATAATTCACAGATTGGTGAGCGGATTCTTGAAGGCCTGGGCGGCCCCGAGAACATCTCGCACTTAACCCACTGCGCCACCCGCCTGCGCGTGACTCTTAAGTCCAATAGCGCCGTCGATAAGGACGCTGTTGAGAAGACCCCCGGCGTGCTCTCCTTGATTGAGCAGTCCGGCCAGACCCAGGTCGTCCTTGGTGACCGGGTTGAGGCGGTCTACAACGAAATGCTGAAGCTGCCGGGTATGAGCTCAGTGGGCGAAAGCTCTTCTGCAGGCTCCGTAGCAGCCGATCAGAAGAAGGCTGGGCCTCTCACCCGCGTCTTCGATGTGCTCTCAGATTCCTTCCGCCCCCTGCTTTGGGCGCTGCTGGGCACCTCCATGATTCTGACCCTGATTGTTTTCCTGCAGCAGCTAGGTTACTTCGGTCAGTACACCGACCTCACCGGTCAGCTTGTGAACGTTGACATCGTCAACGGCCCCCGTTTGACTGATGAAAACGCTGCTGCGGCCATGCTCAATGAGTGGCGTGCAGCCTACCCCTTCTGGTTCTTGATGCTGGCTGCGGCCCTATCAGTTCTGCAGTTCATGCCTATCATGCTGGGTGCAACTGCCGCTAAGCGCCTGGGCGCCAACATGTGGGTCGGTGCAGCTATCCCCGCAGCACTGATGACCGGAACCTTCCAGGGTTTTGCCGATATCGCAGTAGACGGCGTTGTGCGTGTTCCCTTCCTGGGCCTTGACCTGCCCCTGTACGTCATGAACTACACCGGCCAGATCTTCCCGCCCCTCTTCGCAGCAGCCCTGCTCGCCCCCCTGGAGCGTTTGCTCAAGCGCATCATTCCCACCATGTTGCACATGGTCTTTGTGCCCATGTTCTCCGTGATGATTCTGGTGCCTCTGACTGCCTTCCTGATTGGCCCCATCGGCATCAAGTTCGCTCTGGCGATCTCTGACTTTATCGGTGGCGTCAACGAAGATGCTCCTTGGCTGGTCGGCGGTATTATCGCAGGTCTTTACCTCTTCATGGTTCCCCTGGGCCTGCACTGGCCCCTGAATGCCGTCATGATTAACAACCTGCAGACCGACGGTGTGGACTTCATCCAGTCCCCCATGGGTGCCTACAACTTCGCTGTCTTCGGCGTGGTAACCGGTGTTGCTATCGCAGCTCGCCGCAACAAGGAGCTACGCCAGACCGCTGCTGGTGCGGCCGCCTCAGGTCTGCTCGGTGGTATCTCTGAGCCCTCCCTCTACGGTGTTGTTCTGCGCTACAAGCGCGTCTTCCCCCTGATTCTGGTGCCTGCCATCATCGGTGGTGCCACCATCTCAGCTCTGGGTGTTAAGTCCTACGCCTTTGCCTTCACCTCCTTGATTTCTATCCCCGCTATGCAGCCCTGGTACCTCTACATGATTGGTCTGGCTATCGCCTACTTCGGCGCTATGGCAGGTGTGCTGATTTTCGGTTACGAATCCAAGGAGCAAAAGGCTGAAGCTGCCGCTAAGGCCGCAGCCGTTGCAGAGACCGGTATCGGCGAGTCAGCTGCTGAAGCAGTTACCCCCGGTGCCTCCGAAAAGCGCACTGACGCTGTAGCAGCTACTGCTGCTGCCGCCCCTGTTGCTCTTGCTGAAAAACAGGACGCCGCCCCCACCGCAGCTACCCCTTGGGCAGCTGAAGAGGCAGCACCTACCGCAGGTACTGTGCTGACCATGGCTTCACCCATGGAAGGCCAGGCAATCGCCCTGTCTGAGACTCCTGACCCCATCTTTGCCGCTGAAAAGCTGGGTAAGGGTGCAGCTATCGTACCCACCGGTAACACCGTTGTGGCCCCTGCTGCCGGTAAGGTCTCTGTGACCATGCCTTCTGGTCACGCCGTAGGTCTGAAGCTCGATAACGGTGTAGAACTGCTGATTCACGTAGGTATCGACACCGTCAACCTCAACGGTGAGGGCTTCGATGTGAAGGTTAAGAAGGGCCAGCAGGTTGCCCCCGGCGATATTCTGCTGACCTTCGACCCTGAGGTCATCAAGCAGGCCGGTTACTCACTGGTCACCCCCATTCTGGTCACTAACACCAACCGCTTCGCTGGTGTTGAGGCTGCTATTGGTGATGTTCAGCCTGGTTCTGAGCTGCTGAAGGTTACTACCAAGTAATCTGACCTTAGCTTTTGAGCCTGCCGCCCCGTATCGTCCTTCTAGACGGTGCGGGGCGGCTTTTTATCAATTTAGATTGAGCTAGTTCATCTTCTTGCGCCAGTGCGCGCTCTTACCCGCGGGGGGGGTAGGAAGTTTATTAATCTGGGCAGGTAGAGCAGGTAAGGGGCTAGTCCTCACGCAGCAGGTGACGGAAGGTCTGCACGGCCTCACGAATGACCTTATCGTGTTCGGCTCCTTCAGGCACACCGTGGGTATAGTCCAGGTAACGCAAGAGAGCTGAGGTGACATAAAGAGCTGCACGCAGGCGAGGCTCTGGGATGCCCTCACCGGGCTCATTCTCCGGCAGGTAGGGCCAGGGCCCGCGGCGTCCGCGCGCGTTAAACTCCACCCAGTCAACGGTACGCAGCAGACCCGCCAAGGTATTCTCACACTCGATATGGTGGGTTTTGAGCCGGTAGTGCAGCTCCGGGTAATCCTGCACCAAAGAACGCACCTGCGGGTAGGTGGGGTTATCAACTGAGGCAAGGATAATATCAAGCATCAGGTGGGCGATACGCTCAAAAATGTAAAGATCCTGCCGTTGCATATCGCGCTGCACAATCTCATCGGTGATGACGGGGGCACGCAAACCTAGCACGGCGTCCTCTTTGCTGGCGAAATAGTTAAAGAGGGTGCGGGGGCTGACGCCTGCTACTTCAGCGATTTCGTCGGTTGTGGTGGTTTTAAGACCCTTCTCAAGCACAAGCGTGAGAGCAGCCTCGTGAATGGCTGCATGGGTTCGCTCGCGGCGTTGCTGTCGCACAGATTTCTCGGGTTTCCTCACACCACCAGTTTATTGCAGAAGTGCACACAGCTAGGGGTTAATGTGGTGAGTCACAGCGGAGAAAAACGTAACTCTAGCAGAAATACCCCATGTTACGGCAGGCACCCGGCTCAAGCCCAAGCCCCCGGTAGACTTAGGTTAGTGAACTTCAGCTTGCCTTTTATTGACATCCCCAACCTCCCAGACTGGCTATCGGTAACCCTCGTCGCTATTGACATTCTTATCCGTATCCTCGTTCTGTGCTGGTTGCCCTACAACCGCAAACCTGTGGTGGCGCTGGGCTGGCTCATGGCAATCTTCTTCCTCCCCTTCGTAGGCCTCATCGCCTTCCTGGTCTTTGGCTCCAACCTGGTGCCCAAACATCGCCGTGAGCGCCAAAGCGAGATGAACAAGACCATCAAAAAATCCATCCAAGGTGACGACGCCATACTAGGTGACCCAGTGCTACCTGAGCCTGCGCGGGTGGCTGCCCACCTCAACTACAAGCTCGGTGCCCTACCGCTAGTCGGCGGTAACGAGTTCGAACTACGCCACGACAACAACGCAGCCCTCAAAGAACTAGCGGAGAAAATCGATCAGGCACAAAGATACGTTCACTTCGAGTTCTACATCACCGCCCTCGATAGCACCACCGAACCCCTATGGGATTCCCTGATACGCGCCCACCAGCGAGGCGTTGCAGTTCACGTACTCATCGACCATATTGGCTCCCGCAAGTACCCCCGCTGGAAAAAACTTCAGCGCAAGCTCGACACAGCAGGTGTGCCCTGGCGGCTCATGCTCCCCCTCAAACCCTGGAAAGGCCAGTGGCAGCGCCCCGACCTACGCAACCACCGCAAGATCGTGGTCATTGATGGTGACCTGGCCTTTAGCGGCTCCCAAAACGCCATCGACTGCACCTACAACCTCAAAGCCAACATCAAAAAGTGCCTGGAATGGAAAGACCTCTCCTTCTTCTGCACCGGCCCGGTAGTCCACGAACTCAACGCCGTATTCGTCTCTGACTGGTACGCCGAGACCAAAGAGCTCCTACTCCATGAAATCGACGCGAACATGGAAGCCCATGAAGACCCAGAGCAGGAGAGCCAGCGTCCGCTCGCCCAAATTGTGCCCTCTGGCCCCGGATTCGAGACCGAAAACAACCTGCGCCTGATCAACCACCTGATTTACAACGCAGAAGAACGTATCATCATCTGCTCCCCCTACTTCTTACCCGAAGAAACCCTGCTCCAGGCCCTGACTAACATGGCGCTCTCAGGTATCGACGTGACCCTCATCGTCTGTGAGAAGGGCGATCAGATTCTACCCATTATGGGGCAGCGCTCCTACTACGAGCAGCTCCTACGTTCAGGTGTGAAGATTCAGGAGTACCCCGGCCCCACCGTACTACACTCCAAATTCATGATTGTGGACGAAGAGATCACCTTCATCGGCTCCTCCAACATGGACCCCCGCTCCTTCGCCCTGAACTTTGAAGTATCTACCTTCGTCGTCAGTAAGAGCATGGTGCAAGAACTTGATGATGTAGCCCAGGACTACATCTCACAGTGCAAGCGCCTAGAGTACAATGACTGGGTCAAACGCCCCCTCCACCAGAAAATTGCTGAGAACATTTGCCGCCTGTGGAGCTCACTGCTCTAGATTCTAGAATCTATGGCTCTAGGGTTCTAGGCCATTGCGACTGTTTCATCCCCGTGGCCATCACCCTGGCCGGTGGGCTTACTGGCAAGAACGGTGATATTACCCGGCCCCGGCTTAGTCTGCCCTACCTTCTCAGCAGGCACACTCACACCCACATCAACAATCACAGACTGAAGGTGAGCCCCGGCAGGCACCACGGTATTACCCATCAGGATAGAACGCTCCACACGAGCCCCAGCTTCGACGGTAACACCAGGGCCAACGACGCTAGAGTCCACCTGGCCATGCACACGGGCACCGTGGGCAACCATGGACCCGTTCACCTGCGCCGAAAGTGCAAGGTAGGCAGGGGCATAGGGGTCAGGGTGAGGGATAATAGCCCACCCAGGAGCATCCAGGTTCAGCCCCTTGCCTTCCAAGAGGTCCATGTGGGCGCGGTAGTAGGCGTCAATGGTGCCGATATCTTTCCAGTAGCCTTCAAGCAGATACTCGTGCACCGTATGCTGCTTCACTAGGGACGGGATAATAGTCTGCCCGTAGTCGCCCAGGGCCTCACCAACTGCCTCAGTATCAGAGCGGTCCACACCTTCAAGCAGGCTGTCTAAGGTCGCCCGCAGGGCTGCCACAGAGAAAACAAAAATCTCGGTGGCAACCTTCTGGCTGGCAGGCTGCTCAGGCTTGTAATCGTAGTGGGTGACCGCCCCGCCCTTACCGGTGCGCACCACACCGTAGCGGGAGGCGTCCTCATCTATCTCGGTCGTTACCACCGTCAAATCTGACCTGCGTTCCTGGTGCTGGGCCAGCACCGGGCGTAAATCAAGCTGGTAGAGGTGGTCGGCGCTCATCACTATCACGTTCTGGGCCCCGGCAGATTCCAGCAAGGGAAGCTGTTGGAAAAGGGCATGGCCGTTGCCCTGGGCGAACCCATCTTCGGGGCGGCCCTCAATCGGGGGAAGAATACGCAGGCCGTCCCGGGTGCCATCAAGATCGCAGGGGCGGCCCCCAGCTAGGTGCTGGTTGAGGGCAAAAGGCTGGTACTGCTCCACCACCCACACATGGCGGATGCCCGAATGAGCCAGGTTTGATAGGGCTACATCGATAATGCGGTAAATACCGGCAAAGGGGATAGCTGGTTTGGAGCGGTGATCAGTGAGAGGAGATAACCTGTGCCCCTGCCCTCCGGCCAGAATGAGCGCAATAGTAGGTGACTGCTGGGCATAGGGAAATGGGTCTGACACGATCCTCTACCTCAGATAATAAGCGTGCATATCGTTATTGATATGGTGACATACTTTCCACACCGAAACAAGGACGCCACCCCACATTCCCCTGCCCCACAGGCAAGAAAATGTGCGGCGGCGTCCGCCTAGATTTTAGCCCCCACCCCTGCCTTTATGCAGGTGGGACAGCCATTATTGGTATTGGTGCCGTTAACCATTCTGCCCCTGCTCGTGTTGCGCCGCTGTTGGGCGGTTCATCATCGCAGAAGCAGAGCGGACCTTCTTTCCCCTTGCAGGAGCATGGTGAAAAAGCCTATTTTTGGGCGGGAGGGTGACGGTATTGTGGTGCACACTCCGACCGTACTCAGATAAGTTGAGTAGCGGTTTAGACGAAAGTATAAAAAAGTATAAAAAGTATAAAATGAGGGGTATGAGCAATCCTTTCTCCCCATCTTTCGGTGCTACCCCGCCCAATATCTTTGGCCGTGCCAAGGAACTCAAGGTTACTCATTACCCTCGATGAAGTCCACCGCGAGAACATAGATGACCTCAGAGAAATTGCGACAGCAATCCAACATCTCTTCCGTGAAGGGCGCAACATCATGTTTGTTGCCGCCGGGCTACCCCACGCGATCCATGATTTGCTGAATGACAACGTCCTTACCTTTCTGAGGCGGGCAGAACGCTATTCGCTAGGGCTTCTCTCACCGCAAGCCAGACACAACGCCTTTGTAGAAGCATTTGCCAGTAGCGGTAAAACCATCGAATCAGAGGCGGTAGAACAAGCAGCTATCGCCTCTCAGGGGTACCCCTATCTCATACAGTTACTGGGCTACCATGCCTGGCGGCTGTCTGCTGACGGTTCTCAGGTGGATGCAACTACAGTGCAAGAAGCAATTCAGGTTTCTCGCTCAAAGCTCACCTATCTTGTACATGAGCCTGCCCTATCTGCACTCTCTGACGGTGATATGGAATTTCTGAAGGCTATGGCTCATGACGAAGGGGAAAGCAAAATTGCTGACATTGCAGGGCGCCTCGGCAAAACCGTTCAAGAGCTCAGCGTCTACCGCCAGCGTCTTTTGAAAGCGGAAGTTATCGCGGCAACAGGCCATGGCAAGCTCTCTTTTGTCTTACCCTATATGCAGGAATTTATCGCTGGGGAATTCGCTGAATAGCAGACGGGGCTAATCAAAGATAAATTTTGCCAGAGTCACGCAACCGCAGCCTTCGAGAAGCAAAACTTTACCCCCTCTGTTCTCTCTTCACCCTAGTGATTATCTCGGGGTGAAGAGAGAAAGGACGGGGTGAAGAGAGAAAGGACGGGGTGAAGTCGGCTCTGCGGCGCTCAGGCCGGCATCTCTACGCCCAGGCCGCCCCTAGCGCCCCAGCGCCTTAGATGTGGTAGTCCGTCATCTCAAAAATCTGCAAGAAGCGCTGAATACGCTCATTATCGGAGTCAAAGAAGGCTTCGGGGGCCCCGTTGTAGAGCACGCTGCCGCCGTCAAGGAAGATGATACGGTCAGCAACCCGGCGGGCAAAAGCCATGTTGTGGGTGACCACCACCAGGGAGCGTTTCTCGCGTGCCAGGTCAATCAAGACGCGAATAACCTCAGCTTCAAGCTCAGGATCCAGGGCGCTGGTGGGCTCATCAAAGAGTAGGTAGTCGGGGGCAACTGCCAGGGCGCGGGCGATAGCGACGCGCTGCTGCTGCCCACCGGAGAGGTTATCGGGGTATGAGTCTGCCTTATGCCCCAACCCCACTTTTTCTAGTAGCTCGCGCGCGAGTTGGGCGGCGGCGTCCTTACCCATCTTGCCGTTGAGCACCGGGGCCAGGGCCACGTTCTGTTCGGCGGTGTAGTGGGGGAAGAGGTTGAAGTTCTGGAAGACCATGGCCGAGTGTTTGCGGATGGTGCGCACCTGCTCCTCGCTCAGGCCGGTGGCGAAGTTTACCGAGTCCCCTTCGATGGTGAGGACGCCTGCCTCGGGGGTTTCTAGCAGGTTTAGGCAGCGGAGCAGGGTGGATTTGCCGGAGCCTGAGGGCCCGAGGATGACGGTGGTTTCGCCGTGTTCTAGGTCTAGGGAGATGTCACGCAGAATGGTGTTCTCGCCGAAGCTTTTGGTGAGGTTCTTCAGGCTAAGCATTGGCTGTCCTTATGTAACGGCTGGTGTGCTTCTCTAGAGCGCGCTGGGCCATGGAGAGCAGGGTGAAGATGACCAGGTAGATGGCGGCTACTTCAAGGTACATGGCAAGGGGCTCGAAGGTGCGGGCGGCGACCTGCTTGCCAGCTTGGAAGAGGTCAATCATGGAGATGACCGACACCAGGGAGGTGCCCTTGACCAGGTCGATCAGGTCGTTACCTAGCGGGGGTAGGGCGATGCGGGTGGCCTGCGGGATGACGACGTGGCGCAGGGTTTGCATCTTAGTGAAGTTGAGGGTGCGGGCGGCCTCGAACTGGCCGCGGGGGATGGATGCGTAGGCGGAGCGGAAGGTTTCGGCCACGTAGGCGCCGGTGTTGAGGCTCAGGGCGATGATGGCGGCGGGCCAGGTGTCGAGGGTGATACCTATGCGGGGTAGCCCGTAGAAGACTAGGAAGAGCTGCACCAGAAGCGGGGTGCCGCGGAAGAACCAGACGAAGGCTGTTGCTAGCCAGTTGAGCGGGTTGTAGCGGCTGAGGTTGCGGGCGGCGGTGGCCAGCAGACCCAGTACCAGCGCCAGTGCGAAGGAGATGAGGGTCAGGGGGATGGTCACTTGGGCGGTGGCCAGCAGCAGGGAGGGCAGGGATTGTGCCCAGAGTTCTAGGTAGCGGTCCATAGTCTTCTACGGGTTACTTTCGGTTCGGACGCCGGTGGGCGGCTTGCCGGGGCCGGTTAGGCCTTGGGGGTCAGGTCGATGCCAACGTACTTTTCGTAGATGGCTTTGAAGTCGCCGTTGGCTATGTGCTTGTCGATGGAGTCGTTGATGGCGGCCTGTAGGCTGGTGGCGCCCTTGGGCATCAGGATTGCTGATTCTGAGGGTTCGCCTAGTAGCCCATCGAGTAGGCGGATGGGGGCGTCGGGGTGCTGTTCCTGGTAGTAGGCGAAGGTGACAGCGTCGTTGCCGCAGGCGTCCACACGGCCGGTGAGTACCTGTTCGATGGCTTCGTCGAAGCCGGTGACGATGGTCATTTTTGCGCCGGCTTCTTCGAGCAGGGTGCGGAAGACGGAGGTTTCAGAGGATGCTGCGGTGGCGCCGTTGAGGTCGGCGATGGTCTGTAGGGGTGAGTCTTTTAGTACGGCTACCTTGCCTTGTGAGGCGACGTAGGGGGTGGAGAAGTCGTATTTTTTCTGGCGTTCTTCGGTGGGTGAGACGTTGTTGATGACGATGTCGTAGCGGTCAGCGTCTACACCGGCTAGGAGGGAATCCCACTGGGTTTCGATGTATTCGGCTGTGACGCCCAGGTCGGCGGCGATGAGGTCGCCGATTTCTTTTTCCATGCCGACTAGTTCGCCGGTTTCGTTGTGGTAGTTCCAGGGGGCGAAGGTGCCTTCGAAGCCAATGCGGATTTTTCCGGCGTCCTTAATAGCTTGGAGTTTGTCAGCAGCTGCGGTGCTTGCGGTCTTGTCTGATGAGCTGCAGGCGGCCAGGGCCAGGGCGAGGGCGGACGCGCCGGTGAGGGAGAGTGCGGTGCGGCGGGTGATGTTCTGCATGGGTTTGCCTTTCGGTGGTGGCACTTTGGGTAACGGCGCAAGCTTATAACAGGTGGAGCCCCTGCAAAGAATTATTGTTACGCGATGATGAGGAAAATTTTTCAAGAGAGTTTGGAGGCGGCATAAAACACTACCAATGCAGGGACCGCCACCGCTGCTTCAGCAAGTAGCGACGACCCTATCGCCGAGCTTGTAGAACTGAGCCCCTACAACATTAAGGACTCCGAACACACCGAAATTTACTATACTGTGAGCTAAGTAAGGAGATTACCATGAAAAAAAGAAGCCTTATCGCACTCACAGCCGCCTTCCTCCTTACTGCCTGCACCCCTCCCCCAGCTTTAGACGGATGGCCCGAGGCAAAACTTGCCGGGAATAACTTAGAGGACGTTGAATACGTGCTCTACCTCAGCCCTTCAGTAGTTGGTTCGACCCCCGTTGACCGTAGCTATCTTGCCCTCATTAAAGCTGATGGAACCTATGAAACCATCAGGGTGGGACGGAAAAGTATTTGCCCTGGGTACACTGCCTGAAGAGAATGAATACGGTAGCTATCAGTACGGCGATGTGCTCACCTTCGACCTTGAAACAAGAGAGTTCTTAGCGGTCCCTGTGACGGATGAAGAAGGAGCCCCGCTACCTCTTACCCATGAAGACGGCACTGGAGTAGCACATGCTCAAGCCATAGATAATGAAGCTATCAAAGATGGCAAACTGTCCTGGTACCTGGGGAACACTATCTATGAGACCGATGTTGCCACCGGCGTCACCAAAGAACTCTTCGATATCTCCGCAACTAAAAAAGGGCTGTCCAACTCACAGGTTGTTTTCAGGGAAGACGATATCGTTGTCTTCTCTTATAACCAAGACGAAGAAATCCAGATGATTCGTTACGACCGCTCAACCGGTCAAGAACTTGACCGCGTTCAAGTCGACGGTCTCATTGAGAAAACCTCAATCAAGATGATACCTCGAGGGTTCGCCGCTAAACCGCTCAACTGACCCCTCACACAGAAGGGTGGGCTTCTACCGCAGAAGCCCACCCTTCGTATCTTTACCCCGCCCTAGGCAGCATCCAAGGCAAAGGTCATATCCTCCAGCAGGTCATCGATATCTTCAATACCAACAGCAACGCGCACCAGGCGGGTGGTGAGGCCGGCGTCGTCGCGGTCTTCTGGGGAGTAGGCGCCCTGGGTCATGGTGGTGGGCAGGCAGACCAGGGACTCAATGCCGCCGAGGGAGACGGCGAAGGTGAAGACCTGCAGGGCATCGAGGAAGGCCTTGATGTCGCGGCCTTCTTTGAGGGTGAAGGAGAAGAGGGCGCCCTTGCCGGTGGCCTGTTCGGCCTGAATTTCAGCTTCTTCGGCGCTGTAGGAGCCGGGGAAATAGACGGTGTCAACGGCGGGGTGAGCAGCGACAGCCTCAATCAGGGTGGCGGCGTTGGCCTGCTGGCGCTCCATGCGCAGGGCCAGGGTTTTGACGTTCTGCAGCAGACGGTAGGAGTCGATGGGTGAGAGCACACCGCCAGAGATCAGCTGGGCCTTAAAAAGCTTGTCAGCTAACTCTGCCTTATTGGTGCTGGCGACGCCCGCGAGCAGGTCACCGTGCCCGGCCAGGTACTTGGTGGCGGACTGCACCACGATGTCTGCGCCCAGGTCGAGGGGTTTTTGTAGGTAAGGGGTCATGAGGGTGTTGTCGACAACTAGCAGGGCCCCGTGGCGGTGGGCTAGGTCGGCCACTTTTTTGATGTCGGTGACGCGCAGGGTGGGGTTGGAGGGCGTCTCAATGAAGACCATGCCCACGTTTTTCCCTTCAAAGTGAGCGTCGCAGAGGGCGGAGGGGTCGTAGATTAGTTCATGGTTGACGCCGCGCTTGGGCAGTTCGATGGTGGCAAAACGGTAGTTGCCGCCGTAGACGGGCATGCCCATGATAAGGGTTTGGCCGTGTTCGAGGATTCCCATGGCTGCGGCGGTGGCACCCATACCGGAGGCGTAGAGGTAGGCGTATTGGGCACCCTCAATGGCGGCGAGGGTGGTTTCTGTCTTGGAGCGGGTGGGGTTGCCACCGCGCTGGTATTCGAAGGGGCCTTCGGTGCCGTCTGTGGGTTGGCCGAAAGTGGTGGCTGTGTAGACGGGGGGCACCACGGCTTGCTCTTCGTTGGTGTGCACGGCGTGGATTGCGCGGGTGGTGAAGCCTGCCACGGTGATTCCCTTCAATATCAAAAATCCTACCTATAGAGCCTATACCTCTTATCTGCGAGGCAGGGAATTAAGGTTACGCCTTTATGACATTCTGCTGGGGTGTTCACCGGGGTACAGGCCAGGGGTGTAGGAAGGCCTGCTCGTCATGTTTGTTGCAGGTTAGTTAGGTAGCAGAAAACCCCCGATCCCTAGTGGGTTCGAGGGTTTTCTTACGTAAAGACGCGCGAGGCGGCTGGTTTAGTTGTTGTAACCAGCAGGTGATACGAAGATCGGTGCGGACGCGGTGGGCAGGTTGACCGAGAATACGGTGGTGCCGATGCCGTTCCAGCCACCGTGTACGGCCTGGCCGTTGCCGATATAAACGGCGATGTGCTGCTGACCGAAGCCGTTGGACTGGTAGAGGACCAGGTCGCCGGGCTGGGGGTTGGCGGTAACGGTGCCGAGTGACATGTAGTCCATGGGCCAGCCGTGGAAGTTGATGCCTGCGGCGCGCAGTGAGTTGGTTGCCAGCATGGTGCAGTCGGTCTGTGCGTTGACTGCGGCAGCGCCGAGGGCGGCTGCTACAACAGCGTCACGCTTGGCCTGGTTGGTGGCGGTGGAAAGAGTGGGGGTTGCAGCGGGTGCGGCGGGTGCCTGGGCTGCTACGGGAGCTACAGTCTCAACGGGTGCGGGGGCTGCAACTTCTTCAACGGGGGCAGGAGCGGGAGCTGCTTCTACAACCTCGATGGTTTCTGCCTGAACAGTGACGAGGGTTTCTACAACGGGAGCTTCTTCAACAACCGGTGCTTCTTCAACAGCGGGGGCTTCCTCTACGGGTGCCTCTTCAGCTGCGGGAGCTTCTTCGATGACGGGGGTTGCTTCAACGGGCTTTTCGGGGGCCACGACGTATTCGGGTACGCCCCAGTCAACGACCTTGCCTTCACCGGCAACGGCGAATGACTTGAGTAGGGGGGTTGAAACGGTTGCACCGTTGTCTACGGTGGTCTGCGGTGCTTCATTATCTGATGCGTTTGCTGCTGCTAGAACAGCACCGGACAGGATGATGCCTACCGCACCTACGGAGAGTGAACGACGCAATGTTGTACCTTTCGTCTCTTCTTGAGATTTCGCAGCCGGGTTGCTGCTACTGCTGGGTGGCCCGTACGTGGGGTTGTGGGCTCCCATGCTTCCCTCGGAAGCTGATTGGACTCTGAACAGCCTATAACGGTTTGGTAACGATGTATACCGAATCGTTATAGAAAGTTGGTTTTTCGGGCATATATCACCCTCTTGCGGGGGTGTGAGAGGCGGCGGGTGCTTTCCGTTAACCCTGGTCACCGCGGATTAATGGGCAGCAACCTGCCTAGTTGGAGCAAACTGGCATAATATGCGCCACAATAGCGGGTGAGTCACGGTTTCATCACAAAACAGTGACACAGACTACACCTTAACTGCTGGTGGGGGTAAGGGCGGACGTCCGCCCCCTGCACGGGGGCTAGTCGCCGCGCAGCTTCAGTCGGACGTTAGGTAGCTCCGGGGCGGGAATGACGGAGGTGCGGGGCTTTTCGTCGTATTCACCGGGCAGTAGCACCACCCCGCCGAAGCGGGGGTGATCGGCGGTAGCGCCCTGACCGGCGGCAAGGGCGCCACCGGTCACGATGTCAGCACCAGAGGCACCCGCCGGTGCGGTAACGGCCTCGAAGCTGCCGGCCTGGGCGTTCCAGGCGGCGCGGGCCTCAACGATGTCTTCATGGGTGCGGCCGATGAAGTTCCACCACATGGTGATTTTTTCGCCAAAGGGGGTGCCGCCGAGCAGGATCAGGCGGGTGTCCCCGATGGCCCCAATGGTCAGCTCTTCGGTGCCGGGCTCGATGAAGAGCATCTCGTCGGCGGCAACGCGCTGGCCCTTAATAAGGAGGGCACCGGTATCGACCACAAAGCCGTGCTCAAACTCGGGGTTAAGGGTCAGGGTGAGGGTTCGGCGCGGGGCATCTTCTGCCGGGTTCTTGTCGGCCCGAGGGTCTGAGCCGGGGGCACCCACCAGGATTTCAGCGCCCAGCAGGGGCGAGAAGGTGGTGACGGGGGACGAGGCGGTCTTGGTTTCCTCATCGACAGTCACACCCAGCTCCCCCAGGAAGACGCGGGCCTGCACTCCAGCCGGGGCGGACGCGTTCTGCCCGCTCCCCTGCCCGCCGAAAGTGAGGGCCTCGGGCACGAAGTTTTCGAAGGCGGGGGCGGTGTTCATATCGTCGCGGGGCAGGGCGATCCAGAGCTGGATGCCGTGCAGCACAGTGGTGTCTGGCGTGGAGTATTCGGAGTGATTGATGCCGTAGCCGGCGGTCATGAGGTTGAGCTCGCCGGGGCGGACGTCGGCGACGGTGCCAAGGGAGTCGCGGTGTTCGATAGTGCCGGTGAAGATCCAGCTGGCAGTTTGCAGGCCGGTGTGAGGGTGCGGGGCGACGCGCATACCGCCGGTGACGGCGACGTCATCGGGGCCATAGTGGTCGATGAAGCACCAGGCACCGACCATACGGCGGTCGCGAGAGGGCAGCAGGCGGCGGACGGTCATGGCGCGCAACCCACCCAGGGGCACGGGGCGAGGCTCAATGAGTTTCATAGGTTTAGTGTACGCCGGGGCGGACGGGGGTGGGGTGACCGGACGGCCGGGGCAAGCGGACGGCAGATGGCAGATACGCCGAATGCGACTCCTTTTCCCGAGCGGGCGTTGTTTTAACGTCCTGTGGGGAAAAAGAGTCGCGTTCGGCGGTGCGCCCTAGGCAGAGAGGACGGTCTTGCGACGCTTTAGCTGAGTGCCAACGTCCTTCAGCCAAGTCCCACGATTAGAAACCGCAGGGACTTCCGTAGTGAAGGGGGCTATAGCCTGATTCTGCACGAACTCATGGATAGTGACCAACGCTTTTTCCTGACCTTTTCTCGTGGCAACTGTAGGAAGCTGATAGAGCAGCTCTGAGTTACCTACGCCCAGGTAGAAGGGAAAAACCGCAGGGAAGGCTTTTCGTCCGAGATAAGTGGAGAATCGTGGGCTACGCAGAGCCTGATCGATTTCTTCGGTACGACCTTCGGCTGTAATACGGACAATAAATTCCGCGTCTGCCAGGTAGGTGCGGTTGACGATAGATGTGCCGCCCTGAGCGTCAGGAGTAAAAACTAGATTTTTAGCGCTACTAGCTTTCATCCCCTGAGCCAAGAGCAACCGACGACGAAATTTCTCTTCACCAGTACGTTGATTGATGGTGTGAAAGTCATCTACAAAAATCGCTCTGCGTTCTTGTCGTACAGTGAAATGGATACTTTCAAGCCAGATTGGCATTTCATCATCACGCTTGTATCCCATAGCCCCTGCAAGAAGACCTCGAAGACTCCGCGGTGATGGTACTTCTTCAGTATGAACAATATTGCCGGTTACTGTGGCCCCAGCCCAAGACTGCAGGGGACCGGCAAGCCGGATGTAAATGGAATCACTCACTGCTGGATCCATTCAACAACAGTATCGATGAATTCATTGAGGGAGGTGGCTTTAAGGTTGCCGAACTGGCCGTCGAGCCCCTCATAGGTTCCAGTCAGCGCTTCAACAGGGCCGAAATTATCAGGGTCAAAGTTGCGGGCCTGGCGGTACTGCTTGGCAAGGCGTTCAATACTGGGAGCTAGGTAGCCCCCCTCTTTGCCGTTAAGCACTGGGGTTTCAAAGTCATAGGCAGTGCGGTACTGCTGTTCCTCTGCGAGGACGAGAGCAGGCTGGATATAGGGGGCAGTGCTGTTTTCCTTGCCGCGGGGCAGGCCGTAAATAATTGCGGTAATGAGGTCGCGGAGGTTACCTTCTGAACGCTCTTGGCCAAAGCCAGTCCAGGATTCTTTGAGCTGGGCCTTATCAATGCTAATTGTGCGGTAGAAGATCCCATTGGTGTACTGGGCCACGCCCAGGAAGGTTGCACCAGTTTCACCCCTACGTTCTTTCACATCGTCTACCGTTGAGAAGTAGTCGGTTTCGATAGTAGCTGCATGGGTTGTCACCCCAGGTGAGACGCTTAAAGCTGCCTCAGTGTTCTTCTGTGGGGCGTTGGCAAACATGCGGCCGAAACTGGCTATTGCGAGGGAGCCAGTCTTACCTTCCTGAATAAAATCAGAGTTAGTTTTATCCAGGATAGTTGTTGCGGCAGTAGTAATCTCTTCTTCGCTTAGCCACGATGAACGTGCAGAACCACTTTCGTTGTCTTCCTCTTTACCGCTTCCCTTAGTAAGGGTTCCGACAATACCTTTAGCCGCTTTCAAGAGAGCTTTTTCATCTGCATCGGGAGAAATTTCTAGAGCCTTAGCCACGACTTCACTAGCAAGGTCCCCTGAGCGCACGGAACGGTCAAGAGAGGATTTTTCGTACGCAACGCGAATACCGCGCTTAACTGACTGGGACGAGTGGAGGGCACGTAGAGCGCCACCAACGGTAACACGCTTGGGTGTTCCATTATCATCTCGGTTGAGGTTGGAGTAGGGGACGGAGGTCAGGATGCTAATAGTGAGATGGTTTGACATGGTCAGTTGTCCTTACTGGTCGTCGGCCGGTGAGTTTTCCTCGGCCTGTGAAAGGGTGTAGTTGAATGAAGAGTAGTAGTCTCGCAGCACCTGGCGACGAATATCTTGCGAGGCCGGAGAGAGTCCGTTACCCCAGTAAATGATGGTTTTTGCTAGGTTGTATTTATCGAGAGCCGGTGGGTTTTGCAAACCATTAGCAAGAGCCAGTAATCGCCTAACGCTCAAGACTGCCTCTTCAAGTGGCTGCGTATGAAGGTAGGCAAGACGCTGCCCCACAACATCAGGCTTATCGGGGTTAAGAATCGTTTGCTTTCCGTCTGCTAGATGCTTGGAGAGGTGATAACACCAGGACCCAAAAGAGCGGTACCCCGCCCCATTGTCTCTACTGAATGTTGGAATATCCTTATATTCGGCAAGCATCGCAACAGCCCTTAAAAGAGCCGTCTGCTGTTCTTTAGACTTAAAATCTGCTGTGTAGGGCAGAACATAAGGGTAAGCGTAGTGTTCAGTTACGGGGCTATTTCCGCGGCGCAAGGCAGAAATTTCTTTGGCATGACCGCTTTCTTGCGCTGCCATCCGGTTCACCTTTTTGATGAGGTGATACCACGTCTCTGGCTGATTATTTGTCATCGGTTTCCTCCTGGTTAGGGGTTTCCTTGATAATGTTCATCGCTTTTCGAAGACGCATATAAAGTTGTCCGCGCACATACTCGGTGCGGGCCACGTTTTGGTTGCGATAAGGCAAAACGGTCGCATCATATGCGCCTATTGCTGCATGTATTGCCTCTTCGAGGAGAGAGTTTGGCAGATAACCCTGTTCTTTACAGTCGTGTTGAAGGAAATCTATGTAGACCGGAGTGATAGCTCTCCAATAGTTAGCAGAAGCGTCAGGCTTTAGTTGCTCCAAATCATCAAGAACGACAGGTGCGTATCCTTCTTGAGCACGTTTTTCATCTCCCGTATTTTTTCGCCTAAAAGGTGAACAGACGATAGCGTGCATCTGTTGTATGACGCGAGCCTGTTCTCTAATGAGGTCTTGTATGTCTTCACTTTGCCCAAAGACCCAACGCTCGGGGTCAGGGGTATAAACCTGTGAAGCACGGATGCTGGGCGATGATGCAGTTCCTTCAATCTGATGTCGGATAAAAGCTAACCTGGATTTAGTGGATGAGTAGAAACAATCATCTCGTTGGCTTTTAGCTGCTACGGATTTATGTGCCGCGGCCCATTCAACAGCAAGATCTGTAGCATCTCGGCCTAAATCAAGTCGCTGTGCCTTGGGGTCGCCTTGTTCGTTCTCCATATAGAGATAAAAAGGATCGTGGGTATTG
Source organism: Rothia sp. 32237D007AR (assembly GCF_053544675.1). Lineage (NCBI taxonomy): Bacteria > Bacillati > Actinomycetota > Actinomycetes > Micrococcales > Micrococcaceae > Rothia > Rothia sp. 32237D007AR. The sequence continues at coordinate 47,601 of NZ_JBPPUO010000012.1, read as the reverse complement.
CGCTGGTCCCACCAGTTCTTTCGCGTATTTTTATCCTGTCCCATAGTAGGCAGATACCATTCCTGAGGAATACCGCCAATACGCACGCCGACTAGGCGGTCGCTTTCCCAGAGGCAGGCTGCAGTATTGGAGCTCCAGGTACCTGCCCATAGGGGGTGTTCTGTGCCATCACCTAGTAGGGCTGTAGTCCCCAATCTATCGCACCAGGCTGGCAGGCCCTCTCCTTGTACCCAGGTCTTGGGCAGAGACTGCAGGAGAGTTGCTAGCAGGCTATCCTCTTCCCAAAAAATTTCTGTAGAGGTGTTCCCTTTTCCAAGAAAACGAATCCCTGGAGAACCCATAGCGCACTTTTCACCGTCATAGGTGTTGTTTCCAGCCATTGAGTAATGGTGATGCACTGCAAGATTCTGCACTGCTTCCACAAGATTCAAGCTAGTTTGCTGGGCTACTGATAGGTTCCAGAAGTCCTCACCTTGATCTGCTGGCATAGCAGGGAGCAATTTTTTGACAGGTTGCTTGCCAGGAGCGAGCAGACGAGCGGAGTCTTTGGAAGAGGCGGGCTCTAGTGGTGGACGCTGTAAGAAGGGGAAGGTAGATGAAAAAACATCTGCGCCGTCCTCTAGTTGTTTAAGCCCTTGATCCACGGCTGATTCGCTTAATCCCTGCTCAAGAATCTTTTTCGCTAGTTTCTTTTCTTTTCGAGGTTCATAGCCTTCTTCATGACGTAGTACTATAGCAAGTACGTCTCGGAGAATCCGTTTCTGGGCTCCTAAAAGGTACCCAGGGATTTTTTTATCAAGGGCTGTTTCTTCTTGATGGGAAGATAAGAGCGCATCCCTTATAGTGACACTAGACATGCCCTTATCCGTCTCAAGACGAATCCAGGGAATGTCAGTCAAAGCATTAGATAGCAACGACTACCTCCTTCGGTATCTGTATCTCCAGAGTAAATCATAAGAACAGACAATACAATTATATGTCCAGAAAATTATTGCCCTTCTGTTCCCAGGTAAGTACACTGGAAACAGATTCCCCCGTAACTACGGGGAAGGCCTCGGACATTACAACTATATTGAACTACCCCGCCACTCGTCAGAAAACGTAGCAGGAACCCGAGCCAAGAATAACTTTACCAACCCCAGCTGATACAGCCAGAAAGAAGGCAAGCAATAGTGTCTCGCACAGTGTTCCTCACCAAATATCCTGTTCATGAAGCTCTCATGGTAGATCACCCCAACAAACCACAACGTGGATGGGATGTCAACTCCCCTATTTTCCGCCATCGTGCCATCATGCACCTTTTTCCAGAACTTATGGGCGACACCCCGCGCGCAGACTCTAGCATCCTCTTTCGCCTCGATGCTATTGCAGGAAGTGCCCCATACTTCCTCATTCAGTCTAATCTGGCCCCTAATGAGGGGCACCCGGTAGAAGCAAAACAGGTTGAACTGGTTTCACCTCCTGCAGGAACATATATATCTTTCCGCTTAGCTCTCAACGCGGTTAAGAGAAAGGGCAACAAACCAGGAAGCAACGGTAAACGAGGCCAAGGAATCGTTCAGATTCCCTTTGACGGGGACGTAGAAGCCGACAAGGCCCTTCCCCGTATGAGCGAATGGTTAGCTGATAAGCTCTCACCCGCTCTTAGTGATGTAACAATCATGAACCATCAGCGACAAGTTCTGGGATCTGACCGATCAGGACGAGCACAAGGGAGCCCTTTTGTAGTGCAAGTTGATACGGTCGATGGTTTTGCCCGTGTTGAAGATCCCGCACATCTGGAAGAAATACTGTTGAAAGGCATCGGTCGAGCAAAATCATATGGGTGTGGTTTGCTCTCTATTCGTCCACTAGCTGAGTAGGGAGAAACAATGAAGACTCACCCTTATCTATGGTCCAAGCAAAATGGTCTTAATCAGGCTTATCCTCTCTTAGCGCATCTCCTAGATACTGCAGCGGTAGCTCAAGCACTCTACAGATATTGGCTTCGCCCGGGACTACGTAATATTATCTCCTCCGAGCTAGGGGATGAAAGCGAACGCATCGTTCAGTGGGTTGCTGGTTCTCACGATATAGGTAAGGCTTCACCCATATTCCAGGCTCAGCCTCGTCGAAAAGGCCTTGAATGGGATCAGATACGCAAGTCTATATCTGTTCATGAGCCTGACTGTCTCTTCCTAGATGAGAGAACTCTAGCTGATATAGCTCGAAGTGGTAATAGATTTCTTGCCCGGCATGAACAAGTTGGAGCTTTTTTCCTCGCTAAGGAAGAGCTAATTGATAGTAATGATTGCACGTCAGATTTTTGGTTTGCTCTTCCGGCGCTAGGGCATCACGGCGCTTTCACTTTCCCCGATCGGGGAAATAACAAAGTCACCCAGCGAAGGTTCCAACAAGCACTTGCAGCAGGCTGGTCTGACGCTCAAACTGACCTACTCGAAGTTCTCTCTGAAGCCCTTGGAATCTCACCTGATGATTTTCCTGAAGAAGTATCACCGACCGTCACCATCTTGCTTTCAGGACTCGTTATTCTTGCCGACCGTATTGCCTCGGGAACTGACTGGGTAGCACAGAACCAAGAACTTTTGGCGGAAGGGAAGCTTTCCTTTAAAGAACCTGCAGCTTGGATTGAGGCTTGTACTGACCGTGCCCTAGAACGCGTCAAAGATACTGTAGGCCTTTACCACGGTTGGGAAAATGCAGAAACAGCTCAATCCTCTATCCTAGGTAACTACGCACCTAGACCATTGCAACAAGAAGCGCTCACGGCAAGCGAAGGCATTTGGAATGCAATGGCACCAACTGGCAATGGAAAAACTGAAGCAGCTCTGCTCCGGCACTCGCTCAAAGATGAACGGCTCATTTTCCTTCTTCCCACCCAAGCCACAACTAACGCTCTCATGCGACGCGTCCAAAAAGCATATTCCACTACCCCTAACGTTGCCTCTCTAGCACATGGGCTATCTTCCATCGAAGACTTCTACACCAGGCCCGTCACTGTTTTCTCAGATACCTGTAATGGTCAAGATAGTGGGGGCCTCTATCCAACCGAGTTCGTCAAATCAGGCGCTCCTCGCTTACTTGCGCCCGTTTGTGTTGGCACTATCGATCAGCCACTCATGGCCTCTATCCCCATGAAATGGACTCACCTACGATTACTAGCACTCGCGAACGCCCATGTAGTCATCGATGAGATTCATACTCTCGACCATTACCAAAGTGAACTACTAGTACCCCTATTAACCTGGCTAGGTCTCACTCGCACTCGGGTAACCTTTCTATCCGCGACTTTTCCTCAATGGCAACGCGAGCGCTTCCTCACAGCGTATACGGGCCACAAACCAGAGAAGGAAGGGATTTTCCCTTCAGCCGAGTCAGCTGACGTCGAAAACTTCATGACTAGCCAAACCGTACTTAGCGTTCCCACTTACACTATTGACTTTACTTTCGCAGAGCCTGACTACCCTGATTTGGAGTCAACTCATATTCAATGGGCTATCGAGCACCGACACGAATTTCCCTCAGCAAGACTGGGCATTATCTGTAATACGGTCAAAAGGGCTCAAGCCATTGCGCAGAAGCTATCAGACCTGGGCGAAACGGTTATCCTGTTGCATTCTCGCATGACTGCTGAACACCGCAAACGTAATGCTGAACTTCTTGAACAAACAATTGGCTCTAATGGTCAAGGAACGGCATTAACTGTTGTTGGTACCCAAACGATTGAGGCCTCTCTCGATATCGACCTTGATTTGCTCTCTACGGATCTCTGCCCCGCACCATCCTTGATTCAACGAGCAGGACGCGTATGGAGACGAGAAGATATCGACAGAAAGAATCGAATCCCTGGAATTACGAATCTACCGATTCAAGTTGTCAAACCCAATATGCCTGAAACATGGATGCTTAAGCCATACTACCCAGCTGAGCTCCAACGTACCTGGGGTTTTCTACAAGATAACCCTACCTTCGAATGTCCAACTATGAACCAAGACTTCGTAGATGCTGCCGCTGTAACCCTTGACTCTATTCTCACTTCAGAAGACCTAGACCAGTTCGCTGAAAACTCTGCCGCCCTTCGTAAAGGTAAAGATAAATCTGAGAAACTAGCCAATGCCCTGCACCCTCTAAGTACCATCAAAGAGTTTAGCGACATGACGGATAAAAATTTTAACGACTCAGATGATGGCGCCTTTACCCGCCTTATCAATAGCGAAATCCGTCAAGTTATTGTAGGTGGAAGTCCTGAGCAAATACCCGGTGCTTGGGAAGGAACTTTAGAAGATCTGTGCGCTCTCACCGCGCATGACCAAACAGAAATCCAAAAGGCACTACGGGCGTCCTTACCCATTGTTGTATCAAAAGATAATCGAGAGTACCTCAATTCCCTACCCTCGCTAGATAGCTCTAAGACTCTTCTCAATCGTTACTACTACATGCAGATACCCCACAATAGTGTTTACGACCCTGTCCTTGGCTTTACAGGAACCGGTGAACAATGAGTTACTCAGAAGAAGCTCTCGCCTTCTCAACTATCCCCACTGACCACCAAGTCAGATTAGAAGACCGTGTATCCTTCCTCTACCTTGAATATTGCGTTATCCGGCAAGATAAAACAGGGGTCATCGCTTACGGTGGAGATACAGATAAAGGCGTTATAGCTGGCAAAAGAGTTCAGTTACCTGTTAGTGGACTCTCAGTGCTCATGCTTGGTCCCGGAACAAGTATTACCCAGCCCGCGATAATTTCTTGCACCCGTGCCGGAACAACAGTCATGTTCACGGGTGGCGGTGGGGTCCCAGCCTACTCTCATGCAACTCCGCTGACCTCATCTGCTCGTTGGGCAATCGCCCAAGCGCGTCTCGTTTCACAAGAAAAGAATCAACGCACAGCGGCTCTCGTCCTATATAAAAAGCAACTTGGTATTGAACATATGCCCGGGGGAACTATCGCCACTATGCGTGGACTAGAGGGGCGGACTATCAGAAACCTCTACCGCGACACAGCAAAAAAACACAAAATTATAGGCTTCCGTAGGCAAGTCGATGCCGACGATAATGTAAATATGGCGCTTAATATCGCTAACTCTATCCTCTACGGGTGTGCTGCAGCAGCCTGTGCTGCTATCGGAGTAAACCCTGCTTTAGGAGTTATTCATCGAGGTGACGCCCGCTCTCTTCTTTTTGATCTTGCTGACCTTTACAAGCCCTCGCTATCAATCCCCGTTGCTTTCGCATGTCATAGCAGTATTAATCTTGCCGAAGACGTTAGGACGGGAGTTCGAAAGGAACTTGTTAAACAGCAGGTTCTCAAAGGTATGCTTCAGACTTTAATGGAAGTGCTCACCCCACATTTACCTAATAGAGACGACGACCGGCTTATCAGCGACCGCGGCGAAGAAGTTGAAGGGCACACCCAGTACGGAGGTGAACAATAGGTATGTTTATAGTTCTCTCGGCTACTGCTATCCCTGAACATCTGCGTGGGTATCTCAGCAGGTTCTTGTCAGAAGCATCGACAGGTCTATACGTCGGTAATGTGTCAAAACGAGTACGAGAAAACCTTTGGGCAAGATGTGTGCTCGCCGCGAAAGAAGGATCATTCACTATGGTTACCAGCGACCGACAGTCGGAACAGGGTTTTACTATTCAATCGGTAGGTGCCCAGAGTCGCCCTGTTATTGAACTAGATGGGCTTTCTCTCGCCTACCTTCCGGTACCCAAAAATAGCGAAAATTCAGGTTTAAGCTGATAAAATCGCAAGTCAGATGGTCTCTTCCCCGCACTCGCGGGGGTATTTCCAAACTTATAATTAGAAATCTTTTGCTGAGAAACTCTTCCCCGCACTCGCGGGGGTATTTCCAGTATCAGGACCATCCGAGATTTCTTCAGATGCTCTTCCCCGCACTCGCGGGGGTATTTCCATAGGACGAGAAATAATCCTCACCATGCTGACCTCTTCCCCGCACTCGCGGGGGTATTTCCGGCTCATGGTGGCAAGGGTCCATCGATGGAATCTCTTCCCCGCACTCGCGGGGGTATTTCCCAGATAACCGCCGAGGAAAGCTAGCCCGGCTGCTCTTCCCCGCACTCGCGGGGGTATTTCCATCCCCTCCGGCATGGTGGTAAACCACAAGTGCTCTTCCCCGCACTCGCGGGGGTATTTCCTCGTTGATGGTGTTTACCCCGCGATTTCCAAACTCTTCCCCGCACTCGCGGGGGTATTTCCGCCTACAATACGGCTCAGCGAAGCTACGCTGACTCTTCCCCGCACTCGCGGGGGTATTTCCATACCCAGCAACAGGGTACGGGGCACCAGCGGCTCTTCCCCGCACTCGCGGGGGTATTTCGACTTCGCCAAGGGGGTTCTAGCGCACCGGCAGCTCTTCCCCGCACTCGCGGGGGTATTTCCTATCAAGCAGGTTCTCAAAGGCTCCCTACTCTCTCTTCCCCGCACTCGCGGGGGTATTTCCGCGGCGGCGAACCGTGGGGTGAAGATTACCTCCTCTTCCCCGCACTCGCGGGGGTATTTCCGGCTACCGCGCATGAGCTGCCTGCCGGGGATACTCTTCCCCGCACTCGCGGGGGTATTTCCCAAGTCACCTTCAAAGCTGATGCCGCATCCTCCTCTTCCCCGCACTCGCGGGGGTATTTCCTGCGGCAAGCCCCGGCCACCGCATCACATCGCCTCTTCCCCGCACTCGCGGGGGTATTTCCCAAAAGAGTGCGCTACGCAGGAGGGTGTCGCGCTCTTCCCCGCACTCGCGGGGGTATTTCCCATGACCCAAATCGACGCAAAAACCCCCGTAACTCTTCCCCGCACTCGCGGGGGTATTTCCCTCAGCGTCTAAGGCTGAGAACTTCGATGAACCTCTTCCCCGCACTCGCGGGGGTATTTCTGCCATGCCCAGCACACCAAAGCTCGTTGCTAGCTCTTCCCCGCACTCGCGGGGGTATTTCCTGGTCACCGACTGCTTGCCCTGGGGCGTATTCCTCTTCCCCGCACTCGCGGGGGTATTTCTGTAGCCCTGGCAACTTGGACGGCAGCAGGCTTCTCTTCCCCGCACTCGCGGGGGTATTTCCCAGCGTTCAAAGACAAGATCCTCTGTCGAAGGCTCTTCCCCGCACTCGCGGGGGTATTTCTGTGCTCGGCTACGGTCTCACCGGCGATATGCTCTCTTCCCCGCACTCGCGGGGGTATTTCCGGGCCGGGGTATCGCCTCCGTGGCGTCAGAAGCTCTTCCCCGCACTCGCGGGGGTATTTCCACACCACCGCGAACCCTGTGGGAGGGCCTGGGCTCTTCCCCGCACTCGCGGGGGTATTTCCAATAACCATGACCCTTACCAGTAAAGACGTAGCTCTTCCCCGCACTCGCGGGGGTATTTCCGTGCTGGAGGTCGAAGAGCGGCTAAAGGCCTTCTCTTCCCCGCACTCGCGGGGGTATTTCCCCTCAGCATCGCAGCCGGAGCGTTCATCGCATCTCTTCCCCGCACTCGCGGGGGTATTTCCGGCCACCCAGCAGCAGGCACCGACGCCCGCCACTCTTCCCCGCACTCGCGGGGGTATTTCCTAATAGAGCGCGGGGAATTGTAGGCCCTCACCCTCTTCCCCGCACTCGCGGGGGTATTTCCCGTCCGAGGTGCGCGCCCTGCGCTGGCAAGATCTCTTCCCCGCACTCGCGGGGGTATTTCCTGGTACATTGCGCCGAACCGGGCCGGGGAGATCTCTTCCCCGCACTCGCGGGGGTATTTCCCGCCATCGTCGAAGAAGCCTTCCAGGGAATCACTCTTCCCCGCACTCGCGGGGGTATTTCCCAGACCACAACCTTTGGGGCTATCTTCCGGTGCTCTTCCCCGCACTCGCGGGGGTATTTCCATGAGGGCAATTGTCGTGCAGGGTGGGAAATTCTCTTCCCCGCACTCGCGGGGGTATTTCCGGGTCAAGCTGGTTAATGAACCCCGCTACCTGCTCTTCCCCGCACTCGCGGGGGTATTTCCCGCCTAAATGGCTACACCCATGGTCACAGTGACTCTTCCCCGCACTCGCGGGGGTATTTCACAGAAAATAAGAAAGTCGGGGCACATACTCTGCTCTTCCCCGCACTCGCGGGGGTATTTCCCGCCGCTATGCGCCTTGCCCCCGGAGCACCCGCTCTTCCCCGCACTCGCGGGGGTATTTCCAAGATAGAACTAGTCATAGACAAAGCACCCTGCTCTTCCCCGCACTCGCGGAGGTATTTCCTAGACCTACCTAGGAGAGTCCCAAGACTGAGACCCTTCCCCGCACATACGGGGGTATCTCCGTGATAATAAATCGGTGAGTGAAGATTGAGCAGTTTTCTCAACCCATGTAAGGTGGCACTTTTACCTATTCAAATTTCCTACTAGAAAAAGAATATCTATAGGTTCCTTAGGTGTAGTAGCAGCTTATAGTTCTTCTTCCCATTCTTGGGAAACCGCCTGAGCCAGAGTGGCCTCCCACCTAGATAATCATTTCTGATTTAGGCGTTGCTTATGTGCGGTGGCGCAAGCGAACATGCGCCTCCCCTAACGTGACCAAAACCCCCCAGCGTCCTTGCCTTTGGCTCATAGGAAAATGCAGGGTTCTAGGGGAGAATAGAGGAAGTTTTGTCACTGGGCCGTTGCCCATATTCCGTATAGAAGAAAGGGCGCTTGTGCTCCAGAACATTATCGACTGGGTTATCTCTATCATGGAGGCCATCGGCTCCCCTGGTGTTGGCCTGGCTGTTTTCCTTGAGAACGTCTTCCCACCCATTCCCTCCGAGGTTATCCTGCCGCTGGCTGGCTTCACCGCCTCCCAGGGCTCCATCAACGTAGTGGCCGCCTTTATCTGGGCGACCGTCGGCTCGCTCGCCGGCGCCTACTTCCTCTACTACCTGGGTGCAGCCATCGGCGCTCACCGCCTGCGCAAGATCGCAGCCTGGATGTGGCTGGTCAAGGTTGAGGACGTCGACAACGCCCTAGCCTGGTTCGACAAGTACGGTAAGGCCTCCATCCTCATTGGCCGTGTGATCCCTGGTATTCGTTCACTCATCTCGATTCCCGCCGGCATCGACCGCATGAACCCGCTGACTTTTGGTTTTTACACTCTGATTGGTTCTTCTATCTGGAACGCCCTGCTCATCTACTGTGGCTGGGTTCTGGGTGAGAATTGGACTGCTGTTGAAGGCGTCATCGACCAGTACTCCAAGGTGGTCTACGCCCTGGTAGCCCTGGCCCTGGTGGCCGTCTTCATCTGGCTGCTGCGCCGCGCCCGCCAGGAGAAGCACGACGTAGCCTAAGGGGCAGGCCTCCTCACTCCCCTATTCCCTTATTCCACTAGGGCCATACAATCTTAAAGGGACCGCATCGTATGCGGTCCCTTTACTTATGTGGCCTTTTTGCTAGTGGTTCTGACGTTACTTCCACAGGCGGTTGCGGGCGTGCACCACCGACGGGCGAATCTGGATCCAATCAGCACAGGGCAGACGCAGGGCCTTCTCACACCCCGATAGGGCAGTAATAATCGACTCGCAGCGCTTATTGAACTCGGAGACATGCCCCCTATCGACAACCTGCCCAGGGAAGTGCCGGTGCATTTTTGACACCGAATCTGATGACTCCTGCAACCCGTGCCCACTGTGGCCAGGGATATGTTTGACCAGCACCCGCCGTTCCCGAATGGCCTCAGTTAGCCGCTCCATCTCCTCTAAGACCCGCTGGTTTTGCACCCCTTCATTCACCCAGGTTTTGTAGACCCAGCGGCTGTGCGCCAGGCGCAGCACAAAGGTGAGGGCCCCTAGCGAGTCAGTGTGAATAATGAGCTGGCGGCCACCGTGATAGAAGATGTTAAAGGCAGCGAGCATGGCCGAGAGTTCCCCGGTCATAATGTTGGTTGCATCGTAGTGGGAGTGAAAGAAGAAGCCGTCTTCGCTCACCCCACCAATGCCCATGCGTCCGCCTTTTAAATACTTTTTGTTATTCGTTGACCTATAGGAGCAGTCAGTGAAGACACTGTACTTTTCTAGCTGTTCTACCGGCAGCTGGGCCGTATTTTGTTCAAGTTCCTGGTGGGCTAGGTTGGTGGCTTGGTCTATAAAGTCCGGCATGAGTTCACCTGCCGGGGTGCCCATGAGCTTGACGTGGATTTCCCCGAGCGAGTGGGATTCGTAGGGGTTCATGACCTTGTCAATGGAGCGATATTCCAGAAAATCGCGGAAGGCCGTAAATTTTCGGAAGAGGAGTTTGAGGTAGTGTTTGTCGGCGGCGACGGTGATGAGGTTGGTCTTATAGTCCTCTGGGATCAGGTCCATGCTGGCTAGGATGGCCCGGCCCAGCATGTCTGTGTGTACGGTGTCGCAGGGGTCCATGAGACTGTGAGTTAGCGACTCTGCCACCGGTTCGCTCTCGATGACTTCCCTCTCCCCGTTTTCTCGTGAGATGAAGGCGAAGGACGTCAGCCCCACATGGCAGTCACCGGCAGCTCGAACCTGCTCCATGATGACCACGATGACGGCCACGCCTTGTTCGGTGAACCCGTCTGGGTAGGAGCTGGTGTAGTCAGGCGGTTCCCAGGTCAGTTCACATTTTTTAATATGTGCAGGCGTAATTTCCACATTATTCATCTCCTAAGGGGTGTCTATAGTTGTGTTGCTTACTCTTTAAAGCTATACCAACTCAATATCGTTTTGCCAAGAGATGAGCTCAGAGAAGCACCCCATTCACTCTCCTAGTGAACGCCCAACCAGCGTCCTCCCCGCTTATCGGCCAGCAGCTACCGCATATCCTCCCACCCTTGTTCAGGTACCGCGGCAGCAGCTTTACTAGAAATGTCCACACCAGCTACTCCCCTTGGGAGGAGAAACCATGAAGTTCACGCTCACTCTTGACCCTAAATACAAAGAGACCCGCCTCGATGTCACCGCCCCAGAGCTCACGACTGAGATAGAAGAGCTACAAACCTACCTTGCAGGTAAAACCACAACCCCTCTTCTGGCCTACGCCCAAGGCAGTGCCATCCCCCTATCGTTGAGCCAAACTCTACGGTTTTTCACCTCAGATAAGAATGTGTACGCCCACACGGCCAAGGGCACCTGGCAGGTCAAGCAGCGCATGAAAGAGCTTGAAGCCAGGCTGCCCCAGAGCTTCATCAGAATAAACCAGGGGGAGCTCATCAACATTCACTGGGTGGAACGCTTTGACGTCTCCCTCACCACCACTATCGGGGTAGTGCTGAAGGACGGCACTCGCTGCTTCGTCTCTCGGCGCTCCCTCACGAACGTCAAGCAAGCTCTCGGCCTCTAGCAACTGACAGGAGAAGAATAATGACTCGCAAAATCCTTATCGGTGCCCTGATTGGAATCGCTATTGGTTGCACCATGGAACTTCTATTTTCAGCACTCATGGGCAGCACCTATGTGCCTGGGGTGCCCAGCTACCTAGCCCAGTTTGACCAGCAGAACACAGCTGTTCTGGTAGAACGTCTTATTTATGCGGGGCTAGGGGCAGTCCACTACTGCGCCGCTGACCTTTATAAGAACGAGAGGTGGCCGCTGGCTCTGGCCACCCTGGTGCACGCAGCTATCGTGCTTACCAGCGTCCTTCTGGCTGGAGCCTACCTGCACTGGTTCCCCCTGACCATGGGTGCTTTTATGGGCTTCTTGCTGGTAGCACTGCTCATATATGCCCTGGTATGGGTAATCTCCTTCTGGGTGAGCCTCCGTGAAACCCGCACCATCAATGCGGCCTTAGGGAAAATGGACGACTAAAACTGTTACCCCACATGACGGCGGGGGTGGCGGAATCACCTGGTCAGAGTGCCTCTGACATACAGTGATTTCGCTAGGAGGTGCAGGGCTTGGGCCCTGCACCTCGTGAGTCCATCTACTGTACTTTCTGTGTTCGTGAAAGGAATAAGACCCCGTGAACACCACCTGGAACCCGACCCAATATCTGCGTTATAACTCTGAGCGGACCCGCCCTTTCATAGATTTGTTAGCTCATGTCCCGCAGCAGGGGCCGTCTCTGATTGTTGATTTGGGGTGCGGGCCAGGTAATAGCACTGCTCTTTTGCATGAACGGTGGCCTCAGGCCCGCATTGTGGGTGTGGACGGGAGTGCCGAGATGATTGCGGCGGCCCAAGCAGCTAATAGTAACCCGCTGGTGGGCTACCGGCATCAGACTATTGAAAAGTGGCTAGCTGATGCTGAGAAGGGTGGCCAGGCCCCCGATCTTATTGTTTCTAATGCGGTCTTTCACTGGATTGAGAACCATGTGGAGCTGATGCCTCGTATTGCTCAGACCTTGGCCCCTGGCGGCAGTTTTGCTTTTCAGGTGGCGGGGAATTTTTTGGAGCCCACTCATGCTCTTTTGCGGCAGCTTGCTGCTGAGTCGCAGTTCGCCCCTTTTATCTCAACTAAGCTCATTGATTCGGTGACCCCGGCTGCTACCTACCTTGAGGTGCTTTCGGGTGAGGGCTGGGAGGTTGATGCCTGGGAGACCACCTATCAGCATGTTTTGCAGGGGGAAGACCCTGTTTATGATTGGCTGGCTGGGGCAGGTGCTCGCCCTGTACTGACCAGTTTGCCTGAGGGTGTGCGTCAGGAGTTTGAGCAGCGTTACCGGGCTGCTTTGCGTGAGGCCTACCCGGCTAGTTCGGTGGGCACTATTCTGCCTTTCCGCCGTATTTTTGTGGTTGCCCAGAGGGCTGGGGAATCTTCTACTCGCTAAGGTTCTTTACTATCTGGGAGGACGATTGCGCGGCTTGTTTACTGCCCTGGTAAGCAAGTTTGAGCTGAGGTGGAGTAAAAATGGTAAGGGGAAACACTCTCAAATAGTTAATATGTAATGTTTATGTGTGGTCTGCGCCCTCGCCAATCTGGGAGTTCGGCATTAAAATATAGAGGCACATAATTACATAACATGTAAACTGACTCCACCTCACATCAGGGCGCGTGAGCGCCTGTATATCTAAGGGAACCACATGGGAAAGTTTGAACAGATCTATCACGACCTTGCGCGTGATATTGATGAAGGTAAGTACGTCGTAGGCGACTTACTGCCCAGCGAAAAGAAGCTGACCGAAAAGTATAGTGTCTCTCGCGAGACCGCCCGCAAGGCTCTAGCCATTCTCACTGATCGCGGCTATATTCAGCGCATCATGGGTAAGGGCTCTCTGGTGATTGAGCATAAGCGCTACTCTATCCCTGTGTCTTCACTGGTGAGCTATAAAGAATTCGCTGAGTCAGTAAGCGGCGAAACTCAAACTGAGCTGATTGAGCTCGAAGATGCCATGCTACCCCCTGTGCCTTTTCAGGCTCTGACCAATGGTTCGGTTGAGCAGGTTCCTGTCACTTACGTTATGCGCGTGCGCCACATGGACGGCGCACCGGCCATTATTGACTATGATTACATCGTCAAAAGTGTGGTTCCTAAGGTTCCTCGTGAGGCTGCAGAGGACTCCCTCTACTACTACTTTGAGAACGATTTGGGTCTTAATCTTGCTTCCTCTGCCAAGCAGATTACTATCGAGCAGGCTACCCCTAACGATGCTAAGTATCTGAACCTGCACGCTGGTGAGTATGTTGCGGTGACTACTTCAATTACCGTGCTTAAGGACGGCACCGCCTTCCAGTACACTATCTCCCGCCACCGTGCCGATAAGTTCCGATACCTGGATTTTGCCCACCGTCGCCAGGAAATCCCGATTTCTGGTTAAAGGTGCAGATTGGTTGCACCAAGCACCAAAGTACCTGTGAGATAGGTAAGGTTAGGAGCGTATCCCGTATTAAGGGGTGCGCTTCTTTTCTTTACCCCCGGCCCAGCCCGATGCCGGGCACCTTACCGCAGGTAGTCGTCCTAACGAAAGAGTAGATATGCAGCCCGCAACTGGTCAGATGAGAGCTGTTGCAGCCGAAATCGCAAGCAGCAACCACATCTACGTGCCTTACCCCCGCCGCTGGGCGGCCCTGGCAGTGCTCATGCTGCCAGTGCTGCTGGTCTCGGTTGATAACACTGTGCTCTCCTTCGCCCTACCCGAGATTTCAGCTCAACTTTCTCCTAGCGGCACCCAGTTGCTCTGGATCAACGATATCTACCCGCTAATTCTTTCAGGTCTGCTGATCCCGGCAGGGAGTATGGGTGACCGTTATGGCCGGCGCACTATGCTCCTTCTGGGCGGCTTGGGCTTCACGGTTATTTCTGCGGCTGCAGCTCTGGCTCCTAGCGCCGCCTGGCTAATCACAGCCCGCGCCGGTATGGGTATTTTTGGGGCCTTACTGATGCCTGCAACGCTCTCTATCATCCGCAACATGTTCTCCGACGCTACTGAGCGCCGCACCGCTATTGCTATCTGGGCTTCAGGTTTTGCCGGTGGGGCCGCCCTCGGGCCTATTGTGGGCGGGTTTCTGCTGGAGCACTTCTACTGGGGTTCGGTCTTTCTCTTGGCTATCCCAGCCTTGTTGCCCTTGCTCATCCTTGGGCCCTGGCTGATTCCTAATTCTAAGGACCCTCACCCTGGCAGTATTGACTTCGCCAGTATCGGCCTGATCATGGCAACTATGGTCCCGTTTGTGTACGCCATTAAGCACTGTGCCCATAGTGGTTTGGACCTGCTCGCTGGCGTCCTTCTGGTTCTTGCTGCCCTCTGCGGTCTTGCTTTCACCCGCCGTCAGCTAAAGCGCACTAACCCTATGCTGGATGTCCGGCTCTTTACTAATAAGCAGTTCACTGGGGCGGTGCTGACTAACCTCATGGCTATTTTCTCGCTGGTGGGCTTCCTCTATTTCATCTCCCAGCACCTACAGCTGGTGAGCGGGCACTCCCCCTTGAACGCGGCCCTGATGCTTTTGCCTGGCCTGGCACTGACGGTGCTGGCGGGCCTGGCTGTGGTGCACCTGGTGAAGGTCATCAAGCCGTGGGTGGTGATTTCTGGTGCCTTGCTCATGAACGCGGCAGCCTTCGCCCTGGTGTTCTTCACTGCCGGTTCAGGCTCTGATGCCGGTATTCTGGTGGCTTTTTCCCTCCTGGGTGCAGGAATTGGGTTTGCTGAAACCCTCACCAACGACATTATTTTAGCCGCTGTTCCGCCACATAAGGCCGGTGCGGCTTCCGCCATTTCAGAGACCGCCTACGAGACTGGTTCGGTGCTGGGCACTGCGATTCTAGGTTCGATTCTCAACGCGGCCTACCTGGCGCACCTGGTAGTGCCTGAGGGCGTAAGTGCTGCGGATGCGGACGCCGCCCGTGAGACCCTGGGCGGGGCCACTGAAATCGCTGAGCGCCTGGGTGGGGAAACGGGTGCTGCCTTGCTCACCTCAGCCCAGCAGGCCTTTGACTCAGGGGTGGTCTATACCTCGGCGATTGGGGTGGTGCTCATGCTCATGAGCGCGATCATGGTAGTGCGGACCCTACGCGGAGTTACCGCCTAGGGCCCGCAATCTACGTATTAGAGGTACTGGAGCTTACCGCGGAAGTCCTCAAGGCTCTGGTAGCCCTTTTCTTCCATGATGGCTGTTAGCTCCTGGGAGATGCGGTCAAAGATGGCGGGGCCTTCTTGGTGCAAGGCGGTACCGATTTGTACCATGCTGGCGCCGCAGAGAATGTGCTCGAAGGCGTCACGCCCATTCTTGATGCCACCGGTACCAATGATCTGGATGGAGGGGTTGAGTCGCTGGTAGAAGGCGTGCACGTTGGCCAGGGCGGTGGGCTTGACGTAGTCCCCGCCTAGGCCACCGAAACCGTTCTTGGGTTTAATGACCACGCTCTCATCGTTAACAACAAGGCCGTTGCCGATGGAATTGATGCAGTTGACAAAGACCAGGGGGAACTTGTTAAAGATTTCTGCGGCCTGGTCAAAGTGAACAATATCGAAATAGGGGGGAAGTTTTACGCCCAGGGGCTTGGTGAAATAGGAGAATACTTCGGTGAGAATTGTTTCGGTGGTTTCAAAATCGTAGGCGATTTGAGGTTTGCCCGGCACGTTAGGGCAGGAGAGGTTAAGCTCTACCAGACCCTGGTAGTCAGAGGCCTGAACCGCTTTGAGAATAGTGTGAGTCTCGTCAGGGGACATGCCCACCAGGGAGAGGAAGTGGGGCTTAGAGTTGGGCTGGTTTTGTAGTTCTATCAGGTAGTCAAGGTAGTACTGGTAGCCCTTGTTGGGTAGGCCCATGGAGTTAATGGAACCTAGCTCTGTGTCTACATAGCGGGGTTCAGGGTTACCTGCTCGTTCTTCAAGGGTGCCTGTTTTGGTGACGAATGAGCCAGCAGAGGAGTTCTCTACCAGGGCCAGTTCTTCTCGCGTCATGCAGTAAACGCCAGCAGCGTTCATCAGGCAGTTATCAAATTCAACGGAGCCGATTTTTGTATGCAGTGAAGCCATTATGCCCTACTTCTTTTTATAGATTTTTCACCTCATTTTACCATTTTCAGCCCCTGCCCCGCGTCATAAAGCTACTTACTAACCCCTAGCAACCCTAACTTCAACTTCTATTCACCTCAGCCCTATAAGATAAATATTTGTGACTGCCCCAACAATTCCCGGTCTAGAAGAGACAGACCTGACCCGTGAACCCCGCGTCCGCCGAGTACGCGCCAGCGCTAAAACTGCGCTCATCGGCACAGCCCTGCTGCTACCCAACCTAGCTCTGCTCCTAGTGTTCACCTACCGGCCCCTGATCGACAACATCAGGCTCTCCTTCTACAACTGGAACATTGCCTCCACCCGGCCAGCAACCTTCATCGGCCTCGACAACTACATCGAATGGGCCTCCAAGCCCGAAAGCTGGCAAATCGTCTGGCAAACCGCCATTTTCACCTTCTTCGCAGTCTTCGGGTCCATGGTACTCGGCCTAGCATTGGCCCTGCTGCTCGATAAACCCCTCAAAGGACGCAACGGGGTACGCTCCCTCATCTTCGCCCCCTACGTCATCTCCGGTGCAGCCATCGGTGTGGCCTTCCAATTCGTCTTCGACCCCGGCTACGGGCTGATTCAAGACCTGCTGGGTAAGGTCGGCCTCGACTCCCCTGCCTTCTATACCAGCCCCGGCTGGGCCCTCTTCATGGTGACCGCAACCTACATTTGGAAGAACCTGGGTTACACCTTCGTCATCTACCTAGCCGCCCTACAGGGTCTACGCAAAGACCTCGATGAAGCCGCCGAAATCGACCGCACCCCGCCCGCCCGAAAATTCTGGCGCGTCACCCTACCCCAGCTACGCCCCACCACCTTCTTCCTCTCCATCACGGTGCTACTGAACTCCCTCCAAGTCTTTGACATCATCAACGTCATGACCGCCGGTGGCCCCCTGGGCATCTCAACCACAACCCTGGTCTACCAGGTCTACCAGGAAACCTTCGTCAACTCCCGCGCAGGCTACGGTGCCGCAGTTGCCACCATCATGTTCCTGGCCGTACTCGTCATTACCGTCGTGCAGGTTCGTATGCAGGAGAAAAACAATGACCGTTGACACCACCCGCGCCCGTTCCCTGCCCGCAGCTAAGCCCGGCTCGGTCTTGGCTGAGCAGCAGCTTCAGGACGCCCCCACCACCCCCAGGCGCAAGGCAAACACAGCCCCCGGCGCCTCAGCCACAGGCAAAACCTTCGGCTACATAGGCATGATTCTGGCCGGGTTGCTTATCGCCGTGCCCCTCTACTTCGTGGTGATCACCTCCCTGAAACTACGCCCTGAAATCTACTCCAACCCCATCACCTGGGTACCCCACATCTTCGCCCCTCAAAACTACACCTACGTGTGGGAAACCCTAGATTTTTCCCGCTACTTCCTCAACTCCATCATCATCACCGTGACCCTAGTGATCGTGAAAGTAACCCTGGGCGTGCTCAGCGCCTACGCCTTCGCCTTCTACAGATTCCCAGGCTCAAATATCCTCTTCTACTTGGTCATCGGAACCCTCATGGTGCCCAACGAAATCACGATTATCTCCAACTATGCCCTGGTCGCACAGCTAGGCTGGCGAGACACCTTCACCGGCATCATCGTCCCCCTAGCTGGGGTTGCCTTCGGAACCTTCCTCATGCGCAACCACTTCCTCTCCCTACCCACCGAAATTATCGAAGCAGCCACCCTCGACGGCACCGGCTTCTTCCGTACCCTCTTCAAAGTAGTACTGCCCATGAGCTGGCCAACCCTCATGGCCTTCATCCTCATCACCGCCGTCACCGAATGGAACCAGTACCTCTGGCCCTTCCTCATCTCAGACACCGGTCGAGTAGCACCCCTACAAATCGGGCTGACCATGCTCCAAGCCAACGAAGGGCTCACCAACTGGGGGCCAGTCATGGCAGGAACCGTACTAGCGACCATCCCCATGATTATTCTCTTCCTCTTCCTGCAACGCTCCATGATTAAGGGCCTCACCGCAGGAGCCGTCAAGGGCTAACCCACAGCCCCCACCGGCCAGCCTCACCCAACCCACGACCTCCTACCAACCCTCCTACCCCAAGGAAAAACCCATGAATATCACCCGCCGCTCTGTCCTCTCCCTGGCCGGTCTAGCCGCCACCACCGCAGCCCTCTCAGCCTGCGCAGGAACCGGCACCGGAACCGCAACCACCCAGCAGGAAGGCAACGGCACCCTGCAATTCTGGTCCAACCACCCCGGCTCCTCCCGCGACATAGAACAAAAACTCATCGACGCCTGGAACGCAGCCAACCCCGACACCCCCGCAGAACTCATCGACGGCGGTAAAAACTACGAAGAACTGGGCCAGAAATTCAACGCAGCTCTCTCCGGCGGCGGCCTGCCCGACGTCATCGTCGCCTCAGACGTCACCTGGTTCAACTTCGCCTTCACCGGCGCCACCACTCCCCTCAACGACCTCTGGGAATCAGAAGGCATCGACACCTCCACCTACGTAGAAACCCTGCTCACCGACTACACCTACGATGGTAAAAACTACGGTGTGCCCTACTCCCGCTCCACCCCGCTCATGTACTGGTACACCGCCGACCTCAAAAAGGCAGGCCTCCCCACCGACGGCACCGGCCCCGCCACCTGGAAGGAATTCGCCGAAACCTGGGCGCCCAAGCTCAAAGAAGCCACCGGCAAGCCCGCCCTCACCGTCGCAGACGGCTCCAACTACCTGGACTGGTACTTCCAGGGCGCCTTCTGGACCTTCGGTGGAGCCTACTCCAAGGAATGGGACCTCAAATTCACCGACCCCAAGACCATTGAAGCAGCCACCTTCCTGCAAACCATGGTCAAAGACGGCTACATCTCCGTGGTCAAAGACTCCGCCAACGAGTTCGGCATCGGCAACGCCGCCGGCCTGCTCGAATCCACCGGCTCACTAGGTGGCCTGAAAGAATCAGCCACCGGCGACTTCATCACCACCTACCTGCCTGGCCCCAAGCCCGGCACTACCACCGGTGGCGCAGGCCTAGCCATCCCGGCAGGTATCTCCGATGAGCGTAAGAAGATTGCCGTCAAGTTCATCGACTTCCTCACCAACACCGCCAACACCATCACCTTCACCCAGGCCACCGGCTACATGCCCGTGCGTACCAACGCCGCGGACGTCCCCGAACAGGCCGCCTACATGAAGGAAAACCCCAACGCGGCCACCGCCATCCGCCAGCTCAATGAGAACACCAAGTCCCAGGACTACGCCCGTGTCTTCATCAACGGCGGCGGCAAGGCCATCGGCGGGGCCCTGGACAAAATCGTGGCAGGCCAGGACGTCACAACCGTCTTTACCGCCCTGCAGGACGAACTTCAGGCCACCTACGACCGCGACATCAAACCCAACCTCTAACCCCCAGAAAGCCCGATCCTCATGGTTGAAGTCCACCTGCAAGACATTTCCCGTATCTACGGCCCCAAGCGGCCCCGCGCCGTTAACCGGGTCAATATCACAGTGCGCGACGGGGAATTTCTCACCCTGGTAGGGCCATCAGGATCGGGCAAATCCACCTGCCTGCGCATGCTGGCAGGCCTAGAACCCGTCAATGAGGGCACCATCCTCATTGACGGGGTAGACGTCACCGAAAAACCAGCCCGCGACCGCGACGTGGCCATGGTCTTCCAGTCCTACGCCCTCTACCCCAACATGACCGCCCGCCAAAACATGGCCTTCGCCCTGGAAAACGCCAAACTACCCAAGGCTGAAATTGCAGAGCGAGTAGATCGGGCAGCCCACATCCTTGAACTAGAGCACCTGCTAGACGTCAAACCCGCCAACATGTCAGGCGGCCAGCGTCAGCGCGTCTCCATGGGCCGGGCTATCGTGCGAGAACCCAAGGTCTTCCTCATGGACGAGCCCCTCTCAAACCTGGACGCCCGCCTGCGCGTCTCAACCCGCGCACAAATCGCCCAGCTCCAGCGGGAACTAGGCATCACTACGGTCTATGTCACCCACGACCAGACCGAAGCCATGACCATGGGCGACCGCGTAGCAGTACTCAAAGACGGAATCCTGCAACAGGTAGACGAGCCCATGCACCTCTACCGCCACCCCGGCAACACCTTCGTAGCAGGTTTTATTGGTTCACCCTCCATGGCACTCATCAATGAGGTAGAAGTCAGCCGAGAAATCGACGGGATACCACAACCCCAGGCCCACGCCTTCCTAGGGCCCCTCTGCCGCCTACCCATCCCCACCGAATTCAACCCGGTACTGACCGGCAAAATTATCCTAGGGGTACGCCCCGAAGACTGGGAGGTTGAACATGTAGGGGAAGGCGAAGAAATACGCGGGCTACGGGGTACAGTGACGCATGTGGAGCAGCTAGGAGCTGAGGCCTTTGCCTACGTCAGCCCCGCAACAGGCCTAGAGGTACGCTCACCCACTATCGCAGTTCGCCTGCTGGGTGAGCACAAGGTGGCAGCTGGCGACGAACTACGACTAACCCCCACCCGGGCGTCCTTCTTCGACCCCGAGACCGAAATCAACCTGGAATACCTGGTCTAGCCCTCGGTGGAGGTACCATCTCAGTCAGAAAAACCCACCAAACTCTTGGTGGGTTTTTCTGACGTAGATGGGTACCTACCCGAACTAGGAGAAGGACGTGCGGACGTCCGCCCTTACTTCTCGTCCTCGATGAGGTCGCGTACCACGATGGTCTGTTCGCGGCCGGGGCCAACACCGATAGCTGAGATGCGGCAGCCGGAGATTTCTTCTAGCTTCTCAAGGTACTTACGAGCATTCTCAGGTAGCTCATCTAGGGTCTTAGCTTCGGTGATGTCCTCGGTCCAGCCGTCGAAGTATTCGTAGATGGGCTTGGCGTGGTGGAAGTCTGACTGGGTCATGGGCATCTCATCGTGGCGCACCCCGTCCACATCGTAGGCCACACAGACAGGGATCTGCTCTAGCCCGGTGAGGACGTCTAGCTTGGTGATGAAGAGGTCAGTAAAACCGTTGATGCGCACAGCCTGACGGGCCAGCACTGCGTCATACCAGCCGCAGCGGCGGGGGCGGCCGGTGTTCACACCGAACTCGCCACCGGTCTTTTGCAGGAAGTCGCCCATTTCGTCAAAGAGCTCAGTGGGGAAGGGGCCAGCGCCCACGCGGGTGGTGTAGGCCTTCTGAATACCGATGACGCGGGAGATGCGGGTGGGGCCCACACCGGAGCCGACTGAGGCGCCGCCTGCGGTGGGATTGGAGGAGGTGACGAAAGGGTAGGTGCCGTGGTCAACGTCGAGGAAGGTAGCCTGGCCGCCTTCCATGAGCAGGGTTTTACCCTCGTCTAGGGCCTTGTTAAGTAGCTGGGTTGATTCGACAATCATGGGGGCTAGGCGGTCGGCGAAGCTCATGAAGTAGTCAACGATTTCTTCAACCTCCACGTGGCGGCGGTTGTAGACCTTGACCAGCAGTTCGTTCTTCTGGCGCAGGGCACCTTCAACCTTCTGGCGCAGGATGGACTCGTCCAGAATGTCTTGGACGCGAATACCTAGACGCCCAATTTTGTCCATGTAGGTGGGGCCGATACCGCGGCCGGTGGTGCCGATGGCGCGCTTGCCCAGGAAGCGTTCGGTGACCTTATCCATGGTCTGGTGGTAGGGCGCTACCAGGTGGGCGTTGGCGGAGATTTTGAGTTTGGAGGTGTCTGCGCCGCGGGCTTCGAGGCCGTCGATTTCTTCGAAGAGGGCTTCGGGGTTGACGACGACGCCGTTACCGATGACGGGTACAGCGTTTTCTGAGAGGATGCCGGCGGGAAGGAGCTTAAGCTCGAACTTCTGGCCGTTGACGACGACGGTGTGGCCGGCGTTGTTACCGCCGTTGGGCTTGACGACGTAGTCGACGCGGCCACCGAGCAGGTCGGTTGCCTTGCCCTTACCTTCGTCGCCCCACTGGGCGCCTACAATCACAATTGCTGGCATAAGTCTTACTCCTGAATAGGGTGGTCACCTGCCGGGTTTCACGGCGGTGGGGTGGGGCTGCTCGGCCTGTGCGGACGGCTCGGACGCAGGGCACACCATTCTTAAGGATAGCAAGGACGGTGGGCCTTGTCGCAGCTGAATCTCTCACAATGGCACACTCACCTAGGGCTTCTATAGAGAAATGTTCACGGAATAACCTGATATACATCTAGGTTTCCCCCGATACTTTAAGCTGATATACATGAGCGAAAACCCAAACATCCCACACTCAGCTTTTCCCGCCTCTGCCCAGCAGGGGGCATCTTCATTTTCTGCAGGCCCCTACCCCGCACTTGGCCAGCAGCCCTACCAGCACCATTACAGGGAACCCCAGAAACCCCAGCAACCCCAGCAGCCTCAGGGTAAAAAACCTATAAATGGGATTGGTGCAACAGCCTTGGGCCTAGGCCTCCCTGGCTTCGTTCTTGGGGCCATACCCAGCATCATATTCATGTCCTTTAGCTGGATGCTGCTCCTTGCAGCCCTCATCCTGGGCATCATTGGTCTTTTCCAGAAAAATCAGGAAAAGGCCACCTCAATCATCGCAATCGTTGTGTCGGTACTCGGCTCAATGATCTTCCTCATCGTATCTGCCCTCACCATGACCAACATGCTGGTCGATATGTATAAGAACTGGTAATGAGGTGCCCTGCGATGGCACCCGTGCTCTTGCCGAAGTAAGCAATCGATAATCTCTAAAAACTAGAAAAATAGATGACAAGCCCGCCCTGCCCCCCCCTCTTTGAAACTGGGAGGCAGGGCGGGCTTTACATTTGCATTAGCACTTTAGAAGAGCGCCACCTTCGGCGGTGCCGGGAAAATCTCGTCCAGGTGGGTGAGCTCGTCCGCATCAAATCGGCGGACGACGGCAGCCGCGTTCGCGCGCACCTGCTGCTCGGTAGTAGCACCAGCAATCACAGAGGCAACCGGCTCTTGCTGGGCCAGCCAGGAGAAAGCCACCTGCACCTCACTCATACCGCGCTCGGCGGCGAAAGCTGAGAAGGCCTCAAGCTGCTCCCAGTTAGCGCCCTCCAAAATCTCAGGTTTGATGCGGGTTAGGCGCCCGTCTGCCGGGGCGGACGTCCGCGAGTACTTGCCCGTCAGCAGCCCGTTAGCCAGGGGGAAGTAGGGCAGCACTCCCAGCCCGAACTCGCGGGTGGCAGGGAGCACCTCGAGTTCAGCGCGGCGGTCCAGTAGGTTGTAGTGGTTCTCCGCTGCAATGTAGCGGTGCCCCAGTGCCCGGCCCAGGTGCTCAGCATGGGCAATCTGCCAGCCGGTGTGGTTGGATGAGCCGATGTAGCGCACCTTGCCCTGCTCAATCAGGGTGCCCAGGGCTGAGAGGGTTTCTTCCATGGGGGTGGCAGGGTCGGGGGTGTGGTGGAAGTAGAGGTCAATATAGTCGGTGCCCAGGCGGTTCAAGGAGGCCTCAACTGCCCGCATAATGTACCGGCGGGAGCCTCGCACCCCGTGGTCGGTGCCGTTGGCACCACCCATGTCCATACCAAACTTTGACACAATCACGATCTCGTCGCGGTCTATACCGGTCTCGCGCAGGGCACGCCCAAACATGGTCTCAGAGACACCCGGTTCAGCCCCGTAAATATCGGCCACATCAAACAGAGTGATGCCTGCTTGCACCGCGGCGGTGAGGACGGCGTTGGTGCCAGCCTGGCTCTCGGTGGCGGTTTTAGCGCGGCCCAGGTTGTTACAGCCTAAGCCCACATTCGAAACGGTTAGTCCGCTTTTTCCCAGTTGACGGTATTCAATGCTCATACTCGTCATATTACTGTCATGTGTCTCAACACACCCGTCACAGAGTCAAAAAGGTACACAGAGCCATCCACCTGAGAGCATTTACTACTGGGCTGCTCGCACCGCAGTGAGAAGGTCGGCTTTGTTCATGCGTGAGCGGCCCGGCACCTCAAGCTGCTTGGCCAGCTCGTATAGTTCAGCGCGGGTGAGGTCAGCGAGGGGGCGGGCTTCTGCCACCAGGAAGGTCTGCTCCTTATCGTCAGTGAGGTCAGGTGCGGAGGCGGCGTCCTCCTGGGCGGGGGCTTCTGCCAGGGGCTCGGTGGTGAGGCCTTCATCGAAGTCAGTGAGGTTACTGCTAGCGAAGGTTTGCTCGTAGAGCTCTTCTGCTTCGTCTGGTTCGTCGGCTTCTTCAGGGGCTAGGCCCTCATCTTCACCGACGTTGGTGATGGCATCGGGGGTGTCTAGGTCAAAGCCCAGTTCCTCGTTTTCGAAGGCCTCAATGTCGCCAGGTTCTACGCTTTCTGCATCGAGGATGTCTTCGTAGGTGACGGTTTCGTCTGAGTTTTCTAGAGTCTCGGCCAGGATGAGTTCAGCTTCTTTCTGGGCTGCGCTTTTCTTGGACTTTTTGGGCTGTGTGGATTTTTTAGCCTTTGGGTTTTTCTTCTCAGCCTTCTTTTCGGTTTTCTTGGGCTCTTTTTTCTTGGTTTCTTCTTTCTTGTCGGCCTTCTTCTGTGGAGTCTTCTTCTCGGCTTTCTTGGGTTCAGGTTTCTTAGACTCGGCCTTCTTTACCGGCTGGTCAGTAATTTTTTCGTATTTCTTACCTACCAGCTCGTATTTCTTTTCGAGCTTCTTTTGGGCTTTTTTGCGGGCTTTCTTTTCGTCGCCGTGCTTTTCTAGGGCTTTAGTGTAGGCCTTGATGTAGCGTTTTTGTGCTTTGTCGCTGGAACGCTTGAGTTCCTTGCTGAGTTCTGGCTTCTTGCTCATGGTACTCACCTTCTAGTTGTTCAGTGTTCTTACCTTCTAAGCGTAGTCCCGGTCACGCCCTACCCCAAGCGCGGCACGGCTTATTTATGCTCCTGGTGCCCTACTCAGCCTGCCAATACGGGTATATACTTAAGGTATATAGCAGGAGGTTATCTATGACACGGTCAACAGTTTTTATGAACAACAGAACTCAAGCGGTTCGCCTACCCGCAGAGATGCGCTTTAGCGAAAACATCAAAAAAGTTAATGTACGCAAAGTAGGCTCAGAACGCATCGTAGCCCCCGAGGGCGCAGTGTGGGATAGCTTCTTCGCCCCCGACTCCCCCACCGTAACGGATGATTTTATGAATTCCCGCCACGCTGGCACCCAGCCTGAACGTGAGGAACTCTAATGCTGACCTACATGCTTGACACAAACATCGTCATCTATGTGATAAAACGGCGCCCACCTGAGATTCTCGATATTTTCAACCAGAACGCTAGCCGCTTATGCGTCAGCAGTATCACCGCAGCCGAGCTGTTCTTTGGTGCAGCAAAAAGCGCTAAGCCTGAGCAAAACCTGCGGGTGGTCGAAGACTTTCTATCACGGCTCACCGTCCTCCCCTACGGCATGGACGCCGCAGCCCAGTTTGGCGACATCAAAGCAACCTTGCAAAAGGCCGGACGCGTAATCGGCGAGAACGACCTGCATATCGCAGCCCATGCGCGCAGCCGAGGGCTAGTGATAGTAACGAATAATGAGAGGGAGTTCGAGCGGGTTGAGGCCCTGCGAGTGGTGAACTGGGTGAACCCCTCACGCTCTGAGCCGAACCTGAGTGAGGCAGCTGACGGGCGGCGTCCGCACCCCTAAACTAGCTGGTATGACTAACTCAGGTATCGACACTAGCTTTCTAGACCCCGCAACCAGCCCAGCTGACGACTTCTTCCGTTACGTCAACGGCACCTGGTACGACTCCCACGTCATCCCCGCCGACCGCTCCCGCGATGGTGGCATGTACTTCCTGCGTGACGCCGCCGAAGAGCACGTCCGCGAAATCGTAGAGAAATTTGCCGCCGAGCAGCCCTCCTCACGCATTGGTGCCCTCTACTCATCCTTCATGAACACCGAAAAAATTGAGGCGGACGGCCCCGGCCCGCTACTTGAAGAGGTGCAGCCGGTGCTCAACGCCATCACCCCCGATGACTTCGTGCAGGTCATGGCAGAACTCGACTGCAAGGGCCACGGTGGGCCCTTCGGCTGGTACACCAGCATCGATGCCAAGAACCCTGAAAAGTATGTGCTCTACCTGGCCCAGACCGGCCTGGGCCTGCCCGATGAGTCCTACTACCGCGACGAGAAATACGCCCAGCTCCGCGAAGCCTACGTAGCCCACATTGAGCGCATGTTTGAACTGACCGGCCTAGCAGAGAACTTCGGCCTAGAACCGGCCGATGCTGCCCGCGCCGTCTTCGCCCACGAAACTGAGATTGCCTCCCACCACTGGGATAACGTCAAGACCCGCGACGCCGACGCCCGCTACAACCCGGTAGAAGCTGCCGAACTTGACGAGAAGTTCCCCGGTTTCCCCTTCACCACCTGGCTAGCAGGCATGGGCATCAGCACCGAGAAAGCTGGCACCGTTGTGGTCAACCAGCCCTCCTACTTTGAGGCCGCCGCCCAGATGTGGGCCACTGCCCCCCTCTTCATCTGGAAGCTCTGGTACATCTGGCACATGGCCCACTCCCGCGCCCCCTACCTGAACCAGGACATCGTTGAAGAAAACTTCGATTTCTACGGCCGCACCCTCTCAGGGTCCGAAGAACTACGCGACCGCTGGAAGCGCGGCGTCGGCCTAGTCGAAGGCTCACTGGGGGAAGAGCTGGGCAAGGAATACGTTGCTATTCATTTCCCGCCCACCCACAAGGCTAAGATGCTGGAACTCGTTGATGATCTCCTAGAGGCCTACCGCCGCTCCATCACAGACCTAGACTGGATGACCGACGAAACCCGCGCCCTGGCCCTAGAGAAACTTAGTAAGTTCGTCACCAAGATTGGCTACCCCGATAAGTGGCGCGACTACTCCGGCCTCGAACTCACCGATGATCTCTTCGAGAACCTGCGCCGCTCTGGCGTCTTTGAGCACGAGTTCCAGATTTCCCGTATCAATGAGCCAGTTGATAAGACCGAGTGGCTCATGACCCCGCAGACCGTCAACGCCTACTACATGCCCCCGGCCAACGAGATCGTCTTCCCCGCAGCGATCCTGCAGGCCCCCTACTTCGATGTGGACGCCGACCCCGCCGTCAACTACGGCGCTATCGGCGGTGTGATCGGCCACGAAATCGGCCACGGCTTCGATGACCAAGGCTCCAAGTACGATGGCACCGGTGCCCTCAACAACTGGTGGACGGACGCCGACCGCGAGGAATTCACCGCCCGCACAAAGGCCCTGGTAGAGCAGTACAACGGTTACACCCCCACCGGTCTAGACCCCGAGAAGTTCACCGTCAACGGCGAGCTGACCCTGGGCGAAAACATTGGTGATTTGGGCGGCCTCTCCATCGCACTCAAGGCCTACCAGATTTACCTGGAACGCCAGGGCCTGACCCTTGAGACCGCCCCCGTCATTGATGGGCTGACTGCCGCCCAGCGTGTCTTTATCTCCTGGGCCCAGGGCTGGCGCATGAAGACCCGCCCGCAGACAGCGGAAATGTTCCTGGCGATTGACCCGCACTCCCCCGAGGAGTTCCGTGTCAACGGCGTGGTACGCAACATTGACGAGTTCTACACTGCCTTCGATGTGCAACCTGAGAACGACCTCTACCTGGCACCAGAAGAGCGCGTGCGCATCTGGTAGAAGAAGCTATATAAGGTGCAGGGGCTTTCCCCGGAAGGCGACTGCACCCATGCCTCAACTAAAAGGACGCCGGTGAGCTACTTACCGGCGTCCTTTTGCGTATCCGAGGGCTAGGACATAGCAGGAACGGCCGAGAGGGTAGATGATATTAGCCGACAGGTACCCAGTCGGTGCCGTTGAAGGTGTAGGTGGGGCCATCAACGTACCGGCTAATTGTCTCATCGAGCTGATGCGTGTAGATATAGGGGTTGCCCTGGCTGTCGATAGTTATATTTGTGACATCGTTATGCCACCCTTCGGAGGCTCCCGGCATAGTTCCCTGAGAATCAAAGCCCCAATCTTTTTGGGTGATGATAGTCAGGGCACCTCCGCTGTTCATAAAAATGTGGCCGTAACGGTCAATATTCCACCCCTGAGGGCGCTCCGTCATATTGGGAGTAAAAACACCCGACATGCTAAAACTGCCCAGAGCATAGCCAGGGGACTTAACGAACCCTATAGTTCGCCCATTCTGGAAGACCGCATAGTAACCGTAACCGCCACCAGGGACCGCATACGGCGTCATATATTTGTAGTAGCTCACCAACCGCACCGGGCCCAGGGTAGCGTGATTAACATCGATGTAGCCGGTTTCCTTGCATTCAGGGTCTGTCAGGCAGGGGTTATCTACCTCAGGTGCCTGGTTAGCTTCCTGCGGGGGTTGGATAGCCTGAACGGGTGTTTCGGTAGGGGCTGGTGTAACCACCACGGGGGCCTGCTCGGGTTGAGCTAGAATCGTTTGCTCAGGTTCGGGGGTGTCTTCAGTGGGGCTGGGAGATGGGGCGCTACTGGTGGTTGTGACGCTCGGGGCGGACGTGGGTTCACTAGGTTCTGCCGCATGATTATTAGGTACGGTGATGCTGATGCAGCCTGTAAGTAGCAGGCTGCTGGTCAAAGCTGTCAGTGACAGCCGGATAAGGCGGTGCATGGGGCCTCCAGGGGTGGGCGCAGCGGGTGAGGAAATCTTTCTAGCACTCTAAACAATCAAATTTAGTGGCTACCTGTGTAAAAATTCTCCGCGTCTGGGACTAATGATTGCAAGTTAACACCTCTGAATCTATCTTTAATAATGGATGTTACATCTGACAAAGAGAGGCCCAGGGTAATACAGCCTCATTTATCACCACAAACACCATATTCTTCAGTTATTTGTTATTTAGCGTAATTCGCTCAATGGTGATGCGTCATTTATCTGTACCACCGATACCAAACTGTGAAAGGTAAGGGGTATGAAACCCAATCATCGCCATCGCATAGGCCCCGGCCCCCGAAACCCGTCTGTTCGCTATGGACCCGGTCATGGTAGAAACCGAGTAAAGCACCGTGCTACATCTGCTTTTCCCCGCGCACTTGCTCCAGATGCCTTCAGTACCGATTACGCTCAGCTCAAGGAGCGCGGGGAAAGCTATCGCTCCTGTCGAAGAACTCTGAAGATTACGGGAAAATAGCCGCTAAAGCTAGTTCAACACCTTCAAGGTCATGGGGTAGGTGAAAACTTCACCGTTATTGGTTTTCACTGCTGCAAGAATGTGCACGACAATTAGGGCAACCCATACCGCGATAAAGACGAGCCAGGTAAATAGGCCTGCTATCCCCAAGGTCACAAATGTCAGTACCCAGGCGGCAATATTCACTAGCCAGAGGGTGAAACTGAAGTTAAAGGCACCGGCGGCAGCCCTGCGCACGAACCCGTACCCCGGCTTGTCCTTATAGATAACCCAGAAGATGAGAGGCCCCACAAAACTGGCAAAAGATGCGGTGAACACTAGCCCTAGTAGGCCCGAGAGGTGGGCGAACGTGGCCATGCTCTTAGCGTCTGCGGGGATAGGGTTGCCGTAGGCATCATAGGTGGGGGCATCAAAGCCGGGCTGCTGATAGGGCTGGTCTTGTTGCGCGTGTGAGGGGCCATTCTGACCCTGCTGATTGTAGTTACCGTAGGGGTTCTGGTTGTGTTCAGTCATATCCGCTCTCCTAAATACCAGTTATCTACCTTTCACTTTAGTCCGGGGCGGGTGAGGGCGCGAGAGGGTAGGTGTGTTCCCTGCAATTTCATACTCTGGGTGGAGAGTTAACCGCCCTGTTACGTCCTCACGGTGGACTGGGGTGTGCCGGGCAGTAGCATAGAGTCATGCGCGATTTACAGGCTCACATTATTGAAGAATTAGGCGTAAAGCCCTCCATCGACCCGGCTGAGGAGGTGCGCAAGCGCGTCCAGTTCCTGGTGGATTATCTGAAAGCCACCGGCACCCGCGGCTTTGTGCTGGGCATTTCCGGCGGCTTGGATTCCACCTTGGCCGGACGCCTGTGCCAGCTAGCTGTGGACCAGCTAGAGCTAGAGGGTGTTGAGGCTGAATTTATTGCCGTCCGCCTACCTTATAAGGTGCAGGCCGATGAGGAGGACGCCCAGGCTGCCCTGCGTTTCATCATGCCCCAGCAGACTGTCACCTACAATATCGCAGAGGCGGTGGACGGTTTCGAATCAGCTTTTGAGACAGCAACCGGCCGCCCTATCGCTGACTTCAATAAGGGCAATGTGAAGGCTCGTGCCCGCATGATCGCCCAGTATGCCCTGGCTGGTGAGAAGAATCTGCTGGTGGTGGGCACCGACCACGGGGCAGAGGCTGTGACCGGTTTCTTCACCAAGTTCGGTGATGGCGGGGCGGACGTCACCCCCCTCTTTGGTTTGAACAAGCGCCAGAACCGGGCCCTGCTTAAGGTGTTGGGCGCTGATACCCACCTGTGGGAGAAGGTTCCTACTGCTGATTTGCTTGATGGTAAGCCGGGGCGTACCGACGAGGACGAGCTGGGGGTCACCTATGATCAGATTGATGATTATCTAGAGGGTAAAGAGATTGACCCGGTGGCCGCTGAGAATATTGAGGGGAAGTTTTTACGTTCCCGTCATAAGCGCACTACCCCGGTCACAATTTTTGATTCCTGGTACAAACGGTAAGCACTACCAGGTGCACTAGGGCGGCGATAGCTATTCCCAGGCCCAGGCCGCCTAGCACGTCGCTTGCCCAGTGCACCCCCACGTAGATGCGGGAGAACCCCACAATCATTGTAAGGACGCCGAGCCCTACCCCCAGGGCGCGGCGTCCGCCCTGTGTGAGGGCAGGGTAGGCGGTGAGGAAGAGGGCAGCGCAGAAGGCAGCGGTGCTGGTGGAGTGGCCTGAGGGGAAAGAGAAAGTTAGTTCCTCCACCAGGCGGTGGGTAAGGGAGGGGCGCGGGCGGTCCACAAGATTTTTGATGAGGGTGACGGCTAGCGGGGCAAGAATCATGGTTCCCCCTAGGGTCGCCAGGGGCCAGGGGTGCCGGTAGCGCCAGGTGAAGAGTCCCAAGGCGATCAGCACATAAATTGTCATGGGCAGGGTATTGAAAGCCTGGGTGAGCGCCGAGAAAAAGGTATCGAGCGGTCCTGTGCGCCAGGTCAGTGAGGTCTGCCAGATGGCATCATCGACAGGGTTGGTGAGGGCTTGGGCGTTGACCAGCCACATCGACACAAACACCAGTAGACCCGCTAGGCCGGTGCGGGCTAGGTGGGGCTGTTGGGGGCTGTGGTTCACGGGTACCTCTCTTGACAGGAGCACCCTCTAGGATACCGGTTGGCCCGACTGGGCTTCCCAGCCTGTATCCGGGCCGGGCCAGTAAGCTGGTGCTATGTCTGATATCCCTAAAGAGTTTTATCTTGATAAGTCCGACCCGGCAGCTTGGGCAGCTTTTGGTGCCCTGAGCAAGCAGGCTGGTGCTTCAGCCCGCGCAGCGGGGCTTGATGATCAGCTGATTGAGCTGGTCTGTCTGCGCGTTTCACAGATTAATGGCTGTGCCTACTGCCTGAAGGTGCACACCAAACGCGCTATTAAGGCCGGGCTGAGCGAGAACCGCCGGGCCCTGGTGGGCGTCTGGGAGGAAAGCAGTGAATATAGTCTGACCGAAAAGGCTGCCCTCTTTTTGGCTGAGACGGTGACCAAGCTACCCTGCCCCGAGGACCGCGATTTTGCCCGCATCTACGCCCGGGGCGTGCTGACCGATGAGCAGTACAGTGCTGTGCAGTGGCTGGCGATTTCAATGAACGCAGCTAACCGTATCTCTATCATGTCCCAGCACCCGGCCTAACCGCCCGCCCTTATTCAGCAGGTTACACAGGCTCACGCTCGCTGTGAGCCTGCTTCACCTAGCTTTTTAGATAAGTCTCATGAAAGGACTTTCCCATGAACGCAACCCTTGAGAACCCGGTTATTACCGAACGCGAAGAAAGTGGCCGCGGCTCCTACGAAATCTTTGCCGATAGCTCCGGTACCCCAGCGGGCTTCACCGAGTTCTTCACTTACACAGAGGGCGGGGGCAACCAGCGTATCTTCCCCCACACGGTGGTGAAGGAAGAATTCGGCGGGCACGGGCTGGCCTCCAAGCTCGTCAAGAGCGCCCTCGACCAGGCCATTGAGGCCGGGTACGAGCCGGTCATTGTCTGCCCCTACATCAAGGCCTGGGTGGAGAAGCACCCCGACTACGCCGAGAAGACCCGCAAGCCCGAACCTGCCCACCTGCGCTTTTTGGCACAGGCTATGCGCGGCTAAAACTTAGCCCCTTCAGAACTGGTCAGGCGCGAGGGGCAGGCGGAGTGCCGTCTGCCCGCACCCTTCGTCGCTTCTTTCCGCCTTAGACCCGGTAGAACCCCTCAATAGCGCGGGTTAGGTAGGCCATGTCGGCTACGGTGGTGAGTTCGCGGGCTGAGTGCATGGAGAGCAGTCCCACTCCCACGTCTACGGTGCGCATACCTAAGCGGGTTGCGGTGATGGGGCCGATGGTTGAGCCGCAGGGCACCTTGTTATTGGAGACGAACTCCTGGTAGGGCACACCGGCTAGGGCGCAGGCCTGGGCGAAGATTCCGGCGCCGATGGCGTCGGTGGCGTAGCGCTGGTTGGCGTTGATTTTGAGCAGGGGCCCACCGCCGGGTAGGGGGCGGACGGCTGGGTCGTGGTGCCCTGCGTAGTTGGGGTGGACTAGGTGGCCGGCGTCGGATGAGAGGCAGACCGACTCTGCGATGGAGCGGCGGTAGGCTTCGGCGGAGTCGCCGCGGGCTTCAGAGAGCCGCACCAGGACGTCCTCAAGGAAGGGCCCGGCGGCCCCAGAGCGCGTGCCGGAGCCGATTTCTTCGTGGTCGAAGGCAGCCAGCATAGCAGTATGGGCGGTTTCTTCCCCTGAGTCGGCGTAGCGAATCAGGGCGGTGAGGCCTGCATGAACGGAGCTGAGGTTATCTAGGCGCCCGGAGGCAAAAAGCTCACCATTTTCACCTAGGACGCGGGGTTCTTGGGTGTCAGCGAACATGAGGTCGTAGCCCACGATGCTTTCAGGGCTAACCGGCCCGCCCTGGGTGCGTTCAGCCAGGTAGGCCAGCACATCGCCGGTGGAGTCACTAAAGCCCCAGATGGGGTAGATGTTCTCTTGTTTATCGAGTTTGAGGCCCTCGTTGGCGGTACGGTCCAGGTGGATGGCGAGCTGGGGGATGCGGGCAATGGGTCCGGTGGCAACCAGGCGGGTTTCCAGCGTCCCGTCCACCAGCGCAGTCAGGCGACCGGCCAGGCGCAGTTCGCGGTCCAGCCAGGAGTTGAGCAGGGGCCCGCCGTAGACTTCGACCCCCACCTGGTTCCAGGTGAGGGTGCGCACTGAGGGTTTGGGCTTGACCTTGAAGCCGGGGGAATCGGTGTGGGCCCCCAGCACCCGGTAGCTTTCATGCTGAGCGCTACCGGCCCAGGCGATGATGGCACCATCGCGCACCACGAAGTGCTTGCCGGTCGCTGCTGAGCTGCCCCAGACGTCCTGCTCGCTCAGCTCGGTGAAGCCGGCGGCGGTCAGGCGTCGGGCAACCTCGGCCGCCGCGTGGAAGGAGGTGGGGGAGGCGGTCACAAAGGCAGCTAAATCATCAATATTAGCTCGGGCATCGAAAGTCTGTGAAAGAGTCATAGACCACATTTTACCGGACAGGCTGTGCGCCCTCAGGGTGGCCGCCCTTGACCCATACCTGGGCAGTACGGGTGCGTTCTATGCCCTTCTTACGGGCCACCCAGATAACTACCAGCACGAACAGGCCGTTCGATACCAGTGCCGAGATAAACATGCCCGCGGTAGAGCCCTGCTGCAAGAAGGGGTCTGCCATGCCCAGCACACCAAAGCTCATAGCCAGCAGATTATTGACCACGTGCAGAGCAATAGCCGCTTCGAGCCCACCGGTGCGCCAGGTAATGTACCCGGCAGCCAGGCCCATGACCAGCACGGAAAGTTGGCCCCACACATCGTAGAGGTGCCCCAGCATAAAGAGCGGGGCGGGAATAATAATTGCCCAGGCCGGGTGTTTGAGCCAGCGGCCGATACTCTGCATGAGGTAGCCGCGGAAGACCAGCTCTTCGGCGTAGGCCTGCACCGGTACCACCAGAATAATGGCTACCAGTATGGCGATCAGACCGCCGGTAGGTAGGGTGGGGCTAGGAACATAGCGTGCCCCTAGAGCGAAATCGAAGGCTAGCGGCAGGGCCACAATGAGCAGAGCCGCTAAACCACAGCAGGTTGCTAGCCAGCCCCAGCGCATCCGCCCGGCGACCGAGTGAATCAGCCCCCAGGGCTTAGGGCCCACAATGATTCGGGCAAGCCAGAGGACAGGGAACATGAGTGCTATAGACCCAAAGAGAAAGATGAAAGTGGAGGGGCTTTGCAGGGCCCCATCTTCAAGAGCTTCTGCATCCATAGCATGCAAGAAGGAGGTGGCATCAGTAAGCAGCCAGGGGTCAAGTTCTGTTAAGAGAACGAAAAAGAAAGCAAGAGCCAGCAGCACAGAGAGCACCAGGTAGATTGGCACCCCAATCAGGGCTTCTAGCAGGGCGTGTACCAGCGGTGTTTGGGGTCAGCCAGAGAAAGCCGGTGGTAGCCCAGTTTCTGTTGCTCTTGCTGGTAGCCGGGGCGCCAGCCGACCGGCGGCAGGGGCATTGGCACCGGGTGTAAGGCAGGTGAGGGCACCTGGTCTGGTAGGTGGGCGGACGCTCGGGCGGGGGTAGGTGCCGCAGCCTGCGGTGAATTCTGGGCAGGGGTCTGCCAGGGGATGCGGGGGTCCTTCGGAGTACTCATACCTCTACCCTAGCGAAAGCCGCCTCGCTGCGTGTGAAGGTGGGCAGATAGGCCAGTACCGAGTCTCACAAGGTGCACTGGGGGTTACTTTTCGGTGGGGGTTGGGGCCGTTGCCTGCTGCTCTGGGGTCTTGCGGACGGCGACCAGGTTGGTACCGCGCTTAGTCTTGGCGCGACCGGGCAGGCGGTGGCCGACCTTCTCGGAGGATTCAGCGGTGGGCTTCTTGGGCAGGGCGGCGATGCGCAGGGCTAGTTCAATCGCGAGCAGGGCCAGCGCTGCGTAGAAGACGTAGTAGGAGGGGTAGAAGTAGTAGAGGCTGGCGTTCCAGCCGGCGATGGTGGCACCCAGGGCAACGACAGCTAGGGCGGCAATGATGATGTGAGCCAGGGGGAAGGCGCCGTTGTTCTCAGTGTTGCGCCAGGTGATGTAGATGGCCATGAGCGCAAAGAGGACGGGGAAGAAGATGTGGCCGGAAAGAGCCATGGTGTCTTCGGTGTAGCGGAAGATGCCGAGGGCCTGGACGATGGCGGTGGCGGCAAGGAGCAGGGAGGCTGGCAGAGTTTTCATGGGGAACTAGTCTACCGGTTAGGCAGTAGCGAAGTAGGTGATGGCGCAGATGGTGAAGATGGTGCCGGTGGTCAGGGCGGCGGCTAGTTCAATGAGTATGCCCAGGCCCATGGATTTGAGGGCGGCTAGGGTGCTGCGTGTGGAGGTGGCGATGTCCCCTTGACTGCGTAGGGTTTCGCTCAGGAGTAGGGCAAGGGCAAAACCCACGAAGAGACCTACTATGGGGATAACGAACATGCCAATGACTGCACCGAGCACGCCCCAGAGGATAGAGCGGTTGGGGATGGCTCGCTGCTTGAGGGTTTTGCCGGTAAGGACGGCTTGGGCGACCATTCCTGCGATGATGATGGGTAGGCCTAGGCCAAGTAGCCACCAGCCTTCAGGCCCGCGCAGGGTCAGGCCCCACAGTAGGGTGCCACCCAGCACTGCAAGGGAGCCAGGCAGAATAGGGTAGACGATGCCTACGATACCGAGGGCGATGAGGGTAGCGGCTAGGAGGGTGATAATGATGGCTAGGGTCATGGTTTTTAGTCTACTTGTCGCTCTGTTACTTCTCCCAGCGTGGGTGAAACTACCCTTGCTATAATCGGCATGACCTATACAAGTTTTGGAGTAGTGATGACTGAAAAGGACGCCGCACCCCGGCCCGGCCACCGCGAGCAACTTACCCTAGGGGCGCGTCCGCTCGATGCCCCCGGCTCCCCCGTCACCGACAAACAAGCCCGCGACATCGCCAGCGGCCGCCACACCTGGCACCGCAAAGCCTCCAAACCAGTCTCCCTATGGATGTTCGCCCTCTTCATCCTCCTCATGACCCACCGCTGGGTACCCGAATCCCTCTGGCTCATGGTACACATGGTAGCCCTTGGCCTCATCACCAACTCCATCCTGATCTGGTCCCAACACTTCACCGAAGCCCTCCTAAAAAACCGGCTCCCCGACACCGCCCGCCCCCTACAACTAGCCCGCATCTACACCCTCAACACCTCCATAGTGGTGCTGATGGTCGGAATAGTCTTCACCCTCTACCCCCTCACCCTCCTAGGTGCCATCGGCCTAGGGGCAACAGTCACCTGGCACGGAATCGCTCTCCTCCAGCAGATGCGCACCGCCCTACCCGCCCGCTTTGGGGCCACCGTCCGCTACTACATCGCAGCATCCTGGCTCCTACCAGTAGGGGCCACCTTCGGCGCCCTACTAGCCCACGAGGGAATCAACGCCACCTGGTACGGCCGCCTACTCCTTGCCCACGAAGCAACTAACATACTGGGCTTTGTAGGCATCACAGTAGTAGGCACCCTCATGACCCTCTGGCCCACCATGCTACGCACTATCATGGCCCCAGACGCCGTCACCCGCTCCCTGCGCGCCCTCACCGGCCTCTGCGCAGGCCTAACCCTCACCGTAGCCGGGGCCCTGACCGGGCTCACCTGGCTAGCTACCGCCGGCCTGCTCATCTACGCCGGGGCCCTAGTGCTCGTCCTTATCCTCATGGTGCGCACCACCACCGCCAAAAAACCCGCCGACTACGGCACCTTCTCAGTAGCAGCCAGCATGATCTGGCTACTGATCGGTGTGCTCATGGCCGCCTACCTGGTAGCCACCACCCCCTTCGCCTCCCTCACCCTGCGCCCCATCACCCCCATCTTTACCGTCGGCTTCCTCGCCCAAGTACTCCTAGGGGCCATGACCTATCTACTCCCCGCCCGCATGGGCGGCGGGCCCAAAGCCGTACGCGCAGCCAACCACGAATTCAACCGTTTCGCCGCAGGCCGCGCCGTCATGGTCAACCTATCACTGCTCATCTTCATCCTGCCCGTCTCCTGGACAGGCTCCTGGGTCCGCACCGGCGCCTCCCTGGTAGGAGCCTTCATCCTCTTCGCCTTCATCCCCCTCATGCTCCGCGGAGTCAAAAAATCAGTAGCCATCCGCAAAGCCATGGTACAAGCCAGAGCCCGCGGCGAAGCCCCCACCCCCGACCCACAAGCCCTCACCCCCACACCCCTCCCCCACCTGCGCAACGCCCTCATCGGTGCGCTCGCCGTGGCCCTGGTAGTGGGGCTAGGGGTTCTTGCTGATCCGGCTGCGCGCGGACGCCTCACCGCACCTACCGCCGCCACACAGGCCACCGGCCAGACCACCACCGTGGCAGTAGAAGCAACCGCCGACATGCGCTTCACCCCCGACC
Organism: Rothia sp. 32237D007AR; assembly: GCF_053544675.1. Classification (NCBI taxonomy): domain Bacteria; kingdom Bacillati; phylum Actinomycetota; class Actinomycetes; order Micrococcales; family Micrococcaceae; genus Rothia; species Rothia sp. 32237D007AR. The sequence goes on along the minus strand of NZ_JBPPUO010000012.1, from coordinate 9,739 downwards.
TTGTAGAGGTGCCAGTAGGTAACCGCCTCATCGTTGAGGTCACGAACGCTGATGCCACCAACGCCCACGATTTGACCTTCGCTAACGGAACCACTACCGGCCGTATCGCACCGGGGGAAACTAAAACCGTAGATGCTGGTCTTATCACCGGTGATCTTGAGGGCTGGTGCTCCATTATTGGCCACCAGGCCATGGGCATGGTCTTTACCGTGAAAGCAAGCGGTGAAGAAGCTACAGCCACCGGCAACCTGGGCCACGGCTCTCACCCTGCTACTGCGGCAGGTGGTAGCACCGGCACCCTAGCATTGACACCCGGTGATATTGACTTCCAAGGCGAGATCTCACCTGACTATCAGACCCGTGACGCGGTCTTAGCCCCCGTCCCTGAGGGTGACGTCGTTGATGGCCGCACCGTTCACCGCCAGACCCTAGATGTGCAAGAGCTACCCCGTGAAATCGCCCCAGGAGTTGATTTGAACACCTGGACCTACAACGGCTCCTACATGGGCCCCACCCTGCACGGGCAGGTCGGGGACATCTTCGAAATAACCCTAGTCAACAATGGCACCATGGGGCACTCGGTCGACTTCCACGCAGGTATTGTCGCCCCCAATGAGCCCATGCGCACCATTGCACCGGGGGAAGAACTGGTCTACCGTTTTGAAGCAGTACGCTCAGGTATCTGGCTCTACCACTGCGGCACCGCACCGGTCAGTGCCCACATGGGTGCAGGCATGTTCGGCGCCGTGGTCATTGACCCACCTGGCCTGCCCCCGGTAGACCGCGAATACCTGCTGGTTCAGTCAGAGATGGCCCTCACCCCAGCCGCTGAAGGTAACACCGAGAGCACCACCGCTGAAGAGCAAGAGCAGAAGGCCGGGGGGAGCGTCCTGACCGATATTCTGCCAGCCAACCAGGCCCCTGCACCTACCCTCACCCTCTTCAACGGGCACGCCACCCAGTACATGCACAGCCCTCTCACTGCTCGCGTGGGTGAGCGCGTGCGCATCTGGGTTCTGAATGCTGGCCCTGGCGGTGAGCTGAGTTTCCACATCGTTGGCACCCAGTTCGACACCGTCTATAAGGAAGGTGGCTACCTGGTCCAAGAAGGCCGTGACCCCTTCGGGCAGGCAACAGGTGGGTCCCAGGCCGTTGATTTCTCAGCCTCACAAGGCGGGTTCGTAGAAATGGTCTTTGTTGAGCCAGGCACCTACACCTTCGTCAACCATGATTTCGCTGCCGCAGAGCGTGGCGCCCGCGGGCGGATCCAGGTAAGCCAGTAGCCTCCTCTGAGGGTGACGTGCCCAGGTTGGGTGCGTCACCTTTGGGTGTGTGCGGCGGGCGCGCACCTGACGGGCAGGAGGGTTTTCCAGTAATCTTGACCTGATGACAAGTGAACGTACTAAGCCCAGCCTTGCCCTGCGCCTCGGCGCAGGCCTGGTAGCGCACTGGCAGATTGTGGCATCAGCGGTGCTAATGTCAGCCGGTGTGGTGGGGCTTTCTGCCACCTACGAGGACTACTGCGGGCAGACCGACCTCACCTACGCTCCCCCACAACTATGGGACGATATTGAAGCCGCCGCAGAAGTATCTGGGTTCCGGGCAGGCCTCTTAGCCGCCCAGCTAGAAACCGAATCCGGCTGGGTCACCACCGCCCAGTCACACGCAGGCGCCCACGGCCTAGCCCAGTTCACCCAGGACACCTGGGACATCTGGGGCAAGGGCGATATTAACAGCCCCGAAGACTCCATCGCCGCCCAGGGCCGCTACCTGGCCTACCTCTCAGAGTACCTAGCACCCTACGTCTCAGATGAGGCCTCCCTACAAGATATTGTTTTGGCCGGCTATAATGCTGGGCCCGGTGCCGTGGAGGAATTTGGCGGCATCCCACCTTACTTTGAGACCCAGAACTACGTGATCAAAATTGATGAGCTAGCCTCCACTAAATACGCGGTGACCTGTGTGCCTGACCCCAGCTTCAAGCAGGCTACCCTGGTGCGCTAGGGGAGTCGTAGGCACCCAGCAGCCAGCTACAGTCCCTGGCTGTTACCTTCGAGGCCGAAGCCCGCACTAACTGGCATACCCACGACGTCGGCCAGCTTATTGTGGTGACCTCCGGCATCTGCATTTACCAGCTCGAAGGCCAGGAACCCCAGACCCTCACACCCGGTGAGGCCTTCTTCGAACCAGGCATTAACCACTGGCACGGAGCCACCAGCGATGGCCCCATGACCCACATCGCCGTCATCCCCTTCAACAAGGACGGGAAGTTCGTCAACTGGGGTGCACCCGTTGACGACGCCACCTACACCGTCTAGCACCCCGGGGGGCACCCGCAGTTAAGCGTAAAACCCCGCAGTTAAGTGCGGGGTTAAGTGGACGCTGGAGCGACAGGACACCGACACATTGCGGACGCCGCCGCACTCACCTACCTCACGACGACCTTCACCGAGGAATAACCTGCCACCGGGAACTGAGCATTCACGGTAGACTCCACCGTGATTGACTCCGTCGCTGCAAGCAACTCTTCAACCAGTACGCGCAGCTCCAACCGAGCTAGAGGAGCCCCGGGGCACGCGTGAATTCCCGCGCCATAGGTCAGGTTCATCGACTGATTACGATCAGGACGGTAGTCCAGGGCATCCTCAAAAGCGTCCTCATCACGGTTAGCCGACGTCCAGTTGATGGTCACCGGGCATCCAGCAGGAATCGTACGACCGCCGACTTCAACATCTGCAGTTGTTACACGGCGGTTAGCAACGAGGGGATCTTGCAAACGCAAAATCTCTTCCACCGCGTGACCAATATATTCGGGATGCTGCCGCAAGCGGTCAGCCTCACCCTGGTGCTCGCCCAAAAAGTTCACAATGACTCCCACGATAGCTGAAACCGTTGACAGCTCCCCGACCGTCCAGTTTCGAATAAGAGAGACAATTTCTTCATCCGTCATGACGCGAGGTTCCTGCCCCGGCAACTCCACACGATCGTGCAGGAGCTCGGCGGTGACGTCCTGAAGCGTAGGGTTCATCCGCCGCTCGTTCAGAAGAGTCCGAATATAGCCGTCAAATTCCACAGCAACCGAGGCAATCTCAGCCCGGTCACGTTTGAGGGTGGCAGACCGATTCTTGTTCATCCAGGCAATCAAAGCTTCTTCAAGACTCTCTGGCCACCCCATGAAAGCATTTTGCACGCGCATGGCGTAGCGGGTGGCAAATTCTTCCATGATATCGACCGTTTCACCGCGCGGAATATCGCAGACGAGCTGGTGCACCACCTTACGGATTCGAGGTTCAAAAGCCTGCATACGTTCTGGGGTAAAGTACTTATCGTTGATCGCTCTGAAAGCAGTGTGTTCGGGTGCGTCCATTCCGTTGGGCACCGCTATGTGGCGGGTCGACACCCGGTTAGAGAACAGTTCAGGATGTTCAAGGGCATACCGGACATCCTCATTTTTGAAGAGGGTGTAGCCCATAAATTCATCGTGAGCAACAGGGCACCGAGCGCGCATAGAATCGTAGGCTGCGATCTGGTCTTCTTGCACTTCGGGCGAGCGGGAGTTCCAGTCGTAGTGTGTTTCGTCAACGTGTTGAGCCATGATTCTCCCCTGACATAACGGTCATTGGTATTAGGTATGCAAATTACTGCTGTTTTGAACCTATCAGAAGTCATACAGCAAGCGCACCTACCTCGCCCGTCTACTCAACCACACAGGTGCGTGGGCAGGAGCATAAACAGGGGCTTCACAGGGGGCGGGTTTCGAGCACCCCGGGTTTCCCCCGCAGTTAAACGTAAAACCCCGCAGTTAAGTGCGGGGTTAAGTGGATCTTGGACCTCAGGACGGCGGGCAGTCTAGCGCTTCTGGTAGAGGGCCTTCTTCTGGAACTTAGGGTCAGAAGTGACCAGCATGCCCAGGGAACGGAAAATTCCCTCATCAACTGAACCTAAGATCGTGGTGGTGTGGACGTCCGCCCCACGCAAGTTCTTAATCTGCTCAAGGGCAGCGCGGGCGTCCTCATCATGTGCCGCCGAAGTTGAGAGGGCAATCAGCACCTCGTCAGTATGCAGGCGGGGGTTCTGACTGCCCAGATGCAGGGTTTTCAGGTGCTGGATAGGTTCCAGGGCCTCTTTAGAGAGCAGGTGCTTGGCGTCGTCCAGACCAGCCAGGTGCTTGAGCGCATTCAGCAGGGCAACAGCCGAGCAGCCCAGCAAATCAGTGGTCTTGCCGGTAATAATAGTGCCATCAGCTAGCTCAATAGCCGCACCGGGGGCACCGGTGGTCTCTTCGCGCAGGCGGGCGGGGGTAACCACCGGGCGGTCAGTTTCCTTAATACCAGCCTTAGCCATGACCACAGCAGCACGATCTGACTGGGTAGAATCCAGCCCGCCGCGGGCCTCATCCACCAGGGCCTTGAAATAGCGGCGAATAATCTCCTGCTCAGAAGCATAACGGCAGGCAGCATCATCAGTAATACAGTTACCGGCCATGTTCACACCCATATCAGTGGGCGACTGGTAAGGGGTGGTGCCGGTCATCTTCTGCAAGAGCACCTTCAGCAGGGGAAAGGCCTCAACGTCACGGTTGTAGTTGACGGTAGATTCACCGTAAGCAGTCAGGTGGAAGTGGTCAATGACGTTAGCGTCATCAAGATCAACGGTAGCGGCCTCATAGGCCAGGTTAACGGGGTGCTCCAAGGGCAGGTTCCAGATGGGGAAGGTCTCAAACTTAGCGTAGCCTGCCTTCACACCGCGCTTGTTCTCGTGGTAGACCTGCGACAGGGCAGTTGCCAGCTTACCTGAACCGGGGCCGGGGGCCGTCACCACCACCAGGTCACGGGTAGTTTCAGCGAACTCGTTGCGGCCCAGGCCCTCTTCGCTGACAATCAGGTCAGTGTTGGTGGGATAACCCGAAATAACGCGATGACGCGAAACTTTTAGACCCAGGCGCTCCAGGCGTTGCTTGAAGGCAACAGCCTTGGTGTTGTCGTCCTCCATCTGGGTGAGCACCACATGCTCGACCAGGAAGCCGCGGTCACGGAAAACATCGACCAGGCGCAGGACGTCGTCCTCGTAAGTGATGCCCAGGTCAGCACGGATTTTATTGCGCTGCAGGTCCTTGGCGTTCAGGCAGATCAGGATCTCCACTTCGTCGCGGATTTGCTCCAGCATCGCAATCTTATTATCGGGCGTGAAGCCTGGCAGCACACGGGAGGCGTGCATGTCGTCAAAAAGCTTGCCACCCATTTCGAGGTAAAGCTTGCCGCCGATTTCTTCGCGGCGCTCCTGAATGTGTCGAGACTGCATCTCGATGTACTTCTCACGGTCAAAACCAATTTTGTTCACCATGGAATTCAAGCCTATCAAGACCATGTGTGCAAGCGCTCGCGCCTCGACCGCGTGGCGGCGGTGAGAGCGGGCACGCTTTAGTGTTCTAGATGAAGTAGCCGCTCAGGGTAATCAGTAAAGATACCAGTGGCGCCCCAGTTCTTCAGCTCATTGGCGCGGGCGGGGCTATTGACCGTCCAAATATTAACCTCGTACCCGGCATCGCGCACATCACGCACCCGCTGGCAGGTCGCATCAGCATCAGACAGGTGCGCCGCAGACGCCTGCATCAGCTCAAGCATGGACCGCCACCCCGGCTGAAACATGCGGCGCTCAAACAAAGCACCCACCACATACTGCGGAGCCAGACGCTTAAACTCAGCCAGCAAGAGGTGATTAAAAGAAGAAACAATCACCTCACGGCCCGGGTGCAGCCGTTCCAGCTCCTCAATCACCCGGCTCACCAGAAGACGCGAGCGCACCGCACCCTGCTCATTCGTTTTCAGCTCCACATTCAGGTTCAAACCCCGCTCATTCGCCAAATCGACAAGCTGCCGCAAGGTCGGCACCGCCTGACCTGCTGTTGCGGCTGAAAACCAGGCGCCGGCGTCCGCACCCTGCAACTGCACGGCAGTGTAATCGTAGACGGACCCGGCCAGGTTAGTGGTGCGCCGCAGCTGCGTATCGTGCAGCAGGACGGGGGTGCCGCAGGCTGCCACATCAACATCAGTTTCAACCCAGGTCGCCCCAGAATCTGCGGCTGCGGCGAAAACGGCAAGCGTGTTTTCAGGGTAAGTTCCGGACGCCCCGCGGTGAGCAAAAATACGCATGGCACCAGTATGGGGCAGGGAGGTTAACCAGCATGGGGCCAGGGGGTTAACGGGAGGTTCCCACTGGGCAAAGTTCCCCCGGCGCTAGCGTGAGGCTGTGCAGGGTTCCTTGGGCTGTGTGCAGGGAAAACTGTGCACACAGGCTCAGAAGCCTGCACAGGTCGGATACGGCTCTCAGGAGAACAGCTGGCTAAGAGCCACTAAAGATCTCACGAATACGTTCCCGATATACCTCAGCCAAGCTGAAGTCAGCAGCACCAGGACTAGGAAAGGGCAGGGAAAGGACGCCGATGCGGCTCCAGCCCTCGGACTTTTGGGGCTGCCCCTCTATTCCCTTGATGCCATAACCCGGAGGTGCCAGGAAGAGAGAGGAAACCTTGTTGCACTGAGATCCTCCGCCGGACGTCTTTTGCTCGACCTCCAGCTCTGGATAGACCAAGAATGCGCTGCACCCCATCCGGTAGGAGTAGGTAGTGAGCTGGTACTGGTCACTCATACTGGCCTGAGTAATAGACTCCTTAGGGAACTTATACTTGGCGTCAAACACCGTGGTCTTCTGCTGGGCAGTAACGATTAGGTCAGGTGTTTTGGGGGTAACGAAAGCGCTCTTCTTACCGTCGTAGTAGAGATAGAGTTTCTTTTGCTCATCCACCGTAGCCTCATCGACGCTTTGCCGCATGTAACCAGCAACAATCTTTTCCCACAGGTCGCTGGTGGTGTATTTGATGTTGGCGATGACACCCCCCTCCGTGAGGGGTTCTTCAACGCCGATCCCGAAGTTCTCGCTGATCATTGCCCGCCCCAGGAAATAAGCCTTCTTCAAGTCTGCGCTCAAGCGAGCTAGGTCATTAGCGGCGATGCCGCTCGTCAGGAGTGTTGACGGCTGAACCAGGCGGACGTCTCGAATGTGGGCATCAACTTCAACAGCGGCGTCCAGGGTTCTTTGGTTGTTGCTGGTGGCAGCAAGCTGGGTGGCGGCGCGAATGACCTGCCAGATGTAACTATCGGTTGTGAGAGCATCAAACTCACACAGGATAGGCATGCGTCGCTGGACTTTACGGTCAACGAGCCCTCTTGGCACCATGCGTCCCCGCACAAACCCCAGCTCTTCCTGAATAGGTAAGAAGGTGGGTTTACGGTGGCGAACAGCTTCAAGGGCGTAACGGACGAACTGGGCGTAAAAGACTTCACGCATAGCAGGAATATGGGGGAAGAGTTCTGTACCTGCTGGTGGGAAGTCGCGGTGACCGGCAACCCTGCTGGGGTGCTGGTCGTAGTGGGAGAGCATGTCCCACATAAGCTTGGCGTGGTCGTCCTCTAAGGGCTTGAGTTCGACTTTGTGATGGTCTTTTCCGGGTTGCGTGACTTCCTGCCAGAGAGGGTCTACCTCGCCGTCTTCCCTGTCGTCTTCCTCACCGTGTTGTTTTACTTCTGATACAAGCTCAGTTTCTTGGGTTTCTTCTTCAAATTCAGTTGAGTTTGGGGTGGCGGCAGCTAGGCATTTAGCCCACTCGTCCGGAAGTTGGAGGGTGTCCATCTCGTAGAGATAGCTGTGCCAAGTATCTTTCCCCTCGTGCTCTGAGGTGCTGAGGTCTGGGAGGGTGCGTAGGAGCTTATAGTCTGACCAGATTTTGGGGAGGACGTGCAGGGTAAGGGTGGTTGGGCCGGTGGGGTTTTCTTCCCCCACCAGCCTCAGCACGGTGATTCCGACACCGTTGCCCTTCCCGCTCACACGGAAATAGCGGTAGGCGGTCATGACTACTGGTCGCCCTGGCTATTTTCAGAATCAGTGTTGTCAGAAACCTCGTTCTCAGAGTCACTGCCCCCGTCGAGTGTTGGAGATTTACCTTTATCTTCTTTAACGATGGGACGGCGACCCAGCCCCTTACCTTCATAGTCAAGTTTCTTGTCGTTGTACGCCTTAAGTTTTGGAAGTCCAATCTTTTCTAGGACATCTTCCTTGACATTGAAGGTAAAGATAATCTCTAGGAGCTGGGTAATGAGAGCTTTGGCGATAGCTTTCGCGTCGCCGTCTTTACCGAAGAAGTAGGCGTGTCCCAGGCGGGCGTCAGGGCCAACCTTTGAGCCTAAAACTTCATTTGCATGTATGAACCAATCAGCCACTAAATCAACTGATTTACCCTTATCACCTGAAAGCTCCAAAGCCGTGAGCAGTTTATCCCTATCATTCATGGGCTCCTGGGTAATCCAATGGAAGCGACGACGCAGAGCCAGGTCAATGGTGCCCACGGAACGGTCAGTGGTGTTCATGGTGCCCAGGACGTGCAGGTTAGAAGGGACCGCGAGTTTACTAAACTCAATTCCCTGCTTAATAATAGGATTTTGCAGGCGGACATATTCGGCAGACTTCCCATCTTCGGTGGATGGAATCGTTGTCTCTGAGGAGAAGAGAGCACCATATTGGTAAGCTTTCAAAGGATATTTTTCGCTCTTAGCAACTTGTCCGTCTGCTGATTCGTCAGCACCCAAAGAAGTTACTTTAGGTTTATTTTCTGTTTCAAAATTTTCATCTTCAGGAGATTTAGTGGTGAATTTACTGAAGTCCACACGTTTTGAATCTTCGATGACCAGCATGAGGTCGCCAAAGACTCGGGAGGTGTTTGCGCGATTGATTTCGTCAATGAAGAGTAAGAATTTCTTATCTGGGTTGGCGGCTGCTCTGTTGCACATCTGTACGAAGATGCCCTCTTGAGTTACAAATTCTCCTTCGCCTTCCTTTTTCGTAAAGTTCGGACGAATACCGGAAACAAACTCTTCATAAGAAGTGGAGGGGTGAAGGACAACAACCTCAATCTGACTGCCGTTTTCACCATACTCCCCGCTTTCACGCAGTTTCTGAAGCATGTGAGACTTGCCAGAGCCGGCAACACCTTCCACGATGGCATTTTTCTGGAATTTCAATAGATCAACCATCTCCATCACAGATTCTTCCTCCTCAGGGAGTCTTCCCGCTGTCTTTAGATCACTTTTAAAAATCCCATCTTTAGGATTCCCATTAGCATCTGTTTTTAATTTTGCACTTATCATTATTGAATCCAAATTATCTGAGAATTGACTGTAGTTTTCAAACATTTGAACAAGGTTTTTGACCACACCAGGGGCAGAGTTAGTCGAACTATAGGGAATATCTAAATTCGATTCCTTACGAATATCATCGTATACCCTGAATAAATACGCACCTGAATACTCTTCTCTCAAGTTTTCCAGAGACTCCCGAATTTCGTGAGAAAACCTAATTGAAAACTCATCATATTCCGGAATACAGTACTTCTTCATGCCAGACCCAGAATCCTGAAAGGTATTAAAACGCTTTATAAACTCCTTCGCAGAAAGGGACTCTGCAGGAAATTTTGTTATAAAGTAACTTCGATCTTGATCAATTGTTGGATGCTTATAACTTTTCTGGCTTTTTCCCTCCTTCATATGGTTATCTATATTTTTGTTGCAAAATATAAAATCTTTTCTCAACTATTTCTCCTTTTGCTTAAAAATGAGGCTTATTCAAAAGTAGACACGCACCCCACACCCACCAACTAGACAACGGCCCCACCCGCGGCAAAAATATG
>NZ_JBPPUO010000011.1:0-75329 GCF_053544675.1 Rothia sp. 32237D007AR | reverse complement strand
GCTCATATTTTTGCCGCGGGTGGGGCCGTTGTCTAGTTGGTGGGTGTGGGGTGCGTGTCTACTTTTGAATAAGCCTCCTTTAGTTGTAAATTTCAGCGTTGGATTAATGGCCTACCATACACCTTTAAAAGGTGTGGTTGATGTGATTCGAGCATGCTCAGCTCACGAGAACTTCCACTACCATGTTGGTGATTATCTGAGGCCTAAAAAGAAGCTACCTGCTCGGGGCATTCGAGTATTAAATAGTGCTGAGGATAGCCACGAAGCGTATGATGAAGCTTGTAGCTACGTTATTGGTGAAGCGTTTGAAAGGTGGCGAGAATGGCATCCGAAAAAGTAATCATGAAGAGAGCTCAACTGGCGGCGTCATTTAGCCGGGCCGCCAGAACAACCGTCGAAGGTAAGGCATTTGTTAAGGCGGTCATGAAAAGCTCTCCTGACGAAGCGGAACTAACGGTGGTTCCTGCTGCTGCTGAAGAGTCCGCAGCTCTAACTTTTCACCGGATTGAACGGCTAAACGTTCCTGTTGTCGTGTTGGTAACCAATGACGGGAACGAAATTGTTGCGCGTAACCTGTTATGGAACAGCCAAGAAGTTAAAACTAGCTCCTATACCGATATCTCTACAGAGGCGACGACCTTGGACTGGATGAAGACTATGGATGAAACTCCAGGTCAGAATTTCGCTGTCACTGGTTCTGAGTTTGCAACGAGAATCAATTCTGTAGCCACTTTGACTGTGGCTTGAAACCACTTATTCGCTTTACTTAAGAAGGACTAGTGTACTGTGTCTAACGCTTCTGTAGATTTTGTTGCCGTTGATTTTGAGACTGCAAATGCGAGCCGGGCTTCGGCTTGTGCAGTTGGTTTGACGGTTGTGAGGGGCGGCCAAGTCGTGGAGACTATTTCATGGCTGGTGAAGCCTCATGAGTCTGTTGCTGATTTTCACCCCTTAAATGTGAGTATCCACGGTATTACTGCTGCAATGGTCGAAGCTGATGGTGTGGGTTGGGCTGAAACTCGCCAGAGAATGCAGGAAATCATTGGCGACCTGCCTGTGATCGCTCATAACTCGGGATTTGACCGGTCCGTATGGAATCATGCCAATAAGGTTGCAGGTATTGATGAGTTAGCTCCTGATTTTTATTGCACACTGAGCTTGTCTCGTAGGTTGAGTAAGACTGGTGTGATTGCGGGGCTAGACCAGCACCGTCTTGACGTTCTAGCTGAGTTCTTTGGGCTAGAGCAGCTTCATCACCATGAGGCTGGTGAGGATTCCTTAATGGCGGCTTTGGTTGCTTTACGTCTGGTTGAGCTTGTTGGGGCGTCTTCGGTTGAGGACGCTTGGGGTGGGCCAACTAGTTCAGGCATGATTCGTACTGACCGCGTTCCGGCGCCTCGTAAGGTTCGACGAAATAATGTTCCGTCTTTTGTTCCGGTGGCTCCTGCGCCGGAGGGAATAGCAGGGGAGACTTTTACCTTGACGGGTGGGCTTGATGTTATGACCCGTGAAGAGTGTTGGGCTGCAATTGAGGCTGCTGGTGGCCATATTGCAAAGTCGGTGACGAAGAAAACCACTGTCTTGGTGATTGGCGCCGGAGCTGAGGAAAGCATGCCGCCCCTACTGGGAGAGAACCGTAAGGAACTTAAAACTATTTCTTTGATTGAAGCTGGTCAGCGGATTGCTGTGATCGGGGAACCTGATTTGCTGGCGTTATTAAACGAAAATTAGCTTGGGGGAATATCAGCTGTATGGCATAGCTCTTCTTGATATCTGTGGATGCTAAGGGAACTTTTGAATATGCCATAGTTAGTACCTCGAAGCTTATTCATAAGGGGTTCCGCAGGCTCACGCTTGCAGTATAATATTGACTAATTCTTCGAAAGACTCCTTTCCCTGCCTTGCAATAAAATCATAAGATGGATCATTTTGTCTAAAATTCAAACTATCACGAGGTATATTAACCAGTGAAAATTTAAAATATTTAGAATCAAGGCTGTAAGTTTCAGCTGCTGGCCCAACTGCTGTGAATTTATCTTGATTAATAGAGGTTATCTGAACAATTAGTCCGTCAGGGAAAATTCCTCCCTCTAGCAATACGAACTGATTAATTTTTATTTCACTAAGCGTAGTCATATTATTTTCCTCCTGGACTCTGTGAGAATTGGATGGGGTCTAGTTCAACCGATATTTTTCAACATTAGCATCATATTTATAGCAAATCTCGTACCATAAACTTTATCTATTCAGAATCCACTTAGGTAGCTTAATTTTCAAGCTTAACCTGTGTGGATGAGAGCAATTCCCTATAATACTCAATGTCATACGTCCTTGTTTCTGGCGTTGAAATCATATACAAATTTTCAGAGGCTGCAGGGTCTGTTAAATTGAATATATTGCTGTAAGCGGAGATAGGCGTTAATTCTCCATTAGTGTTAAATCCTTTCGCTCTATTTATGAGCCTGATTTCAATTATTTCGGAACTCTCTTCGCTTCTTTCTAGCATATAAATTATTAAATCGCATAGTGCAGCTTTCATGTATCCTTGACGTAAGTATTTTTTTCTGATTTCTTCAGAGCTGTAGAAGGCTGCTAAATTATTTATTTCATGAATATGGATAACACGGGTAACCCTCTGCGGGTCATTGGGATTGATTTCGTTAAATAGTGAACAAGGGTATTCACACTCTGCATTATTTCTGATACATTTTGTAGGTTCTTTAATAGTAATTTCTATAATATTTCCGCCGTCGAGGTCGCTTGTAGCAGAGGAATTACTGTAGTTAATTTTAAGTTTATTTTGGAAAGTAAAAATTTCATTCAAATTTTGAGGTCTTAGAATATTTTCTCTCAAGGTGGTGAGATGCAACTTTCTTATAAAGTGGATTATATATTTGAATTAAGGGTTTGCTAAATTTTTATGACAATCTTTGGAATAAGTCTGCGAAGTGTAGTTGTTGTTTGAAATCAGGGACTGGTATATCTAATTTTAGTAATTTAGACTTGGATATGTTTTTCATTGATCCGCTTGAGCCGCTAGATAGTTGCTGGATTTTTAACCTGTATTCAGGTGTTTGCAGTAGAAAGTATATGTATTCAGGCAGTACTTCTGTGGTTTTTTTCCAGATAAATTTCCATATTTTATCAGGGAGTGCAATATTTTCTCCTACTCCTCGGGCAAAAGCAACAGAGCCAACCATTTCAGTTGTGTTGGCACGGCTTATAAGTAAATCACCATTTTTAACCAAGTGCCCACTTGGAGGAACGTAGTCTGTGGGGAGCGGTTTTGTTTCAGAGGACGAGAAATTTTCCTTTGTTACAGCACTTATTTTAAGAACCCTATATTTAGAATAAATCTTTTGGCTTTTTGCAACTAAATTCTTACCCCCTTCGAGTCCTTCGATGACTGCTCCGAGTGGCTTTTTGGGAAGTTCCTCTAAAATGAAGATCGCTCTAAAGTAGGAATAGGCCAACTCTTTGAAAAGTTCCTGCTGGCACTCACGCTTTAGCTGGATGGTAGCCTTAAGTTCTTCAACTTCAGCTTCTTTTTTCTACTGAGCTACGGGCGGAATAGTCAACTTGATTTTCTTGACGAACTGAGGACGAGCACGAAGTAAGGAACCACCCACACCAGCAACAGTATTCATAAACTGGGCATGAAAGGAATCGCTGAGCAAATAGAAACGAAGCCAACGGTTTAGCACTCTGTCGGTACGAAAAACTATCCACTCGCTAGAAGCCAGCTGGCGACGTCCTTGTTCAGATGGCATAGGAACAACCCACACCCGGCGGATGTGGGGGACGATCTTTGAAATCATTACATCGCCAGGTTCAACCAGTTGCTTATTTGAGCCGATTTCAGAACCAGAAACTACCTGAGGGGCACCTGCATCATAGGCAGGGATGCTCAACAAATCGAAAACCTCATCAGGAAACCTGGCTGGGTTAACTGACGGTATTTTAGGTGCGAGCTCTCCGAGTTCAACAACTACTGATTCACTCACAGCCCCATCACCTTCTTCAGCTGCTCAATGTGCTCGCCAATTTCGCGCTGGGTCTGCTCCAGCTCCGCAATAATCTCCTCAGGGGAGCGGTAGACCACCTCTTCAAAAACCAGCTCCTTATAGCGGTTAATAGAGAGGTCATAGCCCTGCTCCACAATCTCACTCTTCGGCACCGTAAAAGACTGCTCCGTGCGGGCCCGCTCACGCTCAGCCCCATCACGCTCAGCCCAGCGCTTCAAAACCTCCGGCAAGTCATTAGCCTCCACCGGGTTCCGCTTATCATCCAGGCTGAACCCATCAGCCTCCACATCAAAGAACCACACCTCGTCAGTGCCACCCGAATTCGTCTTCGTAAAGAACAAAATCGCAGTCGATACACCCGCATAAGGCTTAAAGACACCCGAAGGTAACTTCACCACAGCGTCCAGCTTCTGGTCCTCAACCAAGGCGCGGCGAACGTCCTTATGAGCCTTCGACGACCCAAACAAAACACCATCCGGCACAATCACCGCAGCCCGCCCACCAGGCTTCAACAACTTCAAAAACAGAGCCAAAAACAGCAACTCAGTCTTCTTGGTCTTAGCGACCTTCAACAAATCCTGACTGGTCGCCTCATAATCCAAGCTCCCCGCAAACGGCGGATTCGCCAGAATCAAAGAGTACTTCTCGGCGTCCTCACTGGCACCCTCACTCAAAGAATCACGGTAGCGAATATCAGGGTTATTCACCCCGTGCAACATCATATTCATCGACCCAATACGCAACATGGTCGAATCAAAGTCATACCCGTGGAACATACCCCCATGGAAATGCTCCCGGTGCTTCGCATTCGTAAACGGGTCACGATTCTCACGCACCCACTCAGCAGCCGCCACCAAAAAACCAGCCGTACCGCAGGCAGGGTCGCACAAGATGGCACGATGGATACAGCAATGAGCCAGAAATAGATGGGCTTAGGAGTACAATCGCCCGTAACAACCTGGAGTTTTGCTTCAAAGTAAAGGCCGAGTTTGACTTGATCATTGAGGGTAGCTCGGTGGGTAAGACTCCAGAAGGCTAGATTAGATGGGGGCTGAACCAGCCTAACTTTCGCGCTCAGATATGGCTTTGCTTTGGGGCAGTCTGGTCTACAGCTCCCATATCAAAGTGCGGGCAAAGGCCCGAAACTGCATGAACCTTTCGCTGCTTCAAGTGTGTCGATCTCCATAACGACACAGTCATTGTGATGGAATGAGGTATGCTTTCCGATCTTATTGAGCTCTTGGCCACACTATCTTCAAGGCAACTCCAACACGTGCATAAGTTGGTTTTGGCACTTAGTGAAGGAACACAATACGAAACGAATCCCAATAGCGACTTTGTTGATGACGGGTTTGCCACTTCATTCGGAGATCAACTTATTGCCCATAACCAAGGCAGCGGAATCCCGTTAACCAAGGACAAATTTGAGTGGGCTATGGTGCAAGCTCTCCGAGATTCGGGACACCAAGCATCTAAACTTCCGAATGGTAACCCCGGTGAAGATGTATTGGTAGATGGTGTCCCTTGGAGTCTGAAGACTCAAGCCGATAAGAATATCAAGGTAGACCGGATCCATATCTCAAAGTACATGGAACTTGGAAAAGGCGCGTGGCTAGATGCAGCGGATATCGAGGCCCTACGGCAACGTATGTTTGATCATATGAGTCGTTATGAACGTATTTTTACGTTGCGCTGTTTCCCGCGAGTTCCCGAGCCAACGGGAGGTGTAACTTACACCTATGAATTAGTAGAGATCCCAAAGGCATTGTTACTTCAAGCTGCAGAATGGCCGATTGAAATAATGGAGAAGAGTAGACAATCTCCCAAACCTGCATATTGTCATGTATATGATCAGTCAGGAGGTCAACTATATAGCTTGTACTTTGATGGCGGTACTGAGCGAAAGTTACAAGTGAAAAATCTGGTAAAGTCCGCATGCATTGTTCATGCCACTTGGACCTTTACGGTTCACTAACAATGGGGAGTGCGTAACCATTCTTTTTGGCTAGGCGTAATCTGGCGATTTCCGCGTAGTCCTGGCTAATTTCAATCCCCACAAAATGACGCCCAGTTTGAAGAGCCACCTGTCCAACGGTGCCTGAACCGAAGAAGGGATCCAGCACTGTGTCTCCGGGACGCGAACTAGCAAGGATGCAAGGCTCCACGAGCTTTGCAGGAAATGTTGCAAAATGAGCCTCGGAAAATGGCTCTGTGTTTATGTTCCATACTGACCGTCGGCGACGCAGCTTTTTGCCATCCTCGGTAGGCTCCTTTGTTGCATTCACATCGTAGAAGTATTTCTCTTGTTGAGTCAGCATGAAGATAAATTCATGCGATCTGGTAGGGCGATCACGAACACTCTCTGGGTTCCCATTCGGCTTGTTCCAAACGATGTCGGTTCTGAGAAACCAGCCGTCATTGCGTAATGCGAATGCGAGCATCCAAGGTACGCCAATGAGATCTTTTGGCTTCATTCCTTCTGGTGTATCGGGTCGATATGCCATTCCTCGCGCTGGGAGCTTCTTATCGGCCTGCCGCCACTTCCTCCCACCGGAGGTATAAGAATCACCTAGGTTGACCCAAAGGACGCCATCATCTGCTAGGACACGCTTTGTTTCGCGAAACACCTTAACAAGACTTTCGATATATTCATAAACAGTAGACTCAGCACCGATCTGGCCTTCAACCCCATAATCGCGCAAACCCCAATACGGTGGAGAAGTGATAACCGTCTGCACCGAGTCTGCGTCAAGTGTTCTCAAAGTTTCTAGAGCATCGCCTACGTAAAGTTTGCCCGTCGAAGTATCTGCGTGATCTTCTACTTGCTGCATGTTCTCATGAAGTTGATCAAACAGAGTGCTCTGGTCCATAGGTAATTCCATAGGGTTCCTTTCAATTTTGCCATTCGCAATCAGTTACGCGTACAAATAGCTGTTTCGCAAGTTCATTTTCGGATATTGGTCATTGTGAAGACGGATAGTATCTCAATCAACGAGGAATCTTCTCGGCGTCTACAATTTCGCAAATATCGGAGATGCCGCAGTCTAAGGTTTCACAGATACGTACAAGAACATCGGTTGTGACGTTTCCACCCTTGCCTAGCTTGGCCATGGTAGCTGGGCTGAGGCCTGCCATGTCTTGAAGTTGTCTCTTGTTGAGGTCCTTGTCGATGAGGAGTTTCCACAACGGTTTGTAGCTGAAGGCGCGGCTAGTTGTCATCGACTGCCTCTCGGTCTTTAAGGTCTTCGTCAGTCATATCAATAAGAAATCCAAAGCGTCCTTGGTCGATGCGCCTAGTGAAGCGTATGATGTTGCAATCGTTGTCGATGACATCGAGGTCTGGCATGAACTTAGTATTGTCAGCGATGATGATTTGGCCATCATTTTGGACGTTAATAAGATATTCATAAAGCGATTGAGGGATTTTTTCACGAACATCCATTAACTCCTCATCAAGTTGCTGGTCATCAAGGCCGAGCAAAGGGGTATCGATTATTAACAGGCCGGGGTTATGATTGGCGCCATCGCTGGCGAGGTAGTCGCGGAGGGCCAGCATCACAGCAGTATTAACGAAGGAACGGTAACCCTTTCCTTGCTTGGCTTTGCTCTTACCGTTGATCGTTGCATCGAACAACTGCCGCGAAAAAGTGGCTGTATTAAGCGACGGGAACGAGCACGCACCGAGCGTGTCGAGCAGATTAGTGTCCATCGCAGTCCAAAACTCGTCGGGGAATTCGCCGAGCGGGTTGAAAGTTCCTACTGTGAACTGCCTCTCGCGCCGCTCCTTAACCTCCTCTGCGATTCTGGCGAGCTGAGATATTAGCTCTTCACGCTCGGTACGCATAGCTACCAAAGCAGTGTGGCTATCTAGAGCTGCACGCAAGGAGTTCAGCTCAGGTTGTAGTTCACCCTTGATGAGTTGGTTGATTTGATCAGCCTGCGTCTGTAGTGCCTCCTGTTGGAGATGTAATGCTTTTCGATCGTCGCCCATTTGTCGCAGTGCATGTTTAAGATCCTCAAGACGCTGAACCAGCTCGTCTCGCTCTGCAGGGTTATACTCCTGCACATCAGGATGAAATTCTGGGTCTAGTTCTCTATCACATACTGGGCACGAGTGGGCAACGGGGTGTTCGCTGAGCAGATGCCTTCCTAGTTGGACGAAATCGAGCCTCTCAATGCGCGCCATGTAAGATGCCGCAAGTTCCTCGTAACGAGCGCTCAGGGCACTTGATTCTGCAATATCCCCTCGAACCTGTTGTAACTGGCCGACGATGCGTCGCCCCTCTGCCATCGCTAGATCGATTCGCTGCTGGACCAGTTCGGCGCGGTTGCTAATCTTGCTGACGAGGTGCTTTATCTCCTCCTCATCGCTCGTACCCAGAGCCTGTTCTATTGATTCGATACGCGCTGTAATCTTTTCTGGTTGCTGCTCAAGGTACTCAATGACTGCATTATTCTTGAGCTTTCTCGTATCAGTTGATTCTTCTCGCGCCCACGCCGCATAGTCGCGCCCTGTTACTAGAGAAGCCAACGCGCACTTAGCTGCAGGAATGGACGTAGCTTGGGTTGGTAAAAGCACAGATGACTTGCTCGGAATCCGGTCTTTATCGGCGTAAAAGGCTGGCCAGAATGTCCGCCATGTGAAGGCCTTGGTCTTAAAATCACGGCTCGAGATAACCTTGAGTTTTTCTGGATTCTCGTAGCCGATGAGCCGTAACAGAATCGAATCTACTGACTGGTGACCCTTTGTGTGTCGACTCTTGTAGATACCTGAGTCGATGCCATGGTGGGTGCTAGTGACTTCAACGTTTGAGTTGCCCTTGCCGATGGGGCGTCTGAGACCGATATGGCCCTCGGATGTGCTCAGGTTGAGTATAACCTCGGTGTATCTATTTTTCTCGTCGAGGGCGAACTTGCTGGCTTCTTTACCAAAGGCATAGTCGATGCAGTCTAGCACCCAGGACTTTCCACTGTTGGATGGTCCACAGATGATATTGAGTCCTGGAGAGAACTTAATTGAGGAATCAGGTTTAAAGGGATGTCCCGCAACAGTGACGGAGCTAATCCAAAAGTGAGGGGTCATAAAGCAGCCTCCACTGAGTTGATAATCTTCATTAGATTCGTTGCGTTTGCATGTCCAGCTACTTCGATAGTGTCGAGGGCTGCGGTGAAAAATCGTTCTGCATAGTCAGTCCTCAGCCGGTTGACGACACTGGCTCCCTGGTTGGTAATCCGGAAGCCCGACTGCTCTGCAGAAGTATCAAAGGCCGCGAGGTGCTTGAGAGTAAGCTGCTTCAGCGCTTGACGCATTAAGTCAGTGCGTGCAAGTAACTCACCTGCTGCTAAACGGTGGGTGCCGTTGAGATTGTCATATCCGATGAGGAACGTTCTTTGATTAATTGTGAGCGTATCGAGAGCACCGAGGTAGTCAGCATCTACGGGCTCATCAAGGAGGAAGAGGAAGATTAACGCTCGTAGTTCAGCTTCAAAAGGAGAATTGAGTACAGAAATTGTCATCAGTCGGCCCACCGCAACTTCTTTTGAGCTGCGAGCTCATGGCAGGAACCTTTGCGTACCCACACATCGATCAAGTCGACAATCTGTGCGAGTGGGATACGGTCAAGTTGGACTTGGGTAGCCTGTTCCAAAGTAGCCAGCAAGCGTTCAACAGCTGAAGAATGTGCTCGCAGTTGGGTGTCGCTTACACCTGCATACATGTTATCCAACCAAATCTCGAATACTTCTTGACCATCGTGGAAACAATTCCATGATGTCTCTCGGAGCCACTCCGCGCTGTAAAACGCCTTTCGCTGATCCTGAAAATGACTCGCCAGACGATTAGGGATGTCAGCCACAGTCACAGGAACACCATTTTTATATTGCTGCTCGCAATAGGCCTCTAGCAGGGGAGCAATGTACGCGAGCTCTTCATCCTGCACCTCATCAGGAATCTCGCGTCTTGCGGCTGCTGCATTGGAGTACTCACCGAATCTGATCCGGTTAGTCTTCGTATCGAAGTAGGGCTGACCAGATTGCTCGATGCGCCTTACCACACGAACTTCTTCAGACGGCTTTGCTGTGTGTACACCACTTATCTGAAGGAATGTGTTGTACAGAAGTTTACCGAGACCTTCGGCGCAATTGCCTTTATTAATGGAGGTATCAAAATCATACAGATTCTCGGCAAGACTGATAAGTGCAGTTTCACCGTAATTTCCTATGACATTGACTCCAAAGGCGACCTCATCCCATCGGCTAGCAATCTCACTGGCAAGGTCGGCTGGCAACGGTGACGAACCATTTGCATATCCCTTCCAGGATGCGGCGCTCCGAAGTTGAAGGGCGGTCTGCTCGCCTTTGGGGCCTTGGCTTGCCTTCATCCCCATATCAATGAGCCCGGCTGTGAACTCGCCGAGGTTTCTAGTGCCTTTCATGAGCGGACGTACGACAGAGATTACGCAGCTGAACGGTGTCATTTGAGCCATCAATGCCTCCTCTCATCGCGGTTCATCGCATCTCATCGCATCTCAGCCGCTCAAAATTCGCCAACGCGAGAGACTTGAAGCAGTGGACCGGTAGAGCCTGTAAATCATCTACAGCAATCATACCGGTTCGCTACGCCAAAGGCGGCTTCATCTTCACGAACGCGAAGATGTAACGCTGATCAGAAAGGGGTAGTAGTTCCCCGAACAAAATTCAGATTCATGTAGGAGGTGACTCAAGTGGCTAAGCGGAACAACAAGCAGACATCGCGTGCGGTTGCCCGTAAGGCGTCAGCTGCGCTTCGTGATGGACGAAGCTGTGCCCGGACCAAATCGATAGCTGCATCGGCTTTGTCGCAGACGCGATCTTCGCGACGGAAATAGTCGCATCTGGTCCGCAACGTAGCTAACTGCGGACCTTACTTTTCAACCATACAAAATACAGGAGACTTCTCGTCGGGCCCGGCGGGTACTCGAACCCTCATCAGCCATGTGCTTTTGATGGTTCGGGTACCCGCCTTCATTTTTTGCCCAACGAACTCCTGAACAGAACGGCCTAGCGCAGCAGTCTCCGTGACCCCACTTCGGTGGAGAAACGGAGGCAACGGTGAACAACCGCCCTCAAGATAACAATCAAACCGTCAAGCCTTACTCAGTACGTACTAAGCGCAGCGGACACAAGACCTTCACCCAGATCTACGTCCCCTCAGCTCAAGGGCACGCATGGATTTATCTAGTCGACCCACCTCAAAATCAGGAAGCTCTTGATGTTCTCTATGACCCAGAGCAGCTTCCGGACTGGAAAGTCGAATATCTGAAGCTGGCCTACCAGGAGTTCCGCCAGTATGAGAACTCACGTAAGAACCCAGTGATCTCCTATAGCGATTGGGAAGTCGAAGTCCATGAAAGTCGTACCTACACGACCATCTCGCTCGTTGAATCCCAGGCAGAACGACGAAATGAAATGGCCAATCTACTGGGCGGCGTATCGAATCTTGTACGCCGCCGACTTCAGCTGAACCTAATCGATGGGTACACCTTCGTTGAAATTGCCCGTATCGAGAACCCCGGAGCTACCGAATCAGATATCAAGACAGCTGCAAACAGCATCGGCCGTTCAGTCAAAAGGGCCATCGAAACTCTGAAGAAAAAGGCAGACCAGTGATGTCCGGTTCTCCCCACATCAAGAGACGTATAGGCGCACAAGCCACTCAAGCTCTAGTGCACCACAGCAAGTTTCACGACAGTTTGTCTTACCTATAGGAGGAGCGATGGCAACTCATCGACTCAAAGTATCTCTCACTAAAAGCGCCCCCGATGATGCGCTGCTCTCAACGAAGCGCCTCACGTTGAGGGAGCGCATCCTCACCGTGTTGTTGGGGCCAAAGCAGGATCTGACGGTGTTAATTCCTGGCAACCAAGTCAAGACGGTTGAAATTGTCCAGCCGGAAGATGACCTCATGGCGTTGGCTGATGCAGTACTTGCACACCCAGCAGGCAAGGGCCGTAAGGAGGAAGTAGCAGCATGAACCTCACTTTCCTAAACAAAGTCATCCGTGGCCTCAACTGCATTGCAGAAGGAATCACCACGATCAGCAAAGCCTGCGAAGATCTGGCTTGGGAATTTGTCGAAGACCACGCAGGATCAAGTGGTGCACGGCCGATAACTGCCGCTGAGCTTCACCGCCCCGACCTAGAGGCGGAAGCTCAGGCCTATGAACAGGCTCAAGCTGAAGCTCCTCCGGCTCCTGCACCTTCTGTCACTTTGGTTCAGCTGCGGACCTTGCTCTCTGAGCTTTCCCAGGCAGGCCACACTGCCAAGGTGCGTGAGTTGCTCCAAACTGCAGGGTTCCACAAGCTCTCCGAAGTGCCAGAATCCTATTACCCGGCTGTCTTCGCTCAGGCTAAGGAGATGCGCGATGGCACCCGGTAAGCACGCAATCCTCTCAGCCTCAGGCGCTCGCCGCTGGATGGAGTGCCCGCCCTCTGCACTGATTGAGGCAGAATATCGAGCCCAGCATGGGGAATCCTCATCACCTGCGGCCGAACAAGGCACCGTTGCACACGCCTTAGCTGAATACAAGATCCGGCGGCTCGACCACCGTCTACAAGGTGATGCTGGTGAAAAGCCAGACAGCCCTCTGATTGATGAGGAGATGGAGGCCCACACCGATGACTACGCCACCTTCATCCTGGAAGCAGCAAGCAAGGCCAGAGCAGAAGATCCATCCTTCGTCCTCGCTATCGAGCAGCGCCTTGATTTCAGCCACCTGGTACCCGGCGGCTTCGGCACCGCCGATTGCATCATAATCGCCAACAACCGCATCCAGGTCATTGACTTCAAATACGGTCAAGGCATCCTGGTCGGAGCTGAAAACAACCCCCAGCTCATGCTCTACGGCCTCGGGGCACTGAACCAGTTTGGCCAGCTCTACGACCTAGAGACCGTGCAGCTCACTATCGTTCAGCCTCGGCGTGAATCCATCTCCACCTGGGAGATCTCCGTCCACGACCTCGAAAGATGGGGACGGGAAGTCGTCGCCCCCACCGCCAAGCTCGCTGCAACCGGTGGTGGCGAATACAAGGCTGGTACTTGGTGCCAGTTCTGCCGTATTGCTCCAACCTGCCGGGCTCGAGCTGAACAGAACATGGAGCTAGCCAAACATGAGTTCAAGGCCCCAGCAGAACTTACCGACGCGGACATCGCCCACGTGCTCACCCAAATCCCGCTGCTCAAAGCATGGGCGGCAGATGTTGAAGCACACGCCCTAGGGCTGGCAGTGAATCAGGGACGAGTATTCGCGGGTTTCAAGCTGGTCGAAGGTCGCTCCATCCGCAAATACACCAACGAACAGGACGTCGTCCGTACCTGCCAGCAAGCCGGAATCGATGAGATCTATGAGCGCAAACTCAAGACCATTACCGCCTTAGAAAAACAGCTGGGCAAGAAACAGTTCACCGAACTACTCGGACACCTGGTGCACAAGCCAGCAGGCAAACCCACCCTGGTACCCGAGACCGATAAAAGAGCTCCACTGGCAGCACACACCGCAGCCAGTGACTTCACCCAACAGGCAACCGCCAAGAGTTAAGAAAGAAGGAACCCATTATGTCAAATACCCGCGTGATTACCGGAGAAGTTCGCCTCTCCTACGCCAACATCTGGGAGCCCAAATCTATCAACGGCTCAGACCCCAAATACTCGGTCTCCCTGCTCATCCCCAAGTCCGACACTGCCACCGTCAAAGCTATCGAGGCCGCCATCGAGGAAGCTCTGCAGGCTGGCATCGGCAAATTTGGTGGCAAGATCCCGCCACGCGGTTCGCTCAAGCTGCCGCTACGCGATGGTGATACCGAACGGGAAGATGAAGCCTATGCCGGGCACTACTTCCTCAACGCCAACTCTAAGAACCCTCCCCAGGTGGTTGACGCTTCCGTCGCACCCATTCTGGACCGCTCCGAGGTCTACTCTGGCTGCTACGGCCGAGTCTCTATCACCTTTTACGCCTTCAACACCAACGGCAATAAGGGCGTAGCAGTAGGGCTGGGCAACATCCAGAAACTGCGCGACGGTGAACCCCTGGGCGGTGGGAACGTGAGTGCCGAATCGGACTTCGGTGCCTTCACGGCAACCGACGATTTCCTCTCCTAACCCCACCCATCTCGTGCCGGGGTGCCGCCAAGAATGGCCTGAATTAGGCCGGTGGCACCCCGGCACACCCATCTCTGCCAGCCCCAGCTATTAGGACGTGAAATACCGTGCGCACCTTGAACATCGACATCGAAACCTACTCATCCATCAACCTCGCTACCAGCGGCGTCTACACCTATACAGAGGCCAAGGACTTCGACATCCTGCTCTTTGGTTACAGCATCGACGGAACTGAACCACAGGTCATCGATCTAGCCCACGGTGAGCAGTTACCCGACGACGTCCTAGCTGCCCTGACCGATGCAGCTGTCACCAAGATTGCCTTCAACGCGGCCTTCGAGCGTATCTGCATCTCAGCCTGGCTGCACCAGCACCACCCACACCTCATCGACAGCGACTTCTTGGACCCAGCTCAATGGCGCTGCACCATGATTACCTGCGCATACCTGGGACTCCCACTATCGCTAGAACATGCAGCCATCGTCCTCGGGTTAGAAGAACAGAAGGACAGCCGAGGCAAGAAGCTCATCCGCCAGTTCTGCACCCCAGCCAAAGACGGACAAGCCATGCTGCCTAGCTTGCACACCCAGGACTGGCTGAACTTCAAGTCCTACAACGCTCAAGATGTCCGAACCGAACTAGCCATCTCCAAACGCTTAGAAGCCTTCATCATCCCCGAGGCTGAGTGGGCAACCTACGCCCTGGACCAGCGCATCAATGACACAGGCATCCTCATCGACCTTCCCTTAGCCCGCCAGGCCATTACCTGCGATCAAAACCACCGGGTCAAAACCCTAGCCCGCGCCCAAGAACTCACCGGACTAGAGAACCCCAACTCACCCCTGCAACTCAAATCCTGGCTGACCGAACACGGCTGCACCATCACCGGCCTCACCAAAGCAGAAGTAACCGAGGCCCTCACCACCGCAACAGGCATCACAAAAGAAGTCCTGGAACTACGTGGTGAACTCGCTAAGTCCTCCGTCAAGAAGTACCAAGCAATGACCCAGGTTGCTGGGAAAGACGGCAGAGCCAGAGGCCTTATCCAGTTCTATGGGGCCTCCCGTACCGGACGCTTCGCTGGACGCCTTATCCAGGTCCAGAATCTGCCCCGGAACTATCTGCCCGATCTTGAATCTGCCCGTAACCTCCTGGGCACTGGGAATCATGAAGCACTCGAACTGCTCTACCCATCTGTTCCCGATACCCTCAGCCAGCTCATCCGCACCGCCTTCATCCCCACACCCGGAAGCCGGTTCGTCGTTGCCGACTTCTCAGCTATCGAAGCGCGGGTCATTGCCTGGCTGGCAGGCGAGGACTGGCGGCTACGTCTCTTCAAGCAGGGCGGAGATATTTACTGTCAGTCCGCCTCGCACATGTTCGGTGTACCGGTTGAAAAGCACGGAGTGAACGCTGAGCTTCGGCAGAAAGGCAAAATCTCAGAATTGGCCTGCGGCTATGGCGGGTCCGTCGGCGCACTCAAAGCCATGGGAGCCCTCACCATGGGCCTTTCTGAGGCTGAACTCAAACCCCTGGTCGATGCCTGGCGCAACGCCAACCCCATGATCGTCCAGCTCTGGTGGGATCTCGAAGAAGCCATCACCCACACCGTCACTACCCGTGTTCCCAGCCAGCTCGGCCCCCTCACCATCACATGGCAAGCTGGGATCCTCTTTATCCAGTTGCCATCTGGCCGTCGCCTAACCTATATCAAGCCCCGCCTGACCACCAACAGGTTCGGATCCACCAGCATCGAATACGACGGGGTGCTACCGACCAAGAAGTGGGGTGCCATCGAGTCCTATGGAGGAAAGTTCACCGAGAACGTGGTCCAAGCTGTCGCACGTGACCTCCTCACACACGCCCTACACCAGGTCGCAGAGGCCGGGCACCGAATCGTCATGCATATTCACGATGAAATCGTGGTGGAAACCAGCACGGCAACTGTTGAGGACATCTGTCAGCTCATGGCCCAGGCCCCGGCATGGGCGGCCGGGTTGCCGCTAGATGCTGACGGGTATGAGTGCTCCTTCTACATGAAGGATTAGAAGTGCTTCTTGAAAATTGAAATAAGCTGCTCGGTGCGCTGTGCATCAGGTCTTCTAGCTGAGGCATGAATGATTTTCTCAATCCTGCAAGGGGTGTTCCTATACACGCTAGATAGCGCCTTAACAAAGGGGCCGCTTTCGTTTTCCTCACCTGACAGCCAGTCAAAGGCATCATTTCCAAGAGCAATAAGTAATGGTGGAACTCCGTTGTTCCCCCGAGTACATATTTCTAGCTCAGCCTGGAGCAGATCAGCGCATCGTTGGACATGATCATGATCTTTGGCATCATCTTCGATCTTTTCATTAAGGTTTTTCACAGTTCGTGTTGGCACAAGTTTGAAAACATCCGTCATATATGGAGCTGGAGCAGCCACACCTTGTTTATGAGGAATCTCATCAAGAGCAGCAGGCAAAGATTTCATCAGCCGTAAGTCTCCAGAATGTTTCTCGGTATGGAAGTTTTGCCAGTCCTTGATCTCTTTTGCTGCTTCAGTTCCGCCCCAATTAACTCCAAGAAAAACAACTGATGTCGTCATAGGAGCAAGTGATTGAAACTCATCTTCGTTGGCGGCTGTGATGGGTGAGAGATCATGCCTGGTATCTCCCCACCGAGCCCATGATGCCGCCTGTCCAAGGCGAAACTTTCGCTGCGCAATCGCGACATCTGGAATCGAAGTATCGGAAATATCGAGAGTTCGTAGCTCTTCATAAATTTCCCAACTTACTGTAGTTGCAAGCATGACTCACCTCGCGTTGCTTAGGTCTATGCGTATCAGCTGAGATCCAGTTACGCTCATTCCCAAGTGCGAAATCTCTTCATTTTAGTTTGCAAAATAGGCGCTAGCCGATGACCCGCTGAAGTAAATTCTGATTCTCTAAGAATACTCCACTCATGGCAGAAACGCTGCCGCTGGATGCTGACGGGCATGAGTGCTCCTTCTACATGAAGGACTAACTGACCCCGGGTGCAGGTGGTTTCAAAGAGTTTTTAGTCCTTATGTCCGGTATTGGTTCGTCCAAAGGGCGTATGACTGAGAGCCCGAAGCAGGTGCACCCGTACTTTGCTGGAAACAGTCGATTTTGGCTCTTAGAAACGGGGCCTACACATGGTCAGCAACACTGCACTGCAGGCATTCCAGAACCCTGCCTTTGGAACCATCCGCACCATCAACCAGGAAGGCCGCATCCTCTTCTGCGGCAAGGACGTCGCCACCGCACTGGGATACCACAACACCAATAAGGCACTACGCGACCACTGCCGTGGGGTAACGAATCGTTACCCCATCACCGACTCACTCGGCCGTATCCAAGAAGCTCGCTTTATTACCGAAGGCGACCTCTACCGCCTCATCGCAGCCTCCAAACTCCCTGCCGCCCAAGCCTTCGAAGCCTGGGTCTTCGACACCGTCCTACCCTCCATCCGCACCACCGGCGCCTACCTCGACCCAGCCCATCTAGCAGACCCACAAGTCCTGATCCAGATCCTTGAAACTCTCAAGGCAGAAAACACCCGACGCCTGGCAGCCGAACAAGCCCTGGCCGAAGTTGAACCCAAAGTCTCCTACTACGACCTAGTTCTACAATCTCGCGATTCACTCACCATCCGCGTCATTGCCAAAGACTACGGCCTTTCGGCCCAACGACTCAACGAACTTCTTCATGAACTAGGAATCCAGTACAAGCAATC
Source organism: Rothia sp. 32237D007AR (assembly GCF_053544675.1). NCBI lineage: Bacteria > Bacillati > Actinomycetota > Actinomycetes > Micrococcales > Micrococcaceae > Rothia > Rothia sp. 32237D007AR. The sequence continues at coordinate 57,435 of NZ_JBPPUO010000011.1, read as the reverse complement.
TGGTACCTGGCTGCTCTACCAGAAGTACGCCGGGCACGGCTACACCGACACCAAAACCCACATCATCAACGACGCTGGCCGCACCCGCGTCCACACCTACTGGACCCAAAAAGGCCGACTCTTCATCTACGAAACCCTCAAAACCCAAGGCATCCTGCCAATCATCGAACAAGACACCCAGGAGGCCTAACCACCATGGCTAACAACCGGGAACTCAAATACAACGCCGCAGGCTACAAAGACCCCACCGCCTATCACGCCCTCATGTCAGCAGGGCAACCAGCCTTCACCCCAACAGCCCTGGTCTACATCTGCTCACCCTACCGAGGCGACACCACCGCCAATATCCGCATAGCCCGCCAATTCTGCGCAGTAGCTGTAGAGCGCGGCTACGCGCCGCTCGCCCCGCACCTGCTGCTCACCCAATTCATGGATGACGACGACCCGGCCCAACGGGCTGCCGCTTTTGGCATTAACCGGCTCATCCTCAACCTTTGTGAAGAGCTTTGGGTCTACGCGCCGCGAATCAGCAGCGGCATGGCCCACGAAATCCAGATCGCAACAGCCCACCAGATACCCATCCGCTACTTCAACCACGACTTTCAGGAGGCCCGCCCATGAGCACCCCTTTCACCCTCTACACCGCAACAGTCACAGGCCAGCAAACCAACACCAGATACCCCCACCAACGCACCATCATCACCGTTGATGAGCTCACGACCGCAGCAGCTTTCGACCATGTAGCAGCCGAATACCAGGGCAACATGCGCTCGGCAACCGGATTCATCACCAGCAACTGCCTGGTCATGGATATCGATAACGACCACACCGATATCCCCGACGAGTGGGTCACCCCAGCCACCCTCGAATCCCTGCTACCTGCCATAGAGTTCTACACCGCCACCAGCCGCAACCACCTCACCCCCAAAGGCGTGCTCTCAGCCAGGCCCCGCTTCCACGTCTACCTACCCATCACACCTATCACCGAAGCAGCAGACTATGCAGGACTGAAGAAGAAACTAGCTGCCCGCTACGACTTCTTTGACGCTAACGCCGTGGATGCTGCCCGCTTCATGTACGGCAACCCAGCCACCGAGGTCACTTACCATCCAGGAGACCTGCTCATCGATGAACTCTTAATCGACCAGTTCGCCAACTTCGATGAAGCCACCCAGCAAATTGCTGAAGGCTCCCGGAACGCCACCATGAGCCGCTTTGCAGGGCGTATCCTCATCCGCTTCGGAAACACCACCGAAGCCAAAGAACTCTTCAACCAAAGGGCAGCTCAGTGCAACCCGCCCCTACCGGAAACTGAACTAGCGTCCATCTGGAATTCAGCTACCCGCTTTGCTACACGAATCCAGTCAGAACCCGGCTACCTGCCCCCTGAGCAGTACGCCCAGCTCTCATCGCTGCAACCAGATGACCTAACCGATATCGGCCAAGCAGAGATACTGGCGGCCGAATACCACGGGCAGCTGCGGCACTCACCAGCCACCGACTGGATTGTCTACACTGACGGGCACTGGCAAGAAACCGGCCCTGGGGCGCACGGGCTTGCCCAAGAGCTCACCAAACGACAACTCATCGAAGCAACACTCGCATTTGAAGAAGCAACCGGCAGGCTCAAAGACACCGGAGCTGCCTCCCTGCTGGCAGCCATGACGAAAACTAAAGCCATGAGCATGTTCTCACCCCTGCAACACCAGGCCTACCAACAATTTGAGGAAGCAGAAAAGTATCTCAAGTATGTGCTCAAGCGCCGTGAATCCCGCGCCGTCGCGGCCTGCCTGCGCGAAGCTCAACCCATCTTGCAAGTAGCACCCAGCGATCTGGATGCCGACCCCTACCTGCTCAACACCCCAAGTGCCACCTACGACCTGCGCCAGGCAGGCACCAAGGCACACGCACACCGAGCAGAAGACCTGATCACCAAACAAACCGCACTGGATCCCGATACAGCAGGAGTAGATATCTGGGCTGCAGCCCTAGAAGTATTCTTCCAACGCGATACAGAGCTCATGGCATATGTGCAGCGGATTGTGGGGCTTGCCGCCTTCGGCAAGGTCATGGTTGAAGCCCTCATCATCGCCTACGGGGATGGCCGCAACGGCAAATCAACTTTCTGGAATGTCATCGCCCGAGTCCTTGGCACTTATTCAGGCAACATCTCAGCTGACGTGCTCACCGTCGGCCAAAAACGCAACGTGAAACCCGAACTTGCCGAAGCTAAAGGCAAACGCCTCCTCATCGCAGCAGAACTGGAAGAAGGCATGCGGCTGAACACCTCCAACGTCAAACAACTAGCCTCCACCGATGAGATATACGCCGAGAAAAAATACCGCGACCCTTTCGCCTACACACCCAGCCACACCCTGGTGCTCTACACCAACCACCTACCTAGGGTTGGGGCCATGGACGCCGGAATCTGGAGACGGCTCATCGTCATTCCCTTTGAAGCCAAAATCGAAGGCGACTCCGACATCAAGAACTACGCAGACTACCTCTTCGAGCACGCAGGTGGGGCGATACTGGCCTGGATCATGGAGGGAGCTCACCTCATCCACGCCGAAAACTACCAGCTCGTGCCCCCGGCTGTCGTCCAACAAGCAGTAGCTGCCTACCGGGAGACCAACGACTGGTTCAGCCGCTTCCTCGAAGAATGCTGCGAAGTCGACACTGCCCTGACCGAAGGCTCCGGAGCCCTCTATCAGGAGTACCGGGCATGGTCAGTCCGCACCGGCGAATACCCGCGTTCAACCACCGACTTCTACCAAGCCCTCGAGCAGAGCGGCTTTAGCCGACGCAAAACCAAACGCGGCTACACCGTCTACGGACTGGCTCTGACCAGCGAATTTATACCTAAAGACAGCTAAAGGGTGCAGGTCGGTGCAGGTCATACCTAAAAGTCGCTTAAGGGGCATAAATATTGGCCTATAGGGAAGTTTAGGAAACGACCTTCATAGACCTGCACCCTCAACCCCAAATCAACCCACAACTATTTGAAGCATTGAGGAGCAGGCAGGTATGAAAGAACAAACCCTCGAACGCAAACTCATCACCGCAATCCAGGCCATCGGAGGGCTCTGCTGGAAATTCACCAGCCCCGGAACCGCAGGAGTCCCAGACCGTATCTGTATCAACCACGGCCGCATCATCTTTATCGAGCTCAAAGCACCCGGCCACAAACCCCGGCCCATCCAAACCCGCCGCATTGAGCAACTCAAACACCACGGCATCGACGTTCGTATTATCGACCACCCCGACCAGATCCAGGAGCTCACCCATGCATTACGTACCGCATAGCTACCAAACCCAAGCCACCCAATTCATTGAGGACAAACCTGAAGCTGCCGTCCTGCTGGGGATGGGCCTAGGGAAAACCGTCATCACCCTCACCGCCATCTGGAACCTCCTACTGGACTCCTTCCAAGCCCGCCGCGTGCTGATCATCGCCCCACTGCGGGTCGCCCGAGACACCTGGCCAACAGAAACCCTCAAATGGGACCACCTTCACGGGCTCACCACAGCAGTAGCCGTCGGAACCAAAACCCAGCGCATCCAAGCCATAACAGCTGAGGCCATGGTGACCATCATCAACCGTGAAAACATCCCCTGGCTCATCAAACATCTAGGTAGCAGCTGGCCCTACGACATGGTGGTGATCGATGAACTCAGCTCCTTCAAATCCCACACCGCCCAACGCTTCAAAGCACTAGCTTCACGCAGGGCAGCCATCACCCGCATGATCGGGCTGACCGGAACTCCTGCCTCTAACGGGCTCATGGATCTTTGGGCCCAATTCCGTCTCCTGGATGGAGGGCAGCGTCTGGGCCGCTACATCAGCCACTACCGCAACCGCTACTTCATCCCAGACAAACGCAACGGCCAACACATCTTCACCTACAAACCCCGCGAAGCAGCTGAAGAAGAAATCTACGCCGCCATCGCCGATATCACCCTGTCCATGAAAACCACCGACTACCTCACTCTGCCGGATCTCACCGTCACCAACCACCACCTCACCATGGGCCCCAAAGAACGCAAAGCCTACGAGCAGCTACGCGATGAGATGGTCCTCGAACTAGAGGACACAACCGTCGATGCTGCGAACGCTGCAGCCCTCTCAGGCAAACTACTCCAGATGGCCTCTGGGGCGGTCTACACCGACACCGGGGACACCACCACAGTGCATACCAAGAAACTCGATGCCCTTGAAGATCTGGTGGAAGCAGCTAACGGCAACCCGCTCCTGGTGGCCTATTGGTTCAAGCACGACGCCACCCGCATCCAGGAGAGAATCCCTGCCGCCAGAGTTTTGAGGACCAGCCAGGATATCCGGGACTGGAATGCAGGTTTAATCCCGGTTGCTTTGATTCACCCAGCCTCCGCCGGGCACGGTCTCAACCTACAAGCCGGTGGTAGCATCCTGATCTGGTTTTCCCTGACCTGGTCCTTAGAGCTCTATCAGCAGACCAATGCCCGCCTCTACCGGCAAGGGCAAACACGGCCCGTCACCATCACCCACCTGGTGGCCACCGACACCTTGGATGAGAAAGTCCTAGCTGCTCTGGAGGCTAAAGACACAACCCAAGCTGCCCTCATCGACGCCGTCGCCTGGGCTCTGACCGAAAAGGAGGACCTCAAATGAAAGACCACCCTTTCTGGGACTACTTTGACTACCGCAAGGCCGCTATTGCCGTCCTGCAGGACTATGCCACCCAAGCTGTCATCCTCGAACATGCAGACGCTGCAGCGGAAGAAAAACAAGCCTCCCTGACAACTATTGCTTCCCCTCGTACTGATGGGTTGCCAGGAGCCAAAAACCCTCGGGCAACCGAGGACCGTATCTGTGCTGTCATCGATCAGGTAGATGCTCTCAAAGTTCGCAAGCAAAGAGCCCAGGACTATATGAACTGGTTCAACCCAGCTTGGGAAGCCCTGGGTGACAATGATCGGTTGGTGCTGGAAGTATTTTTTCTCGACGGTCTTTCGGCAGAGGAAGCTGCGGTGAAAGTAGCAGACCATTTCTACGTTGAACGCAAGAGTGCCTTTGCCAAGAAACAGCGGGCACTGGGCAAGTTTGCGAGGCTACTATACGGACGGGACTAGGCTTCGCGCGCACCAGTGTAGCTAAAAAGGTATGACTTTCATGGTTTGCATGTTGCATCCTGTAAGTGGTTGAAAAGTAGGTCCAACCACCTCGGACCCCACAAGCCTCTGAACAGATGCTTGTGGGGTTCACTTATATCCGCTGTCGATCGGAAATAAGAGAGAGCAGCCTAGATGCCCCGCAAACCAGCAACACCCTGTTCTCACCCTGGCTGCCCAGAGCTATCGAACGACAGGTTCTGCCCGGCACACGCCCAGCAGGATGCGCAAAGCTACCGGCGTTACCAGCGTGACCCTAAAATCAACCGACGCTACGACCATCGGTGGCGAAAAATCCGGGACCGATACATCGCAGCTCATCCTTTGTGTGAGCAGTGCCAGATGGATGGCCGCATCACCCCGGCGCAGGAAGTCCACCACGTCCTGCCGCTTGAGCACGGCGGTAGCCACGACGAGTCCAATCTTCAGGCTTTGTGCAAGCCCTGTCACTCACGGCAGACAGCCTGTGGTGGAGACCGATGGAGGAAGGGCAAGCTCTACACCTACTAACCCCTATGCCCTGTGTGGCCGTCTATGCCGGGCGCTGGGGCTGAGCTAGCAGGTAGCGCTATCTTCGAGTTGCCTAGAGTTTTCCGGACAGCGGCCAAGTTGGGCCGGGTAGGGGCGGTGAAATCTCTACAGCCTCAGGTGAGACGAGCGGGCCTGGGGGCTTGCGTGTAAAAATCCCGAATCAAACAGGGTATTGACTCTAGCAGCCGCAGGTCATCATTTTTCAGACTTCGAATACTGATTTCCAACCCTCTGCTGTATTCGACCAACCAAACTTGTCCCACCGCTTACCAGCTCAGAACCGTTCTGAAGCGACGGTGGGATTTCAACTAACAAATAAGGAGATCACCCTCATGGATTTGATGGTTCTCAACACTCAGCAATGGCTCAACTCCACCTATGGAAAACGAGCAGGCTTCGGCACCGTCAAAGAAAATGGCCAGACTGGCTGGGACACAATCTACGGGCTCATTCGAGCACTCCAGCTCGAACTGGGTATTACCAGCCCGGTCAATAATTTTGGCCCTGGAACACAGTCACGCTTCCAGAGCCGCTGGCCCAACGGTCTAGCACCGAGCAGCAACGACAGTAATGTGCACGGCATTATCCAAGGTGCCCTCTGGTGCAAGGGATACCCGGCCGAATATGGTGGCATCACCCCCAAATTCTCAAGCAACGTCGCAGCATCCATCATCCAACTCAAGAAGGATATCGGTCTGGATGCTTCCGATGCCGTCATCGATCTGGAATTAATGATGGCGTTGCTGTCGATGAAGCAGTTCCGTCTCCTTACCCTCTATGGCGGAAACGCCTCAATCCGCTCTGCTCAACAGGCCATCAACCGGCAGTATAAAAACTACACCGGTATTGTGCCTACGGACGGTCTCTACGGTCGCGAGATGAATACTGCTCTCATCCAGGTCCTGCAGTCTCTGGAAGGCTTTACTCCAGAACAGGCTACTGGCTTTTTTGGTAGCGGTACGCGTTCACGTCTCCAGACGGTTAATAGCGGTACTAGCCAGTGGGTTTGGCTCGCCACAGTAGCACTGGTCTGCAACGGCTACGATATTTCAGTCTCCAGCACCTGGAACCAAACCCTCGCAAATACTGTTCGCTCTTTCCAGAGTGCCCATGCCTTGCCTGTATCTGGATCTGTAGACCCGACTACTTGGATGAGTTTGCTGACCTCTAAGGGTGACCCCGACCGACCTGCGGTTGCATGTGATACCCGTTTTGAAATTACTGATGAGTTTGCGGGGCACCTAAAATCAGATGGATACAAAATTGTCGGTCGCTACCTGACTGAACCTGGGCAGGAAAGCCTAGACGAATCTGACTATTTCAAGGCTCTCAGGACAGGGGAACTTGAACGCATCGTCAAGCACGGGCTCAAATACTTCCCAATTTTTCAGGAATATTCAACAAAACTCTCTAATTTCACCGTAGAGAACGGGATTCGTCATGCACGAGAAGCTCAGGTAGCCGCACAGCGTCTTGGTGTACCCCCAACGGTGATTTATTTTGCAGTGGACTATGATGCAACTGATCCCGAAGTTACTAGTAATATTCTTCCCTATTTCCAGGCGGTAAGCGAGAATCTTGGAGGCGGGTATAAGGTCGGTATCTATGCTGCACGAAATGTTTGCTCACGAACCATTGGTGCTGGTTTTGCTTCCGCCGCGTTTGTATCTGATATGTCGACAGGGTTTTCAGGGAATCTGGGATTCCCGATTCCAGAACGCTGGGTTTTCGACCAGTTCCATGAAATTAGCGGCTACAAAGGTAAATGGGACTTAGACAGGGTTGCTTACTCAGGACTAATCGAGCCCTGTTCCACAGTTGAAGCTGTCATCATCGAGCCCGTCAGTGGGAGATCAGATCCGCTGTACTCCTGGGTCAGGAAGACTGAAGAAGAATGTATTGCTGCTCTAAGTGGACTCTTTAGTCCCTTCCAACCTTATAAGCGGCTTGTCGGACAGTTTATCTTGGAGTGGTTGCGTAAACCTGAGTACTGGGATGGAGCAGAAGGAACCAGCGTTTCACTTGACTCAAGCTTGCTCTGGAAGGCTTACACTCCTGAGTTGACGATTCCTGCTGAGTTACATGCAGCCCGTTTAGCTTGCGCTTCTGTTTGCGAAAAACAGCCCAAAATTAAAAGAACCATCGCTCATAGGGATATCGCCCATTGGGCAGCTACTACGTTGGGGTACCTCCACTGGGGTGTTGAAACTCAGCATGACAAATCTGGACTTGGCGATTTGGGAGGTTGGCCGCTAGATCTTCTACAGATTTGGGGGGCCTACAAGCGTGATACGGCCTCTCCTGATTCTCTTGAAGTTTGGTTGACAAAACATTTAGGGAAAATCGGTGATAGCTTCGGATTTGATTATGCTGATGTCCTTGCAGATGGCGATGCTTGGCTTGTTGCACGTTATACGAAGGTTCACCCTGGAGAGCATTCTCTTTCTGAAGCTATTCAGGAAGTTTATTCACGAAATGAGAGTGAGCGAATCCGATTCTTTTATCAGGAGCGGTTTGGTAGCTCATCTGAAAATGTGGTGAAAGCATACGCCCCCATGACAGATGGTATCGACGCTTTCGGTATTGAAAACGTGGTTTTTACTAACTGGGCTCTCAAACAAGCCGCTAATACAGACAGCTTGCCAACAGCAGATGAGGCTAAGGTGTCAGCACGCTGTTTCGCTAAATATTTGGAAAGCCCCAATCCAAATTAATATTTAGGATTAGGGTTATGACCTCTTTTTAACCTGCGCCATGTTGCCCTCAAAGAATAATAGTGTCTTTGAGGGCAACAATAACACTTTTATACGTCTTATTTTGATTATCACCTTGGTATCTGATCCCAGGCAGTAAAAATAATTATAGAAGAAATGAGCAGCCCCCACAGTAGAAAAGGTGTAAAAGCGACAGTTAGAATGACTTTGAAAGATCGATAGAAAATGAGAAGCTTTCTTGATTTTACTGGATATTCTCCCTCTGTGCTTTTCCATAAAGATAAGAAAAACATCACCAGTGCTACCGCCCAGAAGCTCAATCCATATATCTGTAGATAGAAGAAACGAGCGACTTCCAGGATTTTTTTCTCGTAAGAAAAAATGACTGGAACTGGAAGCTCAGAAAGAAGTTTGTAGAGGGCATCTTGGTAGAAAAATCCAAAAACGGCAGGTGACAACAGGAAAGTTCCTATCCACCAGATGACCTGACGAATCCAGTACCTCTTTTTCTTTCTAGACGCTGTCAAATTATCCTCTTCGAAGTGGCAGTTTCTTCCATCTTACCAAACATTCATAGGAAGGAACCATGGCTAAAGATGGCACTAACCGAGGAGGACGACGCGTCCGTGCAGGCAAAAAACCAGACCCCCTCAACGAAAAACTCGCCCAAGGTCGCCCTGCCACTAGGCTCACCCCACCACAACCAGCAGACCTAGACCTCTACGACTTCACCGGCGATGACATCGGCGACGGCGTGGAACTCACCGGCTCAGCCATGCCGCCGCCCTCGGACTACCTCTCAGCCGAACAGCGTGACGGCAAACCCCTCGGTGCTGACCTGGTCTACAAGGAAACCTGGCAGTGGCTCGATGAACGCGGCTGCACCGACTTCGTCTCCAAACGCCTCATTGAGTCTTATGCCCAAGCCTTTGCCCGCTATGTCCAATGTGAAGAAGCCATCTCCAAATTTGGTCTGCTCGGCAAGCACCCCACCACCGGCGCAGCCATCGCCTCACCGTTCGTTGCCATGAGCCAGTCTTTTTCCAAGCAAGCCAACGTCTACTGGTACGAAATCTACGAAATTGTAAGGGCAACCTGCACCACAGACTACAGCGGCTCCAGCCCCGGCGATGACGTCATGGAACGACTCCTCAAAGCCCGCAGCTAAACTCAGCACACTCAAAAACACAGTTTTTCTGGCACCTACCAAACACGGTAGGTGCCATTTTCATACCCCAACAACACAACATTCATCGAAAGGTGTGGATCTACTCATGACCCTGAAAACAGCTGAATCCGTCTGCATCGGACACCCCGACAAGCTCTGCGACCTCATCTGCGAGACCATCTTGTCCAACATCCTCCTCGAGGACCCGGCAGCCCGAGTCGCTGTTGAAGCAGCAGCCAAAGGCAGGCACATCTACATCCTGGGTGAAATCACCACCACGGCCCGGCTGCACCTCAAAGAATGGGCCCGCACTGCCCTCAGCACAGCAGGCTACAACCCGCGCAGCTTCCGCATCCACCCGAACATCACCCGCCAGTCCGCCGACATCGACTACGGCATCACCCAGTCTTACGAATCACGCACGACCCAGGATAAGACCGCACACGGCCTGCTCGGGGCAGGTGATCAAGGAACCGTCTACGGTTACGCAACTAACGAGACCAAGGACTACCTGCCAGCGCCTCTGGTGATCGCCCACAATATCTGCTGCCGCCTGGATGAAGCCCGCACCAAGGGACTAATCTCCGGCATCCGCTCAGACGGCAAAGCCCAGGTCACCCTCCGCTACGACGAGAACAACCGCCCAATCGAATCCACCGCCATTGTGGTCTCCATCCAGCACCTGCCCTCCAAGAAACGCGAAGAGCTGACCCGAGAACTCCGATCCCTGGTTATCGGCCCAGCACTAGGCGATATCCCACTAGCTGACAACGCAACTATCCTGATCAACCCGGCCGGTCCCTTCATCACCGGAGGACCCAAAGCCGACAGCGGGCTCAGCGGCCGCAAGCTAGCAGTCGATACCTACGGCGGACTCGCACCCCACGGAGGTGGTGCTTTCGCAGGTAAAGATCCTTCCAAGGTAGACCGCACCGCAGCTCTCATGGCCAGGCATATCGCCCGCTCCCTGGTCGAAACCAGCTCAGCCAAAGAAGCAACCGTCGCCATCTCCTATGCCATCGGCAAAGCAGACCCCGTAGCCTTCACCGTTGATACCCACGGCACCGGCCTGCTCGACGACAGCACCTTGACTGAAATCTGCGCCAGTATCTTCCCGTTACGCCCTTCAGCCATGATCGAATTTTTGGACCTGCGCCGCTGGAGCCGATACGACCAAGCAGGCACCTACGGCTACTTCACCACCTACAGCACCTGGGAACGCTACTCCCATCTCACCCGAGCCTTGCGAAAGGAGGTCCAAGATCGTGCTCATCCAGAATTTACCCATCTCTAAACTCACCCCAGCGACCTACAATCCCCGCAAGGAACTCAAACCAGGGGACGCTGAGTTCGAAAAACTCACCCGCTCCCTGGCCGAATTCGGCTATGTCGAACCTGTGATCTGGAACAAGAGAACAGGCAACGTGGTCGGCGGCCACCAACGCCTGACCGCTCTCAAATATCTGGGCCATACCGAGGTGGACTGCGTCGTCGTTGATCTCGATGAAGTACGCGAAAAAGCCCTCAACGTTGCCTTGAACAAGATCAGCGGCGACTGGGACGAAGCTAAACTCGCCCTCGTTATTGCAGATTTGGATGTAGCGGACTTCGACGCGGAGCTGACCGGCTTCGATGAAGCAGAAATCGCCTCCCTCATCGGCAGCCTCGATGACACTGAAATCCAGGACGATAAGTTCGATTTGACCGCTGCCCTTGAAGCTGCCGCCTTCGCCAAGCGCGGAGACATCTGGACGCTGGGACGTCACAGGCTGGTCTGCGGGGACGCTACCGACGCTACGGACGTAGAGACCCTGATGGAGGGGAAACTCGCCAACCTTGTGCTCACCGACCCGCCCTATAACGTCGCCTTCGAATCCACCTCTGGGCTCTCGATCAAGAACGACAAGATGGCAGATGATGCCTTCGCCCAGTTCCTTACCGAGGCCTTCACCCTCATGGCCGAACACTGTGAGAAGGGAGCCTCAGCCTATATCTTCCATGCCGATACCGAGGGCCTGAACTTCCGCACAGCCTTTAAAGCAGCCGGTTTCTACCTTTCGGGTACCTGTATCTGGGTCAAGGATTCGCTGGTACTGGGCCGCTCACCCTATCAGTGGCAACATGAGCCGGTGCTCTTTGGCTGGCTGAAGGGAGGCAAGCATGCCTGGTATGCAGACCGGAAGCAAACCACTATCTGGAATTTCGCCAAGCCCAAGAAGAACTCAGACCATCCAACCTCTAAACCCCTGGATCTGCTGGGCTACCCGATCAGTAACTCCACCCAGGCCAATGCCATTGTGCTCGATACCTTCGCTGGCTCAGGCTCAACCCTCATGGCCTGCGAAGCTCTGGGGCGGATTGCCTACTGCATGGAATTGGATGAGAAGTATGCCAGCGTCATTCTGCGCCGCTACGCCAAGGACACAGGGGACGCAGCCGGTATCAAATGTATTCGAGACGGCAAGGAATACAGCTATCTTCAGCTGGTCAAAGAGGTCGAACGAGCTGCCTAAACCACCACTAGTCAAGCGGTGAGGGGTGGTGCTTATGATCTCTAGCGGTAAGTGGGGCGGTGTGCTTGAGAGTGCGCCGTATCTAGGGCTGTATGTACATGACCAATTCAATCCACAAGCGAAGAATCGAGGTTCACTCATGGTCAAGTACACCCGCCCCCTTGCCACCAGTTTCAAGGGTGCAAAAACCAAGGTCAAACTGGCCGCTATGGCCCGGGCCATCGCTGATCTGGCCGATGCACCCCGGATTGATGCCAGCCCCGATAAGGCCTACACCTACAAGGTCGTCACCACCTACATTTACCCCGGCGGGCTGGTCTACTGGGGCAAGGACATCCCCACCGGCATGGTCAGCTACATCATTCGCTACCTCGAAGGTGAAGGCTATGAACCGCAGGACATCACCGACTTCCCGGTCACCATCACCACCTTGGATCAGAGCATCAGCCTGCACCGGGAGGCCTGGGCTAAGCAGCACCAGGACAATATCGCTCGCAGTATCAGCGCTAAGGCTCACCTGCTGGCAGCCGCCTTGCAGGTACCGCAAAGCCAGATCAGAGTGGAGCTGGCTGAGGATACCGTCACCTGCCCCTGGTTCACCAGCAGTAACACCACTGAGCAGATTGAGGCCTGCCAGGTGCTCCTTGAAAAAGTCGCTCAGAACGCGGCAACCTCCCGCACCCTTGCAGCCACTTCGAGTACCGAAGGGTCGGCCAAGTATGCCATGCGCTGCTGGCTTATCCGCCTGGGACTCAACGGCCCTGACTACAAGCAGGTCCGCAAAACCCTGCTGGCCAACTTGGACGGCAACGCTGCCTGGAAAACCGCACCTACCCCGGAGGCAGCATGAGCACCCACCCGGCACCAGGTACCCGCATCCGCCTCATCAGCACCAGTGACCCCTACACAGCCCTAACCCCAGGCGATGTTGGAACTGTCGAGCTGGTTGATGATGTAGGGACCGTCCACGTTGCCTGGGACAGTGGCTCTCACCTGGGTCTAATACCCGGTGAGGATACCTTCAAGATTCTCAGCCCCACCAGCAGCCAATAACAACCCCCGGCCAGCTGTGCCGGAGCAGCTCTAGAGACCCACCGACATGGGTCTCTACCTGCTAGAAATCCACCGCTTTCGACCGGAAATTCAAGGGATATACATCTCTAGAAAGTAGTGCATGACCAGCCCAAATGCCGCTGGATAGTGTTCAAATCCTATGGCTATATAGACAGTACCCAAAGACAAGAACACACCCGGAAGGAACCCCATCATGCTGGAGCACGGACACTACACCGAAATGGACACCATCACCACCGCCAAGGACCTGAAGAAAGCCTGCCGCTTTCAAGGCAACATGATGCCCGTCGGAGGCCACATCATGGTCACCCGCTGGGGCTGGAACTACGAGAGAAGCGCCATGGGCTACGAAGCCCACATCTACACCTACACCAGCGCCGACCGCAGCGAAACAGCGGCCATCACCCACACCCTCTACTCAGCAGCCGACCATCAGGACTTCACTTCAGAGGCCGAAGCAGGAGCCTGGGCCTTCGGAATGCTCGCAGCCCTCTAACACCCCACCAGCCGAAACCAAGCACCCCACACACCGCAGGGGTGCTGGCCCTTTCCCAGCACCTCGTGGAAGGAGAAGCCCAAACCTGATGCGCACCCTCACCAGCTACCAACCAACCCGCTTCATGGCCGAGACCTCCCACTACGACAAGAAACGCGCCGACTACGCTGTGGCCTTCATCCAGGCCCTCAAACACACCAAGGGCCGCTGGTCCGGTAAAAACTTTGAACTGATCGACTGGCAAGAACAAATCGTGCGCGACATCTTCGGCACCATCAAACCCGACGGCTACCGCCAGTTCACCACCGCCTACGTCGAAATCCCCAAGAAACAGGGTAAAAGCGAACTGGCCGCCGCCATCGCCCTCCTGCTCACCTGCGGGGACGGCGAAGAACGCGCCGAAGTCTACGGGTGCGCCGCCGACCGCCAACAGGCCTCCATCGTTTTCGAGGTCGCAGCGGATATGATCCGTATGTGCCCGCCACTGGCCAAGCGCGTGAAAATCCAGGCCTCCCAAAAACGCATCATCTACACCCCAACCAACAGCTTCTACCAGGTTCTCTCCGCGGAGGCCTACTCCAAGCACGGCTTCAACATCTCCGGGGTGGTCTTTGACGAGTTACACACTCAACCCAACCGGGCCCTGGTCGATGTCATGACCAAGGGCTCCGGTGATGCCCGTACCCAACCGCTCTACTTTTTCATCACCACCGCAGGTACCGACACACATTCGATTTGCTACGAATATCACCAAAAAGCCCTCGACCTTATTGAGGGCAAGAAACACGACCCGACCTTTTACCCGGTGGTCTACGGGGCAGCGCCAGAAGATGACTGGACGGCTGAATCCACCTGGTTCAAAGCCAACCCCTCTCTAGGGATCACCGTGCCAGTGGAGAAAGTCCAGCAAGCCTGCCACTCAGCCAGGCAAAACCCGGCCGAGGAGAACACCTTCCGTCAGCTACGCCTGAACCAGTGGGTCAAACAATCGGTGCGCTGGATGCCGATGCATGTCTGGGAGGCCAACGCGAACCCAGTAGACCTGACGGAGTTGGAAGGACGAACCTGCTACGGCGGGCTGGATTTGGCTAGCACCACCGACATCACTGCCTTCGTCTTGGTCTTCCCACCCCAGGATGCTGAAGATCAGTACGTGATCGCACCCTGGTTCTGGATCCCGGAAGAAAACCTGAAACTCAGGGTCGCAAGAGACCACGTCCCCTACGATGACTGGGCCACTCAGGGGCATCTGCAGACGACCGAAGGCAATGTCGTTCACTACGCCGCTATTGAAGCCTTCATCGAAGAACTCGGCGAACGGTTCGATATTCGTCAGATCGCCTATGACAGGTGGGGTGCTGTGCAGATGAGCCAGAACCTCGAAGCCATGGGCTTTACCGTGGTGCCCTTCGGCCAGGGCTTCAAAGATATGAGCCCACCGTCCAAAGAGTTCATGAAACTGGCCCTGGAGGGAAAGCTCGCCCACGGCGGGCACCCGGTGCTCTCCTGGATGGTCGATAACATCCACATCCGCACTGACCCGGCAGGCAACATCAAACCCGATAAGCAAAAGTCCACCGAGAAAATCGACGGGGTGGTTGCCACCATCATGGCCCTTGACCGAGCCATTAGATGCGGCAACCTGCCTAGTGAAGGCTCTATCTATGATGAGCGAGGGCTGCTTGTCTTCTAGGAATGCCTTTGAGAAAATTAGTGCATTGAGTTTAAGGACTGATATGGATCTACCGATTTCAACTCCGAGGTTAAAACTTCGAGCGCATGAGCCAGAAGATGCAGCTGCTTTGCATGCTTTCTATAGTCGAGAAGATGTTGCTCGCTACTTACTTGATGATCCATGGACCTTGTCTGATGCAAAAACTAAGGTCCAAGAACGTGTAGCGAAAACTGATCTGGATGGCCCTTCAGAGGCTCTAGCACTCATCATTGAGTTCGAGGGGAATGTCATTGGCGATGTCCTCCTTTGGTTCACTGATGTAAAGCATCGAGTTGCTGAAGTTGGTTGGGTACTCGATCCCACCTTCAGCGGTAAGGGCTACGCATCAGAGGCTGTTAAGGCGGTGCTTGATGCAGCTTTTAATCAATACAAATGCCACAGAGTGATTGCCCAGATGGACGCTCGGAATGACAGCTCAGCAAAGCTAGCGGAGCGGTTGGGGATGCTGAAAGAGGCTCACCATCGGCAGGATTGGTTCTCCAAGGGCGAGTGGACTGACACGCTCGTTTACGCGATGCTAGCTTCAGATAGATAGCGTTTTTTGATTCTCTCTAAAGCACTTCTCACAGTTCGTGAGGAGTGCTTTTCTTTGTGCAAGGAGATCTTTCATGAGTTTCTTTCGCTGGTTCAAACCCCGCACCATCAGCAACCATCACCTCAGCACTGGTCACTCCTTCTTCTTCGGTACCACCTCCAGCGGCCGTGCCGTCAATGAACGCACCGCCATGCAAATGACCGCCGTCTACTCCTGCGTGCGGATCCTGGCCGAAGCAATCGCCGGACTGCCCCTGCACCTCTACCGAACAAGGGAGGACGGTGGGAAAGAAAAAGCCATCGACCACCCGCTCTACCGGCTCCTACACGATGAACCGAACCCCGAGATGACCAGCTTCGTTTTCCGGGAAACCCTCATGACCCACCTGCTGCTGTGGGGTAACGCCTATGCCCAAATCATCCGCAACGGCAAAGGCGAAATCCTAGCTCTTTACCCCCTCATGCCCAACCGCATCCAGGTCGGCCGCGACAAAACCGGAGCCCTCTACTACAACTACCAAACCAGCACCACCGACCCCACCAACCCAACCGGGATCGTAACCCTGAGCGCAACCGACGTCCTGCACATCCCAGGGCTCGGCTTTGATGGGCTGGTCGGATATTCACCCATCGCCATGGCAAAAAACGCCATCGGCATGGCCATGGCCACCGAAGACTACGGGGCCTCCTTCTTCGCCAACGGGGCAGCCCCCGGCGGCGTACTAGAGCACCCCGGAACCATCAAAGACCCCTCGCGGGTTCGCGAATCCTGGCAAAAAACCTTCGGTGGAGCCCGCAACGGCAACAAAGTCGCTGTATTGGAAGAAGGGATGAAATACACCCCGATCGCGGTCTCACCAGAACAAGCCCAGTTTCTAGAAACCAGGAAGTTCCAGCTCAACGAGATCGCCCGGATCTTCCGCATCCCACCGCACATGATTGGGGATCTGGAAAAATCCAGCTTCTCCAACATCGAACAACAGTCCCTGGAGTTCGTGAAATACACACTCGACCCCTGGGTCATCCGCTGGGAACAAGCCATCACCAAAACCCTGCTGGCCCCCAAAGAAAAACCGGGCATCTTCGTCAAATTCAATCTCGAAGGCCTCCTACGCGGCGACTACGTGAGCCGCATGAACGGGTACGCAGTAGCTAGGCAAAACGGGTGGATGAGCGCCAACGACATCCGCGCCCTAGAAAACCTCGACCGAATACCCACCGAAGCTGGAGGCGACGAATACCTCATCAACGGCAACATGCTGCCCCTCAACCTCGCCGGAGCCTACGCCAGCACCCAACCTGACACCACTGCCGCTGAAGAACCCAACCAGCTAGCAGACTCCACGAAAGACCCACCCCACAGGAGAAACAATGAGTAGACGTTTTTGGAACTGGAGCGACCCTCACCCCGACACCAACGAGGTGAGGGTCTTGCATATTAACGGCCCTATCGCCGAAGAATCCTGGTTCGACGATGAAACAACACCCACCCTCTTTGAAAACGAACTCAAAGCAGGCACCGGGGACATCACCGTCTGGATCAACTCACCCGGAGGTGACTGCATCGCAGCAGCCCAGATCTACAACATGCTGCTGGACTACCCAGGGCACGTGACCGTCATCATTGATGGTCTAGCTGCCAGCGCCGCATCCGTCATCGCCATGGCAGCCTCCACCGTGAAAATGACCCCGGTGTCCATGATGATGATTCACAACCCAGCCACTCTGGCTGCAGGCGACACCCAGGAACTCGGTCGAGCCATCGACATGCTCCAGGCCGTCAAAGAATCCATCATCAACGCCTACGAGCTGAAAACCGGGATGCAACGAGCCAAACTGGCCCGTCTCATGGACGCCGAGACCTGGATGGACGCTACCGCAGCAATGCAGATGGGCTTTGCTGATGAGATCCACACCGGCACCATCCAACCACTGAAAGCAAGCGGGGTGGTCTTCAACCGTCATCAGGCAGAGCTCGCCCTGGTCAACAAAATCACCCACCAGCAGCCCGCCCTGACGCAGGCGACAGGCCGCAGCATCGCTGAAGCCTACGCGGCCCTCATGACCGCACCCCACTAACCCCACCCACATTATTGATTGGAGAACAGATTCATCATGACCACCACAGCCACGCTCTTTGACCGTCGAGCCACACTTTGGGAGCAGGCTAAGGCCTTTCTCGATGAACGCCGCAGCGCCAACAACGGCCTGCTCACCGCCGAGGACGAGCAGACCTACTCCCGTATGGAAGCAGAACTCGATACCCTCACCAAAGAAATCGGCCGCACCGAACGCGCCGAACGCATGGAGCGCGAACTGGCCCGCGCCACCGCAACCCCGCTGACCTCCATGCCCGGCACCAGCCCCGATGCCCCCGAGGAAACCAAGCGAGGCCGAGCCAGCAACGCCTACAGGTCAGCCTTCTGGGACGCGATGCGCCTGAACCACTCGCCCCTAGAAATCCGCAACGCCCTATCTGAAGGCGTCGATTCAGAAGGCGGCTACCTGGTGCCCGATGAATTCGAAGCAACCCTGGTGACCTCCCTGGCCGATGAAAACGTTATGCGTTCGATCGCGAAGGTCATCCAGACCACCAGCGGGGACCGCAAGATCCCTGTGGTCTCCACCCACGGGGCAGCGGCCTGGCTGGATGAAGGCAAACCCATGAGCGAATCCGATGAGGTCTTCGACCAGGTCAGCCTCTCAGCCTTCAAGCTGGGCACCTTCCTGAAAATCAGCGAGGAACTGCTGCAGGATGCGGCCTTCAACGTGGAGGCCTACCTAGCCGATGAGTTCGCCCGACGGATCGGTGCAGCTGAAGAAGAAGCCTTCATTACCGGCGACGGCCGAGGCAAGCCTACTGGCATCTTCGCAGCCACCGGCGGTGCACCGAGCCCTGTCACCACAGCCAAGGCCACTGATATCACCGCCGATGAGCTCATCGACCTGCACTATGCCCTTCGAGCTCCCTACCGGAAGAACGCGACCTGGCTGATGAATGATGCCACCGTCAAGACGGTACGCAAACTCAAGGACTCAACCGGCCAGTACCTCTGGCAGCCTGCCCTGACCCTAGGGGCACCAGATACGATTCTGGGCCGCCCGGTCGCAACCTCCACCTTCGTCCCAGAAATCAAGGCCTCAGCTAAGTCCGTGGCTTTCGGTGACTTCTCCTACTACTGGATCGCTGACCGGCAAGGACGGTCCTTCAAGCGCCTCAACGAGCTCTTCGCCACCAGCGGCCAGGTCGGCTTCCTCGCCACCCAGCGAGTCGACGGCAAGCTCATCCTGCCTGAAGCCGTACAGGTCCTCACCCAGAAGACCACCTAACCCTCATAACCCTTCATGAAAGGAGGTGGCAGCCATGCCTGCAGACCTACTGGGAAAAATCAAAAAGAACCTGATTCTCACCCACGACCAGGACGATGACCTTCTGGCACATCTGCAGGCAGCTGCCACCTCCTACGCCACCAGCTACCAGCATTTACCGGACGGCCACTACCACACCAACCCCATGCCTGAAGCGACCGAACAAGCCATCATTATGCTCGCTTCGCACTTTTACGAATCCCGCGACGGGTCAACCGGCGGGTTCTGGAATGACAAGCCCCAAGCAGCCAACTCAGTCTGGGAAGCTGTCAACCGGCTTCTAGTGCTGGATAGGGAATGGAAACTCTAACCCAAGGAAGGCACCCATCATGTCCTTCGGTTTGATGAAACACCAGATTCAGATTCTTTCGCCACAAACAGCCACCGATGAGGCAGGCTTCCACACCACGCATACCCGTATCAAAGCAACCGTGCAGGCCGCTGTCGAGCACCGGCATGCAACAGCCGCCTGGGTGAACCGGGCAGCCTTCACCCAAGCCACTATCCGCTTTCGCTTCCGCTCGCACCCAGACTGGAGTATCGATGAGCGTGATCTCATCCTCTACCAAGGCACCCAGTGGCGAATCGACTCTATTGAAACTATCGCCTCCCGCTATCTTGAAGTTCTCGCTCACCGCAGCACCCCGGAAGGAGAAGCCCAGCATGGCTAAAGCCCAGATCACTCTGCCAACAAAATTCCTCGATGCCCTGGACGCTGCAGCTTCCCAGGTCGATGCCTTCGCTGCCGATGCCCTCAAAGCAGGAGCTGCAATCGTTGAACCCAGAATGCGAACCAACCTCACTGGGGCAATCGGACACAGCAAACGACCCAGCCAGTCAACGGGCCAGTTGCTGGCAGCACTCGGAACATCACCAGTGGGGGCAACCTCCAAAGGCACCATCAATATCAAGATCGGATTCGCTGAGAACCGCCGCGACGGCACCTCTCACGCCAAAATCGCAACCATCCTTGAATACGGCTCATCCCGTCAACAGCCAAGACCCTTTTTGGCACCAACCCGGGCCCAAACCCGAACTGCTGCAGTGAAAGCAATGAAACAAACCATGGCCACGAAGTTTGGAGGTATCAGCCCATGACCGGCCAGCCTCTGTTGCAACGGCTAACACGCCTGTGTACAGCTCTGCAGCTTCCCACCCAAACCGGGGCTTTCACAGATTCACCAGCTCCGGCAAGCTTCGTAGTGCTCACCCCAATCGCCGATGTCTTTGACCTACACGCAGCAAACACTGCCGGTGTGCAAATTGAGCATGTGCGGCTGTCCCTGTTTACTACCGGCAACTACCTTCCACTACGCGATGCCTTGACCAGGGAATTAGGCAGGCAGCAGATCACGGTGGAGGCACGCACCTATGTGGGCTACGAAGCGGAGACCGGCTACCACCACTACGCCATCGACTGTGCTGCCTGGCAGCTAACCCAGATCTGAGTCGAAGTAATCCTCATCGACCTGGAAAAGCGTCAGCTGCTGGGCTGGTTGCACCCCGACCTTGTATTCGAGCATGAGCTTGGTCAGGCGGATACCGTCAATGAGGATGATGGTCTTATATACCTCTGCCTCCCGTTTAGCTTCTTCCGAGAAGCGGGAGGTGGTGATAAATACGCCTCGATCAGCACCACGTGAAGAGAGCGAACCGAAGAACTGCTGGATAGCAGGACGGCCCACCGAGTTCCCATCAGCATACCGCTTGGCCTGAATATAGACCTTGTTCAAGCCCAATGCGTCCTGGCGAATCACTCCGTCGATGCCTCCATCCCCGGATTTACCCAGGTGCTCTCGTTCACCGTGCGGGCCTCCATAGCCCATGGCCCAGAGCAAATCGACTACAGCCTTCTCAAAGAAGGCTGGGGTTCCTTCTTGCAGTTTGCGACGTAGCTCAGTCTCAACGGCAGCATTGTGAATACGGGTCAGGTCAATGGCCCGTTCAATCGGGTCGCCCTCATCAGCCGCACCGGCTGCACTGGTAGGTGTAGTGGTGCTTTCATCAGCCTTACGCTCAGCGATTTCTTGCTGGTACTCCTGCCACATGGGCCATTCCAGCAGATCTTTTTCGCTATAGGAGGTGAGATTTCGGGCATCAACCAGCAGCCCGTTTTCAGCGATCTGATACATGCCACGTTCAGGCCGGATCACCAACCCTGCCTTCACCACAGCAGAACACGCCCAGTTCATGCGGTTGCGATACCTGGGCTGCCCACTAGGGAGCGTTTCGTTCCGGGCTGCTTCGCTGAGCTTGAGGTAGTCAGCTGCCGCCTGGCAAAGCTCAGAGAAACTCAGAATCTTCCCGTCAGCTAAAACCCGCAAGACGGCTGGACGGAACTCATCGGTCGTTGGCACACGATCAATCATCACAAGGCACCTCATCACTCACAAGCTATCGGCACCCTGGTGTGTGCCTTACCAACTCAAGTTTATGTACCTCACCCCATACTCTCGTGAAAGGACACTACCGTGGCCACCATTGGACTCGACAAGCTCTACTACGCCACCATCACCGAAAACACCACTGGCGAAGAAACCTACGCCACCCCAACCCCGCTCGCCAAAGCCATCAGCGCCGAACTCTCAGTCGAAGTTGCTGAAGCCATCCTCTACGCCGATGACGGACCGAGCGAAGTCGTCAAAGAATTCAAATCCGGCACCCTCACCCTGGGCGTCGATGACATCGGTTCAGCCGTTGCAGCAGCCCTCACCGGCGCCCGCGTTGATGCCAACGGAGTACTCATCTCATCCTCAGAGGACGGCGGCAAGCCCGTGGCCATCGGCTTCCGCGCCGCCAAGGCTAACGGCAAGTACAAGTACTTCTGGCTTTACAAGGTCAAGTTCGCCCTTCCCACCACGACGCTCGCGACCAAGGGTGACTCCATTACCTTCCAAACACCCTCGATTGAGGGCACCATTATGCGCCGCAATAAGCCAGACTCCACCGGTAAACACCCCTGGAAGGCAGAAGTGACCGAAGGGGCAACAGGTGTAGGAGCCCAGGTGATTTCGAGCTGGTACACCAAGGTCTACGAACCCGGTGCCGCAGCGTCCTCATCCTAACCCCACCCACACCCTGCAGGAGAAAACCAATGACTACACGTACCGAAGCCCGTATCACTATCGCCGGACGAGAATTCGAGCTCATCCTCACCACCCGAGCTACCCGCCTCATCGCCGAACGCTACGGCGGGCTCGACAAAATTGGGGCTGCCCTAGAGACCAGTGAGGATATCGCCCAGTCCTTAACCGAAGTCACCTGGCTAATCGCCTTGCTAGCCAACCAGTCCGTGCTGATCCACAACCTCACCAACCCACAGGATCCAAAACCTGAAATCACCGCCGAGGACCTAGAAATCCTCACCGTCCCAGGAGATTTGGCCGGGTACAAGGAAGCCATCAGCGCAGCCTTAGTCAAAGGCACCAAGCGAGAGATCCTCTCAGACCCAAAAGCACCAGCAGCCAAGCCCTAGAAAGCGAGGCGGCAGTCTTTACCCGATTGATCTACGTGGGCATTAGCCACCTGCACTTGAGCTTAGAGCAGGTCTGGCTCATGCCCTTTGGTTTCCTCTTGGATCTGGTGGAGTGCTGGAAGCAAGAGACCGGGCGGGCCACCCCCTACCGGCTCCTGACCATCGATGACGTCATACCTGAGGGAATATAACCCTTCAACTACAGATACCGGGAAGTGAAGCGCCTCATGTCTGATTCCACATTCGGCCTGAAAATTGGTGTTGAAGGCGAGCGTGAATTCAAAAAAGCCCTGACCGAGATCAACCGCGAAATGCGGGTACTGGGCTCAGAAATGAAACTGGTCGCCTCTCAATTCGACAAGAACGAAACCAGCGCCGCAGCTTTGAGCGCCAAGAACGCGCAGTTGGCTAAGGAAGTCGAAGCCCACCGCAACAAGGTAGAAACCCTCAAAGCAGCACTGGAGAATTCTGCCCAGTCCTTTGGCGAGAATGACGCTCGAACTAAGAACTGGCAGATTCAGCTCAACAATGCCACCGCCACCCTGAACACCCTGGAAAAGGAACTTGCCGACAACACCAAGGCCCTAGATACCCTAGGGGACGAAACTGGTCAGACAGAAGGAGAATTCAAGGACGCTGCTCAAGGAGCCGACCGGCTCACCGGCGAAGTTGATCAACTCGGTAATGAGCTCGATGAAGGCACCCAGAAAACCTCTCTCTTCGGAGATGTACTCAAAGCCAACTTGGCTAGCGAAGTCATCATCGGGGGTATCAAAGCCATCGGTTCAGCGATCACTAGCATCTCCAAAGGTTTCGTCGGGGTGCTCAAAGACGGAGTGGCCTACAACGCCCAGATGGAGGAATACACCACCAGCTTCACCACCATGCTTGGAGATCAGGCTAAGGCACAAGAGCTGGTCAATAACCTCAAGAAGGAAGCTGCGGCCACTCCCTTCGGCATGGAGCACCTGGCCAAAAACACCCAGACCCTCATGGCTTTTGGGATCAGTGCCGAAGAAGCCCAGCTGCGCCTGCACCAACTCGGTGATATCTCCCAAGGTGATGCTGGCAAGCTCGAATCCCTGACACTGGCCTTTGCTCAAATGTCCTCCACAGGTAAGCTCACCGGCCAGGATTTGAACCAGATGATTAACGCGGGGTTTAACCCTCTGGAGGAAATCAGCCGCCAAACGGGTAAATCCATCGGCGAGCTCAAGGACGAGATGGCCAAGGGCGCGATCAGCGCAGACATGGTGGCTGAAGCCTTTGCCTCAGCTACCGCTGAAGGCGGCCGCTTCCACGGTGCGATGGAAGCTCAATCCAAGACCTTCTCCGGTCAAATGGCCACACTTGAGGATGGGGTCAACAACCTCAAAGGCCTACTGGCTGGAGGGGTGACTGCTGCACTGGCTGAAACGGTGCTGCCCATGGTCAATGGCTGGGTCGATACCCTCACCATTGCCTTTGAAGAAAACGGCATCCCCGGGGTTATCGCGGCTTTCGACACCATCATTGCTGAGGCACTTGCTTTCATCACTGAGCAGCTGCCAGTGGTGCTGGAGACCGGGGTGCAGATTATTTCAGCTCTATTAGAAGGACTGATCTCGGTGCTTCCCTCTGTGGCTGAATCAGCTCTGCTTCTGGTCACCACCTTGCTGACCGCGCTGCTGGAGTCCCTGCCTCTCTTCTTAGAGGCTGCTGCTCAGGTAATCGCAACCTTGGTAACCGGTATCGGTGAGGCACTGCCTCAGCTGCTGCCTGCCATGGTGGCAACCATCATGGCTCTGGTACAGGGGCTCATTGAGAACCTGCCTATGATTCTTGAAGCAGCTCTCACTCTCATCCTGGGTCTAGCCCAAGGCCTGCTAGAAGCAATCCCGGTGCTGATCGAGGCTCTACCTGCCATCATCACCGCGATCGTCGAGTTCTTGGCAACCGGGATCCCCGCACTAATCCAAGCAGGTATCAGCCTCTTAACGGCGCTGATCTCGGCCCTGCCGGTGATCATCGAGACCATTGTTGCGGTTCTACCGCAAATCATTGACTCAATCATCACCAACCTGCTGGCCATGATTCCACAGATTATCCAAGCGGGCATCGACCTACTGGTGGCTCTCATCGGGGCGCTGCCACAGATTATCCAAACCATCGTGGCCGCGCTGCCCCAGATCATCTCAGCGATCATCACCGCTATCGCCTCAGCCATCCCGCAAATCATTCAGGCAGGTATTCAGCTGCTTACCTCGCTGGTCTCTGCTCTGCCAGAAATTATTTCTGCCGTAGTTGCAGCTATTCCGCAGATCATCACCGCCATCGTGCGGGCAGTGATCGATGGGGTGCCCCAGCTGATATCAGCCGGTGCTGATCTGGTCCGAGGACTCTGGCAGGGAATCCAACAGCTCTCAGGCTGGCTATGGAACCAAGTAGCCTCCTGGTGCCAAGGAATCTGGGACTCGATCACCGGCTTCTTCGGCATTAACTCACCCTCCAAAGAAATGGCCTGGGTCGGTGACATGCTCACCCGAGGCCTAGCCGGAGGTATCGAAGATACCGGGCAACGAGCAATCGATGCTGCAACAGACCTTGCCACAGATGCCCTTGGTGCCTTCAGCGATCTAGAAGCAGGGGTTGATATCCCGCTCACCCCAGCTGTCCTGGACCCGAACTTGACCTACCCGGTGCTCAAGGCTTCTGGGTCAGGTCTGGATGTTCAAGATCTCGTTGAGGCAACCAGCCGCAACCTCCTGGCCGGGTTGAACATCCAGGTCGTCCTCGATGATGGGACCCTAGTAGGCAAGCTTGCCCCACGACTGGATGCCCACCTAGGGCGGGTCAGTCATCACGCATCACTGATTACCGGAGGAAGCTTCTAAATGCACTCATTTACCTTGGGCACCACCCCCAGCAGTACCTTCGGTATCCGCATTTCCGGCCCTGTCCCGCGGCCCGTTGCTACTCAACGAGTAGAAGACATCGAGGTTGCAGGGCGGGCCGGAACTCTCACCCGCCTAAAAGGTTGGGGCGATGTCACCTTCACCATCCCCATGCTCTTTATGGGCACACACCGACTCGCCAACTATCGAAAATTCGCTGCAGCCCTCTCTAATGCCAAAACGATCACCCTCAGTCACGATGGGGGAAGGGTCCGTCGCATCAAACACACCCAGCTCACTGCCTTGACTGGTGAAACAAGCGGGTGGGCAGCCGCTGAACTGACGGTGACCTGCCAACCCTACGCCTACTACCCAGCACCCCACCGGCAAACCCTGAACCCTACCGGCTCTACCGTCGTCACTAACCCAGGTCTTACCGATGCAGCCCCCAAACTAACGCTCACCGGAACCGGAACCCTGCGGTTTGGGCTCAACGGAACCTACTACGTCATCAACTCACCAGCAAGCACTATCACTGTGGACTCGGAACTGATGACCGCCTATACCGGTGCAACCGCCCAGCTCAATGCCATCAGCAGCGACTATCCCATGATGCGGCCTGGAAACAATACCTTCACCGTACCTTCGGCCAACTCCGGTATTACCGCCTGGTCCCTTGAAGTCACCTGGCGCGACCCCTAACCCAACCAACTGCCTACTTGGAGGCACTGAATCATGATCACAGTCCACCCGCCCGAATCCACTACCTTCACGGCATCCGGCTACGGACTTTTAGATAACAACATCATGGATGCGGTGATCACCGAAGCGATTAACGCTACCTACCAGCTGACTTTCACCTACCCAGCAGACGCACCACATGCTGAGCACCTCATCACTGGCAACCTGGTCGCCGCAACAGGGCCCACCACATCCACCCGGCAGGCCTTTCGCATCACGACAGTCGAAACCAGCCTCGCAGGACTGTTACGCATCACCGCTCTACACATCTCCTTCGACCTGGCCAAGGTCCTGATTGCCGACACCAACATCACCAACCGCACCCCATACCAAGCCCTAGCCCAAATTCGCAGCAACGCCACCCCAACCAATAGCTTTACCTTCGTAACCAACCTCAGCCATATCCGCTCAGTTCGGATCGTGCGACAAAGCGTGCTTGAGTGTCTGCTGGATACCTCGAAGGACAATACCTTCGCCTCCCGCTACGGAGGTGAGTTTTTCCGCAACAACCTATATCTGAACCACCAGCAACAACTCGGTGCAGATAGAGGTCTAACGATCAGAGACCAGAAGAACCTGACCGGATACCGGGCTACTGTCGATACCTCCACCATGCTCACCCGAGTCCTGCCCGTTGGATTCGATGGCCTACTTCTACCCGAAAAGTACGTGGACTCGCCCCGCCTAGCTAACTACCCAGCACCGCTAGTAGGGGTCATGCGATTTGAACACATCAAGGCAGCCAAAGAAGGCGAAACACCGAAAGAAGATGAGCTTCCGCTAGCCCAAGCCCAGGAAGCGTTACGGCAAGCAGTACGGGATGCTTACACTGCTGGGCTTGATCTTCCTCTTGCCTCCTACGAAATCAATTTCATCGATTTGGCTACCACCGAAGAATACGCCGGTGTAGCCAAACTAGAGAGAGTAATCCTAGGCGATACAGTCAGCGTCATCCACACCGACTTCAAGGCCAACCTCAAGGCCAGGGTCACTGGTTACAGCTACGACCCGGTGGCAAAAACCTACATCAGCCTGAGCCTTGGCTCCGTATCCCCAACGTTATCTGCCTCAACCAGGACAGTCAGCCGGGCCCTAGAAAACCTGAGTGAGGAAACGGCCGCAGCTCATGAAACAGCCCTCGCTGCCCAAGCATCAGCCGATGGAAAAAACACCATCCATTACGGAAGTACTCAACCGTCTGCAGCCCAGCTTGGAGATACCTGGTTCAAACAAAACGGCGACAAAACTGAAATCTGGATCTACACCCTGGGTACCAACAATCAGCCCACCTGGAAGTCTCTAGCCTCAGATATCAACAGCTCCCAGATCCATGCTGATCTCGATGAGCTCGAAGCCGCCCTGGCTACAGTCCGTTCGAACATCGCCACCGTCGACGCACTAGCTAAAGCCACCGACGCTGCCCTGAAAACAACCAACACGCAAGTGGCAGCAGCTAGAGCCAAGGCCGATGAAACAGCTACCGCCCACGACGCCCTACGATTGGAGTTCACCAACAACCAACACACCAACGAACAAGCCCTCATCGCCATCCGCAACGACGTGCTCTTGAGAGCCACCAAAGGTGAGCTAATTGCCCAAATCAATGTCTCGCCAGAAACCATCCTGATCGACGGCAAACGGATCCACATTACCGGCACCACCAGTATCGATAATGCTGTCATCAAGACCGCCATGATCGCCGATGCAGCTGTCACCAACGCTAAAATCCAGTCCCTGGACGCAGCGAAAATAACCACAGGATATCTAGCAGCAGCCCGAATCTTGGCAGGCAGCATCCCAGCGACAAACTCACCATCGCCAATGGCTACATCAAGACCGCAATGATCGCCGATGCCGCGATCATCAATGCCAAGATCGCTAACCTGGATGCCGCAAAGATCACCACAGGTACCCTAAATGCCGGGCGCATCGCTGCCCGCAGTATCACTGCAGACAAGTTGGCGGCTAACGCTATCCAGGTGGGCTTGGCCGGATGGGATCAATCTATCCGCATCAGCCCTACCCAGCTGGCCTGGCACAACGGAACTACCTTAGAGGGAACCATCGGCTCAACCGGGATGAGTTTCTACTTCGGCACGCGACACATCGGCGATATGGGCCGCCGAGCCAAAAAAGATGCCCCGACGGTTCAGGGCATCATTAACCACCTGGCCCCAGGTGGGGACTACACCGCCTGGACATTCCAAGAAACCACCACGAGTGAGAACTACACCTTTTTCACTTTCGATCCCAAGGGAAAGTTCTACGGGCAGCGCGGCATCCATATGGGCGCTGACCTGCGCACCCATGGCTACAAGTTCTACACCACCGGCCATCGCTTCGTGACCTTAGAGGACATTACCTTAGGAACGCGGGGTACCTTCCCGGGCTGGTCAGGTTCTGGTGGCCGGGCCCAGGTGGCTTTCACCAGTAACGACCTGATGATCGTCACCAACAACACCTTCTATTCCATGACAGCGCTGACAGCCCGCATCAGTGAATTGATCGTGCGGGTCAACTCCTTGATTACTACCTTCAACCGAGGCTGGGTGCAGTCCATCCGCGATAACGGCGGCGGCACCGTCGCCTGGCAGTCCTACTCCAACACTGGGCTGAGCACCATGCCAACGGCCGTGTCCTAACCATCAACAACAAGTGAGAACCTGTGATGATCCGTATTGAAAACCGCTACCTCCCAACACTGATCCCATTCCTACAATCCATGAAACTGGCAGGGGCTGCCTCACGAGCACGTTCCAAACTCCTGGCCATGGCCTTCACCGCTTTCCAGGACTTAGCCACCAGCGAGAAAGAGCTTGTCACCGAGTACGCGGTCCTGGATGAGCAGGGGCAGCCGGTAATTGCTGAGGACGGCAGCTTTGACCTCAAAGATCCTGCCCAAGCCCCACTGTACCTGGCAGAGCGAGAAGCCCTTTTGAATGAAGAAGCACACTTAATCGGACCGACCTACAGTGAACACCTCACCCAGTTGCAGAATCTACTGGCTACCTACCCGGTTGAACTCACCGGGGATGAAGCCGAAGTCTATGACCGACTCTGCGACGCCGTCGAGGCTGCTCTAGATGGAAAAGGTGAAAAATGAGTCAGAACAAGGAAAACCTTCCTCTAGCGGCACCTGAGCTAGAGCCTGAACTATCAGTAGCACTTGAGATTCGCCCCATCATCGACGCTACACCCACCTCACAAACAGACGCCCAACCTCCAGCGTCCTTACCGCAGCCACAACTGCCAGAACCAACTGAGGTAGTACTGGATGTGGCTTACCAAATCCTCGACGTACTCACCACACCAACCCCACCCTAAGAACCACACAAAGGCTCCAGCTCAAAGCCACCAGTGACCGTGTTGTCGCTGGTGGCTTTACTGATGCCCAAAACCCAAAAAGGAGGCTGCAGCCCCATGTTCACTAAGCCCTTCTGGATCAGTATCCAAAGCATTTTCACCGCTGCCGGTGGAATCTGCGGCTGGCTCCTAGGCGGTATCGACGGACTAATCATCGTCCTAGCCGCCTTCGTCATCGCCGACTATCTCACCGGAGTCATGGCCGCCATCACCGAGAAAACCCTCTCATCAGCCATCGGCTTCAGAGGGATCTTCCGCAAGGTCATCATCTTTGCCCTGGTGGCCCTAGCCAACCTGCTGGATATACACGTATTCAACGAGATCGGGGTGCTGCGCACCGCCACCATCTTCTTCTACATCTCCAACGAAGGCATCAGCCTTTTGGAAAACGCCGCCCGCCTAGGCCTGCCGGTACCAACCAAAATCCGTGAGGCCTTAGACATCATCGGCCACAAACACCAAGCCCCAGAACCGAAAGGACCCAGCCAATGAGCTACACCCTAACCCACCGTCAAGCTGCCAATTTCACCCCCGGGCGCGGAGGAAACCGCATCACCACCATCGTCATCCACCACTGGGACGACCCAGCCAAGAACCCCACCTTCGACGGAACCGTGCACTGGTTCGCATCCGGCCAGGCCCGCTCCTCGGCCCACTATGTGGCGGAAGCTGGACGAGTCACCCGTATGGTCGCCGAGTCCGATACGGCCTGGCACGCCGGAAACTGGCCGGTCAATCAGACCAGTATTGGAATCGAATGCAACCCCAGGGCAACCGAGGCTGATAAGCGCACCATCGCTGAACTGATTCGCGACATCCAGTCTCGTCACGGCAAGCTTCGCATCATCGGGCATAAGGATGCCTCGGCTACCGCCTGCCCTGGCCGCTACTACCCACCAGCCACCGTACTGGGCCCCTACCTGGGTGCACACGGTGGAGTTCCCGCTGCACCTAAGCCGCCTGCCGCCACTGCTCCTGGCGGCAGCGTGGATGAGCTAGCCCGAGCAGTACTGGCGGGCCGATACGGCAATGGGGAGGAGCGCAAGCGCCGCCTCGGAGCCCGCTATGGTGAGGTGCAGCGTCGGGTTAATGAGCTGATTGCTGGCCGTGCCCCGGCACCGGCTGCCCCGAACCTGGATGCTCTGGCTAATGCCGTGTTGCGGGGTGAATACGGTAACGGTGAGGAGCGTCGCCGCAGGCTCGGTGCCCTCTATCAGCCGGTCCAGGACCTGGTGAACAAGAAGCTCGGTATCCGCTAACTGAACCCTTCACGTATTCGAATGGATTTGTCATGGCCCCGTGCCAGCCCACAGCAGTTGGGTTGGTGCGGGGCCTTTTTCGTATCTGCACATCAAACACCATGTCCGGTTCTGGGACTCCCCAAGGGCGTATGGGCAAGAAACCTCATCCACCCACCATCGGGGAGGACAACCCATGGCACTGACAGACCTACAACGAAATCGCATCACGATGATGCGAGCACACGGCATCGCCTATGCCCGTATTGCAAGGCATCTAGAACTCAATCCCAACTCGGTCAAAACCTACTGTCTTCGAGCAGGTATCACCATTGACCCGAATGCTGAGCCCTACGAAGACCCGGAAGGAATCTGGTGCCTGAACTGCTGCAAGCTCATAGAACTACGCCGGGGTTCAAAGTTCTGCTGCACTGAGTGTCGCCGAACCTGGTGGAAGTATCACCGACGAACTATCACCCAAGAACTCACCTGCCGTAACTGTGGCCAAACGGTAACCGTCAAAGTAACTGGGTCTATTGAACGCAAATACTGCTCCCACCCTTGTTTCATCCAGCATCGCTTCAAAACTAGGGGCGGTAGACGATGAATCTCCAGGCCGAATTCACCTCCCACCAAAGACTCTCGCGCATCAGGAAGCTCCTAGAAGCAGGCATCATCACCACTTCAGAAGCCGAACAGCTCTGCCAATCGGATACAGGGGAAGATGCCCCTTTGGGCGAGCTGCAAATGGCCTCTTTCGTTGACTATCTCAGGGGTTTGAGTGATGTATGGATACACGGAATAACCCCTGACCAGAAGGACTAATTGATGAAACGAATGGAGCGAATCACCCCAGCCCCGCAAGCAACAAAAGGGCTAGTGCAGGTTGCTGCATATGCCCGGATTAGCTTCGAAACTGAGCGCACACCGCTGAGCCTCTCAGCTCAGATTTCCCACTACCAGACCCTGATCGACTCGACCCCAGGATGGTCTTTCGCAGGGGTCTACGCTGACTCAGGTCTGACCGGTACAAATACCAACCGGCCCCAATTCCAGCAGATGCTCGATGAGGCACGGGCAGGAAACATCGACATCATTCTGACAAAGTCCATATCCAGGTTTTCCCGCAACACCGTAGACCTTCTGCAGATAGTCCGAGAGCTCAAAGACCTCGGCGTTGACGTACGCTTCGAAAAAGAGGGAATCAGCTCCTTGAATTCAGATGGCGAATTCATGCTGACCTTGCTGGCCTCCTTTGCCCAGGCAGAATCTGAACAACTCTCAGCCAACGTGAAATGGCGGGTCGAGAAACAATTCGAGCAAGGACTCGCCAATGGCTTCCGCCACTACGGCTACACCAGCTCACCGGACGGCACCGATGTCGAAATTATCGAGGAGGAGGCTGCTCTAGTACGCCGCATCTACAAGCTCTACCTCGACGAAGTCTCCTGCGAAACCATGTCAGAAATCTTCGAAGCAGAAGGAATCATCGGCCGCAGCGGTGAACCCATCGCCCCTGAAGTCATCCGGTCCTGGCTACGAGCAGAAATTTTTACCGGAACCATGACCCTGGGCCGCCACCATAGCCCAGAACTAGGCAAACACTCGGTCATCAATCAAGGTGAGAAGCCCCTGTATCGAGTGGACAATGCAGTGCCTGCCATCATTGACCGAAGCCTCTTTGACCAGGTCCAGGAAGAACGACAGCGCCGCCGGGAGCTAGGGGCAAGAGCCAACTGGGCCATACCCACCACCTGCTTCACATCCAGAGTCAAATGCGGAATATGCGGCCGGTCATATTCACGCTCAGGCAAGAAAAATACCCAGGGTGAGGTCAAATACGTGTGGATTTGCCGCACCAACCGGGATAAGAGAACGCCGGGACAGAGCAAGGACTGTCAGTCCAAAATCATTCCTGAAATTATCTTGCAAGAGCAGCTGGCCCTAGCACTGGGCATCAAAGAGTTTGATGAGAATGTCTTCGAACAACGTGTCGAGCAAATCATCATGTGCACTGACCAGAAGATGCAGATTATCTTCCGAGATGGCCAGCAAAAAGAACAGACCTGGGTCTCCGATCTCAAGAAGAGACAGTGGACCGAAGATCGTAAGAAGGCCTGGAGCCAGCGTCATAAGGAGTTATGGCAGGACCCTGAGTACAGGGAAAGGATTCTTGCCCGCCGTGCAGAAGCCCGAGCCCGGAACAAGAAAC
Organism: Rothia sp. 32237D007AR; assembly: GCF_053544675.1. Classification (NCBI taxonomy): domain Bacteria; kingdom Bacillati; phylum Actinomycetota; class Actinomycetes; order Micrococcales; family Micrococcaceae; genus Rothia; species Rothia sp. 32237D007AR. The sequence goes on along the minus strand of NZ_JBPPUO010000011.1, from coordinate 24,248 downwards.
CCAGGCGAAAGGTCAATGCACAAGGGCGAGCAAACATGCGTGCTGCCTGGACAGACGAACGCCGCAAAGCACTGTCTGAACGAAATAAGGCTATGTGGGCCAAACGCAGTGCCGAAGAACGCTCCGCAATGGCCCGGCGTGTGCATCAGAACATGAGCGAGGAAACTAAGGCCCAGCGAAGTAAAAAGCTCAAAGCGGCCTGGAACGATGAACGCCGCGCCAAGGCATCACAGACATTCCGAGAAGTACGAGTGCGAGAAGCTGAAGCAAAACGGCAAGCTCAGAAGAAAGCAGGTGAAGCTTAAATGGCTCGCGTTGTCACCCAAATCCCAGCCACGAGGGCCCTGCATACTGGGACGTCGCTATCTGAAGCATCGGTTCGGAGAGTGGCTGGTTATGCCCGCGTATCTACAGACCACGATGATCAAATAACTTCTTACCACGCCCAGGTTGACTACTACACCAATTACATCACCAACCACACCGGCTGGCAGCTGGTAAAGGTCTACACAGACGAGGGCATCACCGGTACTTCAACTAAACATAGAGCAGGGTTTCAAGCCATGGTTGCCGATGCCTTGGCCGGGAAAATAGACCTCATCATCACCAAGAGCGTCTCTCGTTTTGCCCGCAATACAGTGGACTCGCTGACCACCGTCCGCTCACTGAAGGAGAAGGGCGTTGAGGTCTACTTTGAGAAAGAGAACATCTGGACCTTTGATGCGAAGGGCGAATTGCTGATTACCATCATGTCGTCCTTGGCTCAGGAGGAAGCCCGTTCAATTAGCGAGAACGTGACCTGGGGCCATCGAAAGCGATTCGCAGATGGCAAAGTGACGGTGCCGTATTCAAGGTTTTTGGGGTATGACAAAGGCGAGGACGGAAACTTGGTGGTCAATCCGCAGCAAGCGGCATTAGTCCGGCGCATCTTTGCCATGTTTCTAGAAGGCATGTCTGTAGGAGCCATCGCTAGGACTTTGACTGATGAGCCGGGTACCTTCACAGCGGCAGGTACTAAGAACTGGTCCTCGACGACAATCCGCTCGATTTTGCGTAATGAGAAGTACAAGGGTGATGCGCTACTCCAAAAGTTTTACACCCGAGACTTCTTGTCCAAGAAGCAGATCAAGAATCAGGGGGAGGTGCCTCAGTACTACGTGACTGCAAACCACGAGGCCATCATCAATCCCGCCGTATGGGAATTTGTCAACGGCGAGCTGGCCAAGCACTCGAAGTTTCAGCGGTCCAGTAATCGAACCCGGCCGTTTTCATCGACCCTGGTTTGTGGGGACTGCGGCAGCTACTTTGGCGCTAAGACCTGGCATGCTGGGTCCAAGTACGAGAAGGTCATCTGGCGCTGCGGACACAAGTACTCGGGCGAGAAGAAATGCACTACTGGACACATTGATAATAAGCGTCTCGAGGCAATGTTCATGGAAGCCCTGAAGCAACGGTTCAATCTCGGTGTGGATGCCGGGCTTGAGCTGGATTTGTTGAAGATTTTAGATACTAGCGACCTGGAGATTGAGGCAGCTGGACTTGTTGGCCAGATTGAGAAGGCCTCTAAGCAGCTTGAGGATTTGATTGCCCGGAATGCTCGGGTTGCTCAGGATCAGGATGAGTACCAGAGTGCCTTTGATGCTGCGCATCAGAAGCATCAGGATCTGTTGGCGGCTCATGGTGTTTTGCTTGAGCAGATTCAGGATAAGCAGCATCGGCTTGCTGCTTACCGTTTTTTCAAGCAGGAGCTCGAAGGCCTTGAGGGAGACCAGCTTGAGTTCAGCCCCTACCTACGGGTTACCATGCTCGAGTCGGGAACGGTCGCTGCCGGAGGTGAGGTCACATTCGTGTTCAGAGACGGAAGCAAGCAGCCACTCAATGTCAAATCCTAGGAAGAAACTTTGATCGGCCTGCTGGTATCCACCAGTAGGCCTTTTTATCATTATTTTATGGATCAAGCTGAACTAAAAATTCTAGAGCAGACCCAGGACTACGTTTCGCCTTTTGAGTACGGCACTAGCGGGTTCAACAACGACTGGTGGCACGGCCGCGCAGGGAAAATCGGTGACACCAGCCTGGGCGGGTTCACTTATCTGCAACTCTGTTTAAATGGCACCGAGATTGGTCGAGCTGAGATCACGCTTTGGGATCTATCTGATAGCTACATAGGTATCGATGAAGTAGTGAAAGTTAGGGAGATTTGGTTCTTTGAGATTCGCGAGGAGTATCGAAATCAGGGATTTGGTGCCGAATTTGCTCGACTGTTGATTGAAGCCTTTCCCGATCGGCCTTTGATCGCTTTTTCAGAAGGCGCAGATGACTTCTGGAGATCTGCTGGTTGGCATTATTACCCCAGGAAGGACGGGGAAACGATGGGTATCAGAAAATTGTTTATTTCCAGAAAGATCTAGATTCTGAATTGGAATTCTGAGTGAACCAATCAAGCGGCTAAATCGTAGTTCACGCGCGTTTGTATCAATCGTGGCGTGAAAGTTTCCACAATGACGTCCTCAACATCAGGGGCCATCATCGCCACCATCAACTCAATAATGTGACGCGGAGTGCGGAACTGGCCATTAGTACCCGACGTTGCCAACTTTGACAGCATGTACTCATACAAGTCACCACTCGTATCAAGATCATCAAGAGCTATCGCATCTAACTGATCAACAACCTTAGCCAACAAGGCAGGGGAAGGAATACGGAAAGTAGCGTCCTTCATATGCTGCGAATAAGTGGACGCCTCACCACCCACCTGACTCCCCAAATTCCGCAAAAAGGGGAAAATACCAGTATTCATCAGGTCGAACATGACCTGCGGGTCCTGATTCTTAAAATTCTGCCACCGCAACAGCTCCTGGCCCTCACCAAAGACCGGGTTCTCCACCGGGCGGCCAGTCAACCGAGCCTTCTTCTCAGCCCGAGTCTGCGCATCATCCAAACGACGAATAAACAGCAAATAGGTCATCTGCTCAATAATCTCTAGCGGATTAGAAATACCACCCGACCAAAAATCATTCCAAATACGATCAATACGCGATTTAGTCTCGCCCGAGATTGCAATAGCCATAGCTCTAAGTCTATGGGGTTATGCCTCAAGGCACCCCCTACCCAGGGAAGAAAACCTTGCGTAGACTAGGGAACATGACAGCCAGCGCAGATTCACTGAGACTACAGAAACTCATTGCTGATAACAGCGATGCTATCGGCGCAATCTTCCGCAAGTATGGAGCCACCAATCCCAGGCTTTTCGGTTCAGTCGCACGCGGGGACGCTCATGCACAGAGCGACATCGACATCACGGTTGACATTGACGACACCAAAGGCGCAACCATCATGAAACTCGCTGGAATAGCCGAATCCCTCAGGAGGCTCTTAGGCGTCAGGGTTGATGTTGTTACGCCCACGGTTTTGCGAGAGAAAATCTCAGTAGAATCTAAGAAAGACCTAGTAACACTATGAGTCGTTCACCTATTTTTCGCCTTGAAGAGATCGCCACCGCGATCTCCGCATGTCTTGATTACTCAGCCCATTTAAAAGACCCAAAATTTTCAGACATGGCGTTAGACGCTATCGAACGGAACCTCGGAATTATTGGGGAAGCTGTGAACCATCTGCCAAAAGACTTAACAGCTCATTACCCAGATATAGACTGGGTTGCAATCGTGGGGCTTAGAAATTTTCTGATTCATAAGTATTTTGCTGTAGATGCTGAAGTAATTTACGAAATCTTAGAAAAATACCTTGTCCCGCTTCAAACAACTGTTCGTATGGCTATGATTCGGCTAGATAACTCTTAAGCTACCTCGGCCGTAGCCCTGATTCGGTTGAGAATCGAAACAATCTCAAAGGCGTCATCGTCTCCGAGCATCTCAAGCGGGTCACCCAAACTCACATAGGGGTCCTCATAGAGACGAGACGGGTCAACCGTGCCATTCTCACTCAGCTCATCCACAATGCGCTGCACAAACCGAATCTGCGTCGCCGAATACCGCGACTCATCCAAAAAGACCGCAAAAGCCGCCCGGGCCTCGTCCCTGCTCAAACCCACCAGCGAGCGCACAAACACACCCAGACCCCCGGACTCACGCGCCACCTGCACATTCGCCGGCCCACCAATACCCGAAGCATCAATCAGATCAGCCAGAGCCGCAAAATCCTCGTCCGTTAGTTGCTTGCCGCGAAGAACCTTCTGCACAGCAACCGCATCCAGGTGTTCGCGCAGGTACTCCTGCATTTTCTGCTCAAACCGTTCCTGGTTCATACCCACCTGGGTGCGCACTACCTCGACCTCTACCGGCTCGATAAGCTCGTCCTGAAAATTGGTGTAGACAATCTTCTTCTGGCCCTTATCGAGCAGGTGGGTGACACCGCGCAGCTTCTTGCGCATAAACTCCAGCAGGGCAGGGGAGACATCCACCCACCAGTCATCTGCGGCCAGTTGCTCCAGGTAGGGCAGGACGGCCGCGATGGCAGGTACCGCTGCCTTGGTCAGCAGGTTCTCGGCGAGGGTCTGAGCCACCTCTTTGGTGCGGGCCAGTGCGGCAGAATCACCGGTCTTGGCCCGTACCAGCTTGAAAAAGACCAGGTTCAGAATCTCGGGCACATCAATGCCGGTATCGAGCATATCCACGCTAATGGCAATGCGGGGCAGAGACTCCGGCTGCGAGAACTTCTCAATCGCCGACTCCGCCACATACGTGCGGTTGGTAATTACCTGGGCATAGGAGCCGCCGTAGCCGGGGAAGAGCGCGTTAAACCGTTCGTAGATAAAATCAGCGTGGGCCTGGTTCTTAGCAAAAATAATAGTCTTACCTAGTAACTCACCGTCAGCTACCCGGTAGCCGTGCTCCATGAGTGTGGTCAGCACCTTATCGACCGTATCGGCGTTAAAGAGAAAACGATTCAGGGCTTCGCTGGTAATTTCTTCGGGCACAGCATCACCCCAGTCGGCAGATTCCCACTGCTCCTGCTCCGCCTCACTCAGCTGATCATAACGGATACCCTCACGCAAGAAACGGGTTCCCACGCTAAAGCCCCGCGTCGGCACTAGATAACCATCGCTGACCGCCTGGTCGAGGGTATAGGCATCGGTCGGGACCCCGGCCTCCATGTCAAAGAGAGCATAGGTATTGAAATCAACCTCGTCCTTAGGGGTAGCGGTGAGCCCCACCAGCAGGGCGTCAAAGTAGTCAAAAATCGCCTTGTACTTGGCATAGACCGACCGGTGAGCCTCATCGACCACAATCAGATCAAAATAGCCGGGACCGAATTCGCGCAGGGTAGCTTCGCCCTCGGCCCGGGTGCGGTTAATGATGTTTAGCATGGTGGGGTAGGTGCTGGCAAAAACCCGGCCATTGGCCTGCCTATCTTCTACCAGATTCACTGTAGCCAGGTTAGGAAGGTGAGCCTTGGAGGCCTTGACCGCCTGATTGACCAGGGCGGTGCGGTCAGCAAGGAACAACACGCGCTTGACCCACCCAGCCCGCGACAGCAAATCCACCAGGGCGATGGTTGTGCGGGTCTTACCCGAACCGGTCGCCATCACCAGCAGGGCCTTACGGCGGCGGGCGTCAAATGACTCAGCCACCGACGCAACAGCCCGCAACTGATAGCCGCGCCCCGCAATCTCAGTATTGACCTGCTGCCCGCTCAACTGCTGGCGGCTGGTTCTGCGCTCTATCATGAGGGCCAGCTCATCCTCGGTGAGGAACCCCTGCACCTCACGCGGCGGGTAACCGGCAGCGTCATCCCACAGGTAGTGGGTATAGCCGTTGGTATAGAAAATAACTGGACGGACGCCGGTTGCCGCCTGGAGCGCGTCCGCATATGCTTTGGCCTGGTCGCGGCCAATATCTACTGACTCCCGGGTCCGCTTGGCTTCGACCACGCCGAGGGGGCGGCCGTCCCTGCCCCACAGCACATAATCAACCCGACCCGACCCGCTGGGAGTGGGCAGCCCCGTTACCGGGTACTCGCGGTCACGCTTATGAGCAAGGGGCCAGCCAGCTTCTCCCAGGAGCAAGTCGATGAAGTAGTCGCGGGTCTCCGCCTCCTTGTAGTCGTGGGTATCTGGCAGGGTCTTGGCCGCCTGGGCTTCAGCCAACTGGGCGCGAAGACGCTCCAGCTCGGCGTCCATAGCATCCACCCGCGCCTGGTGTTCAGCTGCTATCCTCTCCATCTCAGCTGTGCGTTCTGCCTCAGCCTCAGCCATGCGCTGCTGGGTCAGGGCCCGCTGCTCCGCCTGACGGCGCAGCGTGGGAATCAGCTGGCGGTCAAAAGCCCTACCCATAGGAGCTAGGGCTGGGTTTGCCGAATGGTTATACACGCCCCAGACCATCAGGTGATATAGGTCGGTCACCGCCCGCTCGGCGTCCCGCTCAGAAAGAATCTTCCTGGAGTTATGGGCTGCATCGTTTCCCAGATGGCGGATGGTCTTGAACTTCAGGCGCTTGTCATTGTCGAGATATACCGAGAAAGCCTCATTGCTGGTCAGGGTTGCCAGCGTGGCTTGCTCAGGGCGGTAGATGCCCCGCACGCGGTAGATGTGCTCAACCAAGCCCTCGATAGCCCTCGGCCTTGGCGCAATCCTGGTAGAGCTCTGGCAGGGCCTGGTAAACAAAAGCAAAGTTAGACATAGCGCCTCGTGACTGTGCGAGAAGGTGTAGGTGCAATCACACATATTTTAGCCTGGTCAGCAGGTTCAGGCGCCAATATTCAGTAACCAATAGAGAAGGAGCGGGCTCCTATCGGCTCGGTGTGGGAGCCGGAGCCGACCAGGCGGCCCTTATCAAGTACCAGAATCTTATCGGCCTCCCGTGCCGTACCGATACGCTGGGCCACCACCACGATGGTCGCCCCCTGGGTGACATCTTGCTCCTTTGAGGGCTTTATGGTGTATCAAGGCCCCGTGCGGCCAGGGCGTCGCCGGTTTCCTGGGCGTAGGCGACTGTTGCAATGACTAGGGGGATGAAGAGCCGGAATTGTGAGACTTTTATGCCGCGGGCTGTCACTGCTGCCTGAATGAGCCGCCAGCTATCCATAATCACCGGGATAGAGCGCACCATCAGGGCTAGGGCCAGTCCGACGCGTTCAGGTGAGCCGCCTACCCATGTGAGGGGGGTGCATAGCCAGACGAAGCCGTCAATGATAGTCGGCATGGGGGTGGACCAGAGGAGTACCTTTGAGGCAGCAATCATGGTCAGTAGGGTCAAAATGACGTCGGCCCCGGCGGCTGTTTTGCCGCTGACCAGGTAGTAGACCGACAAGATCACCAGTAGCCAGGCAAGGGAAGCTAGGGCTTGAACCCAGGTGCGCCCCGGAATTTTTGCTAGAGCCCCCAGTGTGAGTACCAGGGTGAGGGCTGCCAGGCCGAAGGCCCAGTGGCTGGTGGCTGCCAGGTAGATAGTGAGGGCCAGTATGAAGGTTCCTTTGGCCCAGAGGGGTGCCCGGTGTATGGGGGTGTTCAGGGGCTGGTAGGTGCCAAAGAGCTGGTTGGCGATGTTCATGCCTGAGCCCCGTCAGGACGCTGGTGCTCATCTAGTGTGGGTAGGGTGGGGAAGTCTGTGGCGCACCAGTGTTGGTAGTCTGCCAGGATATCTGCTGCTGGCCCCTGGGCCAGGAGCCGGCCGCGGTGGATGACGATTGCTTCGTCGCAGGTGGCAGCAAGGTCTAGGTCGTGGGTTGAGATGACTTGCTGCTGGGGGAGGGCGTCAAGTAGATCAATGAACCTTAACCTGTTCCTTAGGTCTAAGAGAGTGGTGGGTTCATCTAGCAGTAGAACTTTAGGGTTTACGGCTAGAACGGCAGCTAGGGCAGTGAGTTGTTTTTCACCGCCGGAGAGGTTGTAGACAGAGTCAAAGGCGCGGTGCTCAACCCCGCGCTGTGCTAGAGCATCCAGGGCGGCTGCGCGGCGGGCGTCCTTACCTTTGATGTGCTGGAGGGAGAGTTCAACATCTTCAACCCCGGTGGGCATTACCAGTTGGGCGCCGGGGTCGGAGAAGAGCATGCCTACCCGTGAGCGCACCGCAGGTAGGTTCTGGCTAAGGCTGACTCCGTGCACGTTTACTTCACCTGAGGTGAGGGGGGAGAGGCCGTTGAAGAGGCGCAGAAAAGTGGATTTACCCGACCCGTTGAGGCCTAGTACGGCGGTGCGTGGGGAGGTGAGTTTTACGGTGATGCCCTGTAGGAGGGTGCGTTGGTCGGTGCCGGTATCAACGGTGACGGTGGCTTGGCAGGTAGCAAGCAGCCCGTCGTCCGTGAACTGGGGCGACGGGCTTGCTGTGGCTGTGCGTGAAGAGCGAGAAAAGAACACAGGCTCTATCGTACCTAGCGGCGGGCCAGGGTGGGGAAGGCACGGTGTACGGCCAGGGCTACTAGTACCGCAACCAGGCTCTTGATGAGGTCACCGGGGATGTAGATGAGGGCGGCGCCTACAGCGGTGCCTAGGTCAAGGTGGGCGTTGATTATCATGCCGATGATGCCGAAGATTTGGATGAGAACAAATCCGGCTAGTACTGCTAGGACGAAGGCCCCAAAAAGGCTGGCCCCGTTCAGGCGGCGGCGTAGGGCGGTGTAGGCGATGGTACCGGCGGCAAGGGCACCGGGGATGAAGCCTACTAGGTAGCCAAAGGAGGGGGCCGCGATGGTGCCTAGTCCGCTGCGTCCACCGGAGAAGACGGGCAGGCCAAGTAGGCCGGCGAGGACGTAAAGGGCTACAGCTAAGGCGGCGCGGGGGCCGCCGAGGGTGAGGGCTGCGATGTAGATGCCTAGGGTTTGGAGGGTAATCGGTACTGCTGCCGGGCCTACGGGGAAGGCTGGTAGGAGGGCGCAGACGGTGATGAAGGCTGCGAATACTGCGATGAGGGCTAGGTCGCGGCCGGGGTTTGCTGTGGCGCGTGCGTGCTGGGGGGAGGTTTGTGTAGATGTCATGTCTCTTACTATAAACCTGTTTTGAACACCGTTCAAAATCGGTATCTTTCATCCGGCATTAAAACCAGCCCACGCACTCATACACCCACAGCCCCTCACCATATCGACCATCCCTCACCTGCCAGGTAAGATAGAGAGCTGGCCAACCGACCCCTACCCAAGGAGCAGACCCGTGCTGTCAGTCAACAACCTCGAACTGCGAGCTGGCGCCCGCCTGCTCATGGAGGACGTCACCTTCCGCATCGACAAGGGCGATAAAGTTGGCCTGGTAGGCCGTAACGGCGCCGGTAAAACCACCATGACCAAGGTGCTAGCCGGGCTCACCCTACCTGCTGACGGCACCGTCACCCGCGGGGGAACCATCGGCTACCTGCCCCAGGACCCTAAAGTCGACGATATGACCCAGCTTGCTAAAGACCGTATCTTCTCAGCCCGCGGCCTCGATGGGGTAGCCCGCAAAATGCGCCAGGCCCAAGAGATGATGGCCAGCGAGGACCCCGCAGAGCACGCCAAGGGCATGCGCCGCTATGACCGGCTAGAGACTGAATTCATTGCCGGTGGCGGCTACGCTGCCGAATCGGAGGCTGCAACCATTACCGCTAACCTTGACCTGCCAGAGCGTGTGCTCAACCAGCCCCTCTCAACTCTTTCCGGTGGTCAGCGCCGCCGCGTGGAACTGGCCCGCATCCTCTTTGCTAATGCAGATACCATGCTGCTTGATGAGCCCACCAACCACCTGGACGCTGACTCTGTGATCTGGTTGCGCGAATTTTTGAAGAACTACCAGGGTGGCATCCTAGTCATTTCCCACGATGTTGAACTGATGGAACTGGTGGTCAATAAGGTTTTCTATCTAGATGCCAACCGCTGCGTCATTGATATCTACAACATGGGCTGGAAGAACTACCTCTTACAGCGCGAGCAGGATGAGGCTCGCCGCAAGCGCGAGCGCGCCAACGCCCAGAAGAAGGCCTCAGCTCTGATGGATCAGGCTAATAAGATGCGCGCTAAGGCTACTAAGGCGGTAGCTGCCCAGCAGATGATTAAGCGTGCTGAAAAGCTCATGCGTGGCCTAGAAGATGAGCGTCAGGTTGATAAGGTCGCCGCCATTCGCTTCCCTGACCCTGCCCCTTGCGGTAAGACACCTCTTTCTGCAACCGGTCTTTCCAAGAGCTATGGTTCGCTAGAAATCTTTACCGATGTTGATTTGGCGATTGACCGCGGTTCGCGTGTGGTGGTGCTGGGCTTTAACGGTGCTGGTAAGACCACCTTGCTGCGCATGCTGGCTAAGAGCACTCAACCTGATACTGGTGAGGTTATTTATGGTCATGGGGCGAAGGTGGGTTACTTTGCCCAGGAGCATGAAATCCTTGATCATGATCGCACGATCTTTGAGAATATGAAGTCAGCTGCCCCTGACCTTGATGATACTCGGGTTCGTACTATCCTTGGTTCTTTCCTCTTTTCGGGTGATGATGTGGATAAGCCTGCAGGGGTGCTCTCTGGTGGTGAGAAGACTCGCTTGTCGTTGGCAACCTTGGTGGCTTCGTCCGCTAATGTTTTGCTGCTAGATGAGCCGACGAACAACCTTGACCCGGCTTCGCGTGAAGAGATTTTGAATGCTTTGAAGAACTATCAGGGCGCTATTGTTATGGTTTCTCACGATGAGGGCGCTGTTGAGGCTCTTGACCCTGAGCGTGTGCTCTTGCTACCTGATGCGGTGGAAGATTTGTGGAGTAAGGAATACCAGGATCTTATTTCCCTAGCCTAGGTGCAGCAGGTAAAGATGTGCGGACGATTGCCCCGCCCGGTGCTGACCGGGCGGGGCATCTTTGCATCAGGGTATTATGAAAGGTTCGTACAAATAGGCTTGTGTGTCTGTTTTTTACGAAATCCCACTTGTGGTTTCACTACCTTGTTTGGTGAGAGACTATGTGATTCGTGGGTTTTTCGACAAAAGCACATATAACGAAATGATAAAGTTCTGCGTGTGCTGGAATCTACCTATCCTCACGGCGTAGAGTATTGGTTAGTTGCGGAAGTCAACTTCCCATAGGTTCGATGAAGACCGCTTCAGTGACGAAGCGGCGCAGAGAATTAATACCAGAGAACCAACACCGTTGTTGGGTAAAAGTTTGAAAGGACGATTCAATGCTGGAATCACACGACGTACGCTACCCCCTTATCTCAGAAGATGGCGTAGAGGTCGACGTATTTTGGACTGAAGACTAACACCTGCTCGTCCAGGTTGTGCGCATCTTCTTTTCCTCTTCACCTACCACTGTAAGTGACTTTTTAGACGTGTAATCTGTGTGAACTATGAGGGCCCGGTACCTATAGGTGCCGGGCCCTCAGCGTATTTTGAGGTCTTAGATGCCGGCGAAGACGCTACCTATGAGCTGGCCAGGGTAGGTGGTCATGAAACCGAAGAAGGCCAGGAGGTAAAGCCCGATATAGACGGTGAGGGTGGCGGTGAGAAAATTTTCCCGGGCCGAACCTGCATCCCCCAAGATGGGCAGTGCCATGTAACCGCTCTTGCGCCAGAGCTTACTGGGCACTAGAGGTTTGATGGTCATGGGCCATAGGGGGTTGACCCCGCGGGTAGTGAGGGCATCACCCACAATATGGGCGGTTGCCCCGGTGAGAACCGCCCAAGGCATCAGGGCAAGAGAATCAGTGTATATAGTCCCAGCGATCACTGCTAGGGCACCCAGCCACCCACCTGGGGCCTTGAAAATGCGCAAGGCTAAGCCGCCAGCAAAACCCGCCAGCGCTAGGGCCAGAATAGGGATACCTGCATAGGTGAGCCGGTCGGCAAAGAAAGCTAAGGCCCAAAAAGCTGCCAAACCTACCAGGGAGTGGGTTCCCTTACGGTGCCCCCCGGAAAGCCGGGCCACCAGTAGCGCTATCCAACGGCTTACCGGCGGAATCGAGTGGGCAATAGTCCCGTTGTGGTGGTCGATATCTGGGAGCATTCCTGCCCCTGCTGCCGCCAAGGTGGTAACAGCCAGGGTTGTGGGGTCATCGATGCCCAGCACCCCTACCTCATTGAGAGCCAGCCAGGCTGCTGCTGCGCTAATAGAGTGGGAATAACCCATCATAATGGTGCGATCCTTCAAGCAAAATAGTGCTAGCCAGAGTGAAAATACCACTTTAACACAGAATCGAACACCTGTTCTAATGCTCTGTGTTTACCGGTCAAGCCCCTCATCGAGCAGGGCATCTTCAATCTCTTCATCGGTCACCTTCTGGCTACGCCGAGCAACCTTAGGGCGCACAATGGACTTCATATGCGCGGGCATATCATCCACAAACTCCATGCGGCGGCGTATCACCTCTTCATCCTCATCACCAATATAGGTGCCATCAGCCTCATAGAACTGACCAAAATAGGCCTCAAGTTCTGCGGCAACCTGAGCATCTAACTCATCATTACGCACCTTCTGCCGGGCAGACCAAAAATAGGCCACATAGAACATGAGCGCAAAACAATACCACTGCACCGAATACGACAGATTAGGCCCATAATCTTCCTCCGGCTTATCCTTAGCAATCGGGGCACTGGCAGCCGCTGGGCTCTCAGAAGCCAGCACACCATAATTAGCCGTATCAACACTCAAACCAGTCAGCTGGGCAACCTCTGGCAGATCAATACTGCTAATTTGCCCATCAAGAGACGAAACCCCCATATCAGCCTCCCCTTCTACCAGGCGCACCGTCACCGTCACCTCACCACTAGGAGCCTGCGGCACCGGTAGGGCAGTAGAGCCAGCATCCCCAAATGCGGCCTCCATCCACCCCCGGTTAACCACCACAATAGGGCCCTGATCTGTCTGGAAAGGCACCAGCACCTCAAAACCGTTGAGCCCCTTATAAGGGCGATTACGCACCAATAACTGGTGCTCACCCAGATAGCGGCCACTGATTCTCACCGGCTGCCAGCGCAACTCAGGGTGGGCGGACGCAAACAAGCCAGGATCATCAGCAAAATCCAGCGGGGCAGCATCATAGTTCTGCACAATACGCTCATTAGAAAAATCTAGCGCCTCCTTCCGGCCCATCTGCCAGCTCGCCAAATACAGGCATATCAAGGAGGCCACCACCGTCAGCACAAACAGACCAACCCACTGCCCAGAGAGCAAAAAACCGTACTTCTTCACAATCAACCAACCTACCCCAGGGGAAGAGTCTGCTTCCAAAAACCACGGGCCACCAAAAAATCCTGCAAAAACTGCACATGCTCCTCACAGGCCACCCAGCTCTTGAGCCGGTCTGCCGTGTGCACCTTAGGGTTATTCCAGAGCAACTCAAAACAAGCCTGGGCCTGGCACCCCTTGCGGCTACACTTAACAAAATCCGGGCCCTGGGTGCTCTTACCTGCCTGGCTCTGATTCAAAGAACCTAAAATATCCACTTACTGCTCCTTACCATCCTCAGTGCCCCACAGCACATCACCCTCAATCATTACAGGCTCACCTGCTGGGCCGCCCTTAGCATCTGTGGGCCAAGCGCTCGCTGTCTTATCGTCTTTACTCTGGTTGGTTGCCTCCGCACTGTTATAGGAGGCGGTGCGGGCCGCACGGTCAGCCTGGGCTGCCTCAATAGCAGCTTGCTGTTCAGGGGGCAGCATGGAAGAAAACCCCTTGCTACCCTGCGGGGTGTCACCGTTAGCTACCGTTACTGCCATCCAGGGGATAATGGCTGCTACCCCCAGGCAGATCCACTGCCAGAACCCATCAACCATGACTGCGGCAATAATAAAAACAAGGCGCAAAAACATTTTGAAGGCATAAGCCTTAGCCCTAGAACTCACACCCGCAGACTGGCGTTCACTAGCGGCGGTGATTTCAAAAATTTCAGGCTCATCTGATGAGTATCCGGCCTTCTTTAGATCCTCAGCCGTCCAAAACTTCTGCGCCACAGGCACCCCTCACATCAGGCTCAAACTCACCCCACCAGTCTACCCCCGCCCCTTACACCCACCCCAACCCTTAACCGAACTATCCGTACCAAATAACACGCATCTGTTCTAAAGAGGCCACCACACAAAACACAACAGCGTAAGATAGGTGCAGAAACAAACCCCCACACCAAGGTGAAACAATGACCAACCCCACCGTACTTATTACCGGCGGCAACCGCGGCATCGGCTACGCTATCGCCACCGAATTCAAAAAAGCAGGCTACCAGGTAGCCATCACCTACCGCAGCGGCGAACCGCCTGCTGAATTCTTCGCCGTCAAGGCAGACGTCACCGACGCCGCCTCCATCAACGCAGCCTTCACCACCGTCGAAGCAGAATTTGGCCCCATCGGCACCATCATCGCTAACGCAGGCATCACCAAAGACACCCTGCTCATGCGCATGAAAGAAGAGGACTTCACCTCCGTCATCGACACCAACCTCACCGGCGCCTTCCGCGTAGCCCAGCGCGCCACCAAGGGCCTGCTCAAAAATAAGGGCGGCCGCATCATCTTCATCTCCTCCGTCGTAGGCCTCTACGGCAACCCCGGCCAGGTCAACTACTCTGCCTCAAAGGCAGGGCTTGTGGGCATGGCCCGTTCCATCACCCGCGAACTTGGCGCCCGCAACATCACCGCCAACGTCATCGCCCCCGGCTTCATCACCACCGACATGACCGAAACCCTCCCTGAGGACCTCAAAAAGCAGTACACTGACTCCATTCCCGCCCGCCGTTTTGCCCAGCCCAAAGAAATTGCTGATGTAGCCCTCTTCCTGGCCTCCGATGCCGCAGCTTACATCTCTGGTGCCGTTATCCCTGTTGACGGCGGCCTGGGCATGGGGCACTAAACGGGTCAACAAGAGTAGCCTAGTTGGTGTATACGCCAGAGCAAGGGCGGTAGCTCCCCTCTATCCCCTCCGCAGTCATCATTTGTACAACGCTTATAAGGACTAAGAATGCCACTTCAGAACAAGACCATCATCATCACCGGCTCCTCCCGCGGCGTGGGCGCAGACACCGCCCAGATTCTTGCCGCCCAGGGCGCTAACATCGTCGTCAACTACCGCTCTAAGGCACCGCGTGCCACCAAGGTTGTTGCCGCCATTGAAGAAGCTGGCGGTAAGGCCATTGCCGTGCAGGGCGATGTTACCAAGGCTGAGGACGCCGCTACCCTAGTTGATGCTGCCATCGAGAACTTTGGTTCCCTGGACTACCTGATTCTTAACGCCTCTGGTGGCATGGAAGCCGGTATGCCCGATGACTACGCCATGGTACTGAACCGCGACTCCCAGCTGCGCCTAGCCCGCCTGGCTGCCGAGAAAATGAGCGAGGGTGGCCGCATCGTTTTTGTGACCAGCCACCAGGCTCACTTCATTCGCCAAGTAGAGACCATGCCCGAGTACAAGCCTGTTGCTGAGTCCAAGCGCGCCGGTGAGGACGCCCTCCTGGCAGAAATCCCTGCCCTGACCGAAAAGGGTATCTCCCTGGTCGTTGTCTCTGCTGATATGATTGAGGGTACTGTCACAGCAGCCCTGCTTAACCGCCTGCACCCTGGCGCCATTGAGGCCCGCCGCGAAGAGGCCGGCAAGCTCTACACTGTCAACGAGTTCGCCCAGGAAGTTGCCAAGATGGTCACCGCCGATGTTGAAACCGGCCACATCGAGCTAGTTGGCGGGGCAGGCGGCTTCATCAAGTAGCCTCCCTACCGAACAAACACATAAGAAAAGGACGCTGGTAGCCACCTACCAGCGTCCTTTTACTTTTCAGGGTTCTGCTTTAGAGCCCGGCGAAGTGGCGCACCGCATCCAGGCGCAGAGTATTAATCTGGGCATCAGCAACATCAAGCAGAGCAGTCTTAGCGTTAAAAGCAACACCCAGCTGCGCCTCCAGAATCATGAGCACATCATTAGCACCATCACCCACAGCAATAGTCTGGGAAGACTTAATATCGAACTCCTTAGCCCACTCCTTCAAAGACTCCTTCTTCACCTCCCCGGTAATGACCTCACCAGTAACCTTGCCCGTGAGCTTACCCTCGATAATCTCAAGGACGTTAGCCCGCGCCTTGGAAAGGTTCAGGTAGCCAGCTAGCGGTGAAAGCACCTGCACAAAACCACCTGAGACCACACAGACCTCATGGCCTGCCGCCAAGAAAACCTCAACCAGCTTGGTGGCACCGGGGGAGTAGAGCACCTGAGAAGCAACCTCACCCACCACCGACTCATCCAGGCCAGCTAAAGCAGAAACACGCTCACGCAAAGAAGCCTCAAAATCAAGCTCCCCCCGCATAGCACGCTCAGTTACCTCAGCAACCTCAGCGCCGCGCCCTGCCGCAGCAGCCAGCTCATCAATGACCTCCTGACGAATCAGGGTCGAATCAACATCCATAATGAGCAGCTTCTTCTCATCATTCGCCAACTCAGCAGGCACCACATTCAAATCAAAACCCAGCGAGCGCGCCCCATCCAATAGGCCCACGGCACCGCGGGCATCCTCAACACCACCACGGTTCCAGACAGCAGAGACAAGATAGACCGAATAGGCCGGGCCCTCAGCCTCACGGGCCACATGCGAGGCAGGAACCTCCATCAGCAAACCCGACTCAAGTTCCAGCCCCTCAACAGCCTGCAAGGCAGTTACTAGCTGTTCCTCGCTAGCCAAAAGAGGGGCGTCCGCACGAGAAATAGCAACAATATTCACAGAAGTACTCATAGACACCATTATCTACTAAAATTGTGAACCATGGCATCAGTTCTCAAACTTAATAAGGTTACTGTCTCACGAAGCGGTAAAAACCTCATCAACAACATCACCTGGTCCGTCGAAGACGGCGAACGCTGGGTCGTCCTTGGCCCCAACGGCGCAGGCAAAACAACCCTCCTATCCATCGCCGCAGCCCGACTGCACCCCACCCGCGGCGAAGTTGACATCCTCGACGAAATCCTCGGCGCAGTCGACGTCTTCGAACTACGCCCCCGCATCGGCCTCTCATCAGCACCCATGGCCACCCAAATCCCCGCAGACGAAACCGTACTCAACGTCGTCATCACCGCAGCCTACGGCGTCGCAGGCCGCTGGAAAGAAGAATACGACTCCTTCGACGATAACCAAGGCAAAAACCTCCTCGAAGACTGGGGCGTAGACCACCTAGCAAACCGCGCCTTCGGCACCCTCTCAGAAGGCGAAAAGAAGCGCGTACTCATCGCCCGCGCCCTCATGACCGACCCCGAAATGCTCATCCTCGACGAACCCGGCGCCGGCATGGACATCGCAGGTAGAGAAGACCTCGTCAAACGCCTCACCAACCTCGCCCTAGACCCCCAGGCCCCAGCAACCATCCTGGTCACCCACCACCTCGAAGAAATCCCCGCCGGCTTCACCCACGCCCTGCTCCTGCGCGAAGGCGAAATCGTAGCGGCAGGCCCCATCGAAGAAACCATCACCCAAGAAAACATCTCAGCAACCTACGGGGTAGACCTCGACCTGACCATCCACGACTCAGGCCGCTACTCAGCCTTCGCCCGCTAAAACCCGGCATGAAACCCAAACAGCTCACCCCCGAGCAGCTGGCAGAACGCTCAGCCCGCATCACAGCCCTACCCAACACCCAGCCACTCAGCCAGGCACCGGCCCAGGCCACCCGCCATTACACCTCACTGACCGACGTAAAACTCCGCTCCGTCAAAGAACCCGAATGGGGAATTTACATCGCAGAGTCCTCTAAAGTGATACGGCGGGCGCTCGCGGCTGGGCACCGTCCGCTCTCTTTTTTGATGAGCGAAAAGTGGGCTGATGACCTCTATGATGTGCTGCAAGAACACCCGGAGGTTCCAGCCTTTGTGGGAAGTGAGGACGAGCTGGAGCAGGTCACCGGCTTTGCTCTGCACCGTGGTGCCCTTGCTGCTATGGCCCGGCCCCAGCCTGCCCCCTTAGGTGCCCTGCTTGAGGGGGTGCGGCGTATTGCCATCTTGGAAGATATTGTGGACCACACAAACGTGGGGGCTATTTTCCGTTCGGCTGCTGCCCTTGATATTGATCTGGTGCTGGTGACCCCGCGCTGTGCTGACCCGCTCTATCGGCGTTCTATCCGGGTTTCTATGGGCACTGTTTTTCAGGTTCCTTGGGCTCGTTTAGAATCCTGGCCTGGTGCTTTAGAGATTCTGCACGCAGCAGGTTTCACCACCGCAGCTCTAGCTCTGGAAGACGATTCCTTGAGCCTGGCGGAACTGGCAGAGCGTCAGTGCGAGAAACTAGCCTTGATTCTGGGCACTGAGGGGCACGGTTTAGCGCCGGCCACCCTGGCCGCTACCCAGCACACTGTGATGATTCCAATGAGTCACGGGGTGGATTCTTTGAATGTAGCGGCCGCCTCAGCCGTTGCCTTCTGGGAAACCCGCCCAAAGGTGGTAGAGTAGTTCCTCGGTTGTAAACCGCAACCACCGGCAGGCACCCGCCCCGGTAGTAACAAGATATGCACTGGCAAAATCCAGGGCACGAAGAAGGTAAAACATCATGCAGGCTGGCATCCACCCTGAATACAACTACGTTCTCTTCCGCGACCTCGCATCAGGCGAGACCTTCCTGACCAAGTCAACCATGACTTCTCAGAAGACCGAGAAGTGGGAAGACGGCAACGAGTACCCCCTCGTTGAAGTTGAAATCTCCTCAGCTTCACACCCCTTCTACACCGGTAAGCAGCGCATCATGGACGCCGCTGGTCGTGTTGAGCGCTTCAACGCTCGTTTCGCAAACTTCGGCAAGAAGGCCTAAGTTTACAGCCAGCTTTTTCAGGCTTAACATCACACCCCGTAACATGTGGTTTATCACGTGTTATGGGGTGTTTTTGTAGGTTCACTGCGTAAAATTGGGTTCGATTTACTCCGCACACCGCCTGTAGAGGTGAAGTGTGCACCTTTTGAGAGAAGTTAGGGAGGTACCGTGTCCGTCGCGGCCCACGAAGAACCTACAAAGAAAAAAAGCAAAAAAGCCCTCTGGATTACCCTGCTGCTTCTGTTGCTCATCCCGGTCATCGCTCTTGGTAGCTACCTCTTTATGATCAACAAGGCCTGGAACAAGTCAGAGACTTTTGACCACGCCATGCCGAACGAAGATGGCTCTGTTAGCTCCCTCCACAGCGAAGAACTGCAGGCCATGGTCGATGAAGCTGCTCATTCAAACACTCCCATCGTCAACGAAGAAACCGGTGCCACCTTAGAAAGTAACATCACCGAAGGTGATGCTAACGGTAACGGAATTCTAGATATCTACGAAGGTGGTGCTGTAACCGGACGCCCGGTCAACACTGCAGCTACCGACATCCTGCTACTAGGTTCTGACCAGCGATCCGGTGCTGAAGCCCAGTATGTTACCGGTGCCCGTGCCGATACCATCATGGTGCTGCACATCCCCGAGGACGGCTCTGCCGCCTACCTCATCTCCATCATGCGTGATACCTGGGTTAACATCCCTGGCTACGGCTCCCATAAGGTCAATGCGGGTCTGAACTACGGTGGTGTTGACCTGCAGGTCGCTACCGTTGAACAGCTACTGGGAATCCAAATGGACCACGTGGCTGAAATCGACTTCCAGGGCTTCAAAGCCCTGGTCGATACCCTCGGCGGGGTCACCGTTAATGTACCGCTGGCTTTCAACGCTTCAGCTCCTGGTTATTCTTATGCGGCAGGGCCCCAAACCATGACCGGTGGCCAGGCTCTCGTCTTTGTGCGCGAACGCTATAACTTTGTGGACGGTGACTACCAGCGCGTACGTAACCAGCGCGCCTTCCTACGCGGTATCTACAACGAGCTGAAAGCAGACGGTGCTCTGGCCTCAGCCAACAAGCTACTGCAGGTTATTGAATCTGTTTCACCCTACATGCGGGTCGATGCTGGCCTCTCACCCTCAGCCATTGTGGGTATCGCTCAGCCGGTTCTCTCTAACGGTAACACCCAGCTTGTTTCTATGACCCTCCCCAACGCTGGCACCGGCTGGTCCTGGGATGGCCAGTCCATCGTGGTACTTGACGCTGCAGCAACCAGCTCACTATCACATGCCCTCCAAACCGATACCATGCCTAACTACATTGCTACCTATGGTTCAGACTAAAGGCAGATAGATTCTCTCGATAAAGAGAGCACAGAATAAGGGGAGCCCCACCACATGGCGGGGCTCCCCTTACACTTTTAATCAAAAACCTAGATACTAAATGCTCACTGCCTTAGCTCCAAGCACCTAATGCTCAAGCGGATCAGCTGAAACTTCATCCTCGGTATAACTGTTATCACGACCAACAAAGAGGGCTAAAAAGGCAGTAGAAGCGCCCAACACGATACCAAGAACACCTAAAAGCGGCTTGAAAAAGACAAGCACCAAACTCGTAGCAAGAATAAGCCCACCCACAAGACCAAGGAGCACAGAAATACGCTGAAGACCCAGAGAATGAGAGCTACTAACGGCCCCAACCACCCTACTTCCACCAGACTCAGAAGAACCCTGCTCTACTGCAACTGGACGGCTCGGCATGAGCGAACGCTTCTTCTTAGAAGCACTACCACGGGCCGATTCACCCTCTGTAGGCCTATAGGCCGCAGGAACCTCATACGACGGGGCTACCGGAAGAAGCTCAGGCAAATAATTCGGCAAATCCTGGTACCACTGGGCAGGAATATCAGAAGCCCGCACAGCCTGCACCGTCAGCGAAAGCTCAAAAGAATTACCGCGAATAGTACCCCAAGCACTGGTGAGCTTATCGTGCTCATAAGCATGACGAATAACAGGAGCTAACTGCTCAGAAATCTGAGTGGAAAGACGCCCCACCATCTTACGATTATGAAAAACCTCAACGGAATCAACCACACGCCCATCCGGGTGCCTCATCTGATTATTCTCCAAGGAGAGAATAACGCGACCCTCACCAGAAGCAGGCAAAATAGAATGCAAATATTCTGAATGGTCTTTCTCATCCAAGACCTTCATCGAAGGCCCCTGAGGAAGCAAAGTCGCCTGAGTAGGAGCATCATTGAGAGGAAAGAGAGAACCAGGGGCACTCAAAGAAAGCAGACCACTACTTTCAATATGGGTTTCACCAGTAACCCCCCGCAAAACAGCAGAAAGCTGCAACCGAGCGATAGCATCATAACCAGAAGCAACCACCCGAGTAATCGGCCCCCAATAAGCAGCCGAATCCTCAGCAGACAAACGACCCAGTTTCACATCATCCGCATAGACCGCAATAGCCTGCGGCTGATAAGGGTTATCCGGCTCTGGCACAAGACGAACCTCACCATTCCAGACCCGTTCACGATCAATCAAGAGTTCTTCAAAGATTTGAAGAATTTCTGCATCGTAAAAGTCATCGGTAATGACCTGCACAGTGCCACGATCGCCCAGTACGTAGTCGGTCACAGTAGGCTCCTTATCCCAAAAAGTTACTCCCTATAGCTTCTCACGAAAAAGCCGGTTTTGGTTTGCAATGCTACCCACCAAAACCGGCTTTCTGCGTAGATTCTCAGCTAAAGACCTAGTTACCCGCCCCCTCTTCAACAGCAGATGCATTATAGGCCTGAGCAGTCAGGGTGCGGACGGCATCATCAAGCAACTCCCGCACCAGTCGCACCAAGGCAGTAGGGGCATCCGCATGCTCAGTTAGCCAGCGCTCGGTAGCACGGACGACCGGGTGGTCCACCACAGTGCCCTCTGCCAGCTCTACCACCGGGTAGAGACCACGAATAAGACGAGTAGCCATACCCCCAGTACGAGAAGCCCACGTGGGAGCCAGAAGCTCAAAGAAAGCATCCCGGTAACCAACCCGCAGCTCCTCAGGCCCCTGCTGGAAACCAGCGGCACTAGCCGACAACAACTCATTAGAGAGACCCATATCTTCAGTCACCAAACTCCACGCAGCCTGCTTAGCAGCCGCCACCGGCAGGGCAGCAACCGCAAAAGCATAACCACGCTCAGCCGTAGCAGAAGGACGGAACAACCGAGCCTCACCCAACTCCTGCCCCGTCACCGCACCCTGAACCGCAAGCGCCCCCAAAGCCTTCCACCCCAAAGTCTGGTTATAACCCATCCCAGGAACATCAGCAATAAAACCCTCAACCTGCCCGCTGGCACCCCGGGCCACATCCTGAGCAAACTCAAGACCCAACTGAGAATGCGCCGCAAGAGCCAAAAGCGCACGCACCAAAATCAACTGCTCATCACTACCCTCCTCCACACCAGAAAGAGCCTCAGACAAAGCAACATACAAGGCATCCCACAACTCACCACGAGCCCCAGCCGGGGTATACAAAGAAATCGCAGCCTGCGCCTGATCCACAATATTCGACAACAAAGTAGCAGACGGCTCCACAGCAGCAGCCTGCCCCACAGCCAACACAAACCGGCCGCTAGCAAGCCTGCCATCACGCACCATATTCCACAAACTACCCCACAACAAACCCCGCGACAGAGCATCCTCCACCGACGACACCTGAGACAAAACAAACTCAAGCCCATCAGCCTCAGACAAAGCAACCTTCGCATACGTCAAATCCTCAGCATTGAGCAAAACCACATCAGCAGCCCCCACAAGAGCCCGCTCCCGCTCACTCAACCCAACCAACACCTCACCCTGACCCACAGGAATATCAACCGACACCACACCCATCGGCACAAGACACCCACCCTCAGACTCAAACAGGGCAACCTTCAACAAATGCGGACGCCCCAACCCAGCAGGCACACCCACCGGCAACTTCTGACGCACTACCAACCCGGCAGAACCACCACCCCCTACAACACGCTCACACCACAACTCAGACAAACCACTCGTCATCAACCACGCCTCAGCCCACGTACGCACATCACGATCAGAAACCTCATCAAGCACACCCAAAAAATCATCAAGAGTCGTATTACCCCACTCAAACCGCTTAAAATACACCCGCGCAGCCTCAATAAACTGATCAAACCCCACATAAGCAACCAACTGCTTCAGAGCGCTCGCACCCTTTGCGTAGGTAATACCGTCGAAGTTCTGGCGGGCGGCTTCAAGGTGGGGGATGTCAGCCACAATGGGGTGGGTGGTCGGTAGCTGGTCCTGCCGGTAGGCCCATGCTTTACGGGAGTTGGCGAAGGTGACCCAGGCGTCCTTATACCCATTGGCTTCAGCGGCTCCTAGGTGCCCCATGAAGTCAGCGAAGGACTCCTTGACCCATAGGTCGTTCCACCATTTCATGGTGACTAGGTCACCGAACCACATGTGGCTCATCTCGTGGCAGATGACATTGGCCCGGCCCTCAAGCTGGGACTCGTCAGCCCCGGAGACAAAAATGTAGCCCTCGGTGAAGGTCACCAGCCCGGGATTCTCCATGGCCCCCAGGTTGTACTCGGGCACAAAGGCCTGTTCGTACTTGGGGTAGGGGTAGGCGTAGTCAAAGAGATCCTGGAAGAAATCTAGGCCCTGTTTGGTCACGGTAAAAATGTTCTGGTAGTCAAAATGCTCTTTGAGGGACTGACGGCAGTAGGCAACTAGCGGGATCTTCCCGGAGTTAACGGCGGAGGCGGGAGTGTAGGTGTCAAAAGCAGTAAAGTACTCGCCGGCCACAATAGCGGTGATGTAGGTGGAGATACGGGCAGTGGGCTTGAAGACCCGCTTAGAGATAGAAGAATCAGACGGATCATCAATCTCCCGATCCAACTCACCATTAGAGCTCACCACCCAGCTCTTGGGAGCCGTAATACGGAAGTTAAAAACAGCTTTGAGGTCGGGTTGTTCGAAGTTGGGGAAGACTCGGCGGCAGTCTGCTGGTTCGTACTGGGTGTAGATGTAAATCTTGCCATCGGCGGGGTCGATGTAGCGGTGTAGGCCTTCACCTGAACGACTAAAGTAGGAGCGGCCTTTAATGGTCAGGGTATTTTCTTCTGCTAGCTCCGGCAGAATAATACGGGACCCTTCAACTACTTCATTAAGAGGCAGTGGGGTTCCGTTGAGTTTGACTGAGTCAACTGATTGATGGATGTAGTCGATAAAAGTGCTAGCGCCTTCGGTAGCAGTAAATCGTATGGTGGTGGCTACCGGGTAGGTATCAAAGTCAGAGGTTGCATGGGTGAGGTCAACATGCACATCGTAGGTTTCAACATTGATGGTTTGGGCGCGGAGGGCAGCTTCTTCTTGAGTCAAATTTTCGTTATTCATATCACTATGGTAAAGCTCGGTCTCTATTAAGGTCGAGCAGGGGAGTGCCTGTGGTGGGAGGGGGCTGGACCTAGTTTGCGAACCTGCTCTATCTTGTGTATAGTTATTACTCGTTGCCAGCACGGCTTTGGAAAAAGACGTGTAAGACACCTTGCGCGGGTGGCGGAATAGGCA
>NZ_JBPPUO010000010.1:0-82942 GCF_053544675.1 Rothia sp. 32237D007AR | reverse complement strand
GGCTAGGGTCGGTGGTGGTGCGGGTCATCGCGCTGGTGTTGCACCTGGCGGGTTCTGTACACAGGCTTCAGGCGTCCGTTGGGCTGGTATGGGCGGGTGTTTCCAGTAGTTCGCGGGTTGCTTTTTTGGGCTGCGGCGTACCCCGTATGAATAACCCTCCTAGTCTTGAACAAACCCATTGGGAGATAGCGTGAACCCGTGTGTGGTGTTAACGCAGTACAGAGTCTGCGCATCCGTGGGCTTGCACGAGACACCCAGCGCTGTGATTACTGTGCCTACATCAACAGGGGTTGACTGAACGGGGGCGGTAGGGCCGTCGCCAAAATCAGAGAAAGTGGGAGCCCCGGTTTTGCCTATCGTCACGTAGTTAATGCCACCCCCAGCCCGGAAAGCCCGGCAGGTGATTGTTTTGGTGTCTAGAGTGCCAATGCAATCAACGGTCTGAGCGGGAGTGGAGAAAGTGACTGCGGTGCCAGTCATAGGCCCCGGAGGGTCACCGATATGTTTGTTCATATCGACTACATAGCCGGGTAGTACTCGTTCCCCAGGGTAGCGCAGTTCAAGGTAGGCGCCGTTTGCGCTGTTTTGGCAGAGGTACACCTGGCCGCTTAACATTGCGTAGGCACCCATATATTGCCGGTTCATCTGGCAGGTGTACCCTCCCAGTATGCCTTCAACGACCCCGTATCGGTTGTAGGCAAGATCGGGCATCTGGGGGAAGTAGGAGTTAAAAACTGAGATAGCTTCAGCGCAGCTTACGGCTCCGCCAGAGACATAGACGCTTCCCTCAGTACTTTGGCCCTCGCTATTGACCACGGGGCCGCAGTTGGTACCTGGCGCTGCAATAGCATCTGATGCCGGAGAGGCTTGTTCAGAAGGAGGTGTCTGGGCTTGTGCGGGAGTGGCTTCAGCGGTTGTTTGCTCTACCGCTGGTTCGGAGGAGGGCGTCTCTGCGGTAGGTGAGGGGCTTAATATTGTGGCCGAAGGCGACGGTGTTGCCGAGCTGCTTGATAATTCATGAACGGGGGTGGGTTTTGGAACACCGCCGGATAAGGAGCATGCCGAGAGCGCGAGAGCCGCGATTCCCATGACGCTCATGAGTGTGGTGCGAGAAAGCATAGAGGTTCCTTTGCTGGTGCGTACAGGTTTAACTTTAGCTTTATTCAGCTGTTAAAAGCAGAAGGACGCCGCCACGCACCTGCCTGCCTGAAGGCAAGGGGAGGGGCGCGGCGGCGTCCTTACACACAGTAACTAGCGACTAGCTGGGGGCTACCTCGCCAAAGTGGCGGGCCAAGGTGCCCTCGTGGGCTTCGCGCAGCTCCTCCAGGTCGATAGCGACCTCACCCTGAATGTCCAGGGCCTTTGAGGCGGCATCAACCACGCCAATGCGGGCGAAGGGGTAGTCGCGGGCGGTGCACATGTCCTTGAAGCGAACTTCTTCAGAGCGGGGAACGGAGACAACCACACGGCCCAGGGACTCAGAGAAGAGCAGGGTGAACAGGTCGATACCGTCACGCTCAGCAACCTCACCCAGGCCAACACGGGCACCTACACCAAAGCGCAGGCAACCCTCAACCAGGGCAGCAGCCAGGCCACCAGCAGAAACATCGTGGGCGGCATCAATCATGCCGTCACGGCTCATGTTCACCAGCATGTCGCCCAGCAGCTTCTCAGCAGCCAGATCAACCTTGGGGGGCAGGCCGCCCAGATGGCCCTTGAAGCGGGCCCACTCGGAGCCGTCCAGCTCGTCGGCGGTGGTGCCCAGCAGGTAGAGGGCCTGGCCGTCGTGCTCAGGTGCCCAGCCAGAGGGGGTGCGGCGGGTGACGTCGTCCATCACGCCCATCATCGCCACCACGGGGGTGGGGTTAATGGCCTTGCCGCCGGTCTGGTTGTAGAGGGAGACGTTACCGCCGGTCACAGGTACGCCCAGTTCCATACAGCCATCAGCGATACCGCGCACAGCCTCAGCGAACTGCCACATGACGTCCGGGTCCTCGGGGGAGCCGAAGTTTAGGCAGTCAGAGACAGCTACAGGGCGGGCACCTACGGTAGCGACGTTACGGTAGGCCTCAGCCAAGGAGGCCTTAGCGCCCTCGTAGGGGTCTAGCTTGGTGAAGCGGGGGTTAGCGTCGGTGGCGAGGGCAACACCCAGGCCGGTTTCTTCGTCTACGCGGATCACGCCGGAGTCATCGGGCATAGACAGGGCAGTGTTGCCCTGAACGTAGCGGTCGTACTGGTTGGTAATCCAGGACTTGGAGCACATGTTGGGTGCAGCCATGAAGTCCTTGATTGCCTGGCCTAGTTCGGCGCCGGTGGGGCGGGCATCGTCCGCGCTGGAGCCGGTGAACTTGTCTGCCTGTAGGGCGTCCTGCCAGTCGGGGCGGGCGTAAGGACGCTCGTAGGTGGGGCCGTCGTGGGCCACGGTCTTGGGGTCCACATCGACGATGACTTCGCCCTGCCACTCGATGGTCAGGCGGCCGGAGCCGGTGACTTCACCGAGTACGGAGTATTCGACATCCCACTTGTCCATGATTTCTTCAAAGCGGGAGAGGTTTTCGGGGGTGACCACAGCCATCATGCGCTCCTGAGATTCTGACATGAGAATCTCGCCGGGAGTCAGGGTGGGGTCGCGCAACAGCACCTTGGTCAGGTCAACGTGCATGCCGCCGTCACCGTTTGAGGCTAGTTCTGAGGTGGCGCAGGAGATACCTGCGGCACCGAGGTCCTGGATACCTTCAACGACAGAGCCCTTGAAGAGTTCTAGGCAGCACTCGATGAGGACCTTCTCAGCGAAGGGGTCGCCCACCTGCACGGCGGGACGCTTGGAGGGCTTGGTGTCATCGAAGGACTCAGAGGCCAGCACGGAGGCACCACCGATACCGTCGCCACCGGTGCGGGCACCGAAGAGGATGACCTTGTTGCCGGTACCTGAGGCGTTAGCGGTGCGGATGTCTGCGTGGCGCATAATGCCCACAGCCAGGGCATTGACCAGGGGGTTGGCCTGGTAGCATTCGTCAAATTCGACTTCGCCGCCGATGTTGGGCAGGCCCAGGGAGTTGCCGTAGCCGCCTACACCGGAGACAACGCCGGGTAGGACGCGGGCGGTGTCGGGGTGGTCGATGGCACCGAAACGTAGGGGGTCCATGACAGCTACGGGGCGGGCACCCATGGAGATAATGTCACGCACGATACCGCCCACACCGGTTGCTGCACCCTGGTAGGGCTCAACGTAGGAGGGGTGGTTGTGGGATTCAATCTTGAAGGTTACAGCCCAGCCGTTGCCGATATTGGTCACACCGGCGTTCTCGCCGATGCCGACCATGAGGTCCTTCTTCATTTCGTCGGTGACCTTAGCACCGAACTGCTTGAGGTGAACCTTTGATGACTTGTAGGAGCAGTGCTCTGACCACATGACCGAGTACATTGCTAGCTCGGCTGCGGTGGGGCGGCGGCCGAGGATTTTCTTGATGTCCTCGAACTCGTTTTCCTTCAGGCCAAGCTCAGCCCAGGGCAGTTCGGTCTCGGGGGTGGCAGCGGCGTGCTCAACGGTGTCGAGGTTAAACTTCTTGTCGCTCAAAATTCTTATTCCTTATGCGAGGCGTTTAGGCCGAAACCAGTTTGTTGAGTACGGAGGTGAAGACGCCTAGGCCGTCGGCGCCTTCGCGCAGACCTACGGTGCCAAAACCTGAGGAGGAGGGGCCAAAGCCGGGCTCAACGGCGTGCTCGGGGTGGGGCATGAGCCCTACGACGTTGCCGCGCTCGTTGGTGATACCGGCGATGTCGTTGCGGGAGCCGTTGGGGTTGACGTCTACATAGCGGAAGACGACGCGGCCTTCAGCTTCGAGGGCCTCAAGGGTTTTAGCGTCAGCGACGTACTGGCCGTCCTGGTTCTTGAGGGGCACCACAATGTTCTGGCCTGCTTCAAAGTCGCTGGTCCAGAAGGTCTCATTGTTTTCGATTCGCAGGATCTGGTCACGGCAGATGAACTTGCGGTGATCATTCTTGATCATGGAGCCAGGTAGCAGGTGGGTTTCAGTGAGAATCTGGAAACCGTTGCAGATACCTAGCACCGGCAGGGGTGCGGACCCGGAGGTGCCAGCGGCGCTAGCGGCCTCAACGACCTTGCTCATCACGGGGGCCTTGGCGGCGATGGCGCCAGCGCGCAGGTAGTCACCGTAGGAGAAACCACCGGGGACGATAACAGCGTCTACCTTGTGCAAATCTGCTTCATCGTGCCACAGGGAGACGGCGGTGCCGCCTGCTAGGCGCACGGCGCGAGAGGCGTCGCGGTCATCGAGGGTGCCGGGGAAGGTGATGACGCCGACGCGCACACCTGCGAGCGCGGCGTCGGGGGTGTTTTCAGAGAAGTCGCCCACGAGGGGAACTTCGGTTGCTGCGAGGGATTCTGCCACGTCTTTTAGTCCTCCAGAGCTTCGACGTTGACGACGTCTTCAATCACGGGGTTAGACAGCAGCTCTTCGGCTGCCTGGCGGGCCTGCGCGAGCAGTTCTTCGGTGACTTCACCGTCGACAGTAAGTTCAAAGCGCTTACCCTGGCGGACATCGGTGAAATTGGTTAGACCGATGCGGGGAAGCTCGTGAGAGATAGCCTTGCCCTGGGGGTCGAGGATTTCGGGCTTGAGCATAACGTCAACAACAATACGGGCCATGAATGGGCACTCCTTGGGTGCTGGAATCTAGATAGAACCGCAACCTATTTTACCGGATGCGTCAAGTGCGCCAGACGGCCCCCTATTGAAGGTGCAGGAACAGAAAGAGCTGGGGTGTGGGGCTCTTTCTGCTCCTGCGGTGTCTAAGGCTGGCAGGGTGCCAGGATTAGTTCTTATTCGGCGGGCAGGTAGCCCATATCGCGTGCCTTATCAGCGGTCATTTCGTTGACTTCTACGGTGCTAGCGTTGCGGTAGAAGAAGTGCTGAGGCTGGAACTGGATCATTTCCATATCGTTGGGGGCAGAGAGCTGGCTGATTCTGCCGTCCTTGTTGATGTCGATCCGCTGGGGGCGGGATTCGACTCGTCCGTCACCGTCGAAGTCTATTCCTTGGTGGGCGTTCCAGTAGCGGTTGCCGTAGCGGATGGAGAACCCGCGGCCTTGCTGGCCGATACCGCGTGTTTCGATGATGGCGGCCTCGTTCATGGTCATGCCTTCGCTGGTGGAGTAGCCGTAGTAGATTGATCCGTCGCTGCGGCGTAGGCCTTCAAGCTGGTACTTGTAGTTCATGATGCTGGTGTAGTTGGGCTTGTAGTTCACACTGTCGTCACCGCCGTGTTCTAGGCCCAGGTTGTGCCCTAGCTCGTGGATGAAAGTGCCGATACGGATCGGGCTGCTAGCGTGGCCCCAGTGGGTGGGGCCAACGGTTACTGTGAAGACTCGGCCGTTGAGGTTACCTGCCCCAGATGAGCCGTTGGTGCCGTGGTAGTCGCCCCAGATCATGTAGTGGAAGGTGCGGTAGCGGGCTATGTCTGAGTGGATGGCGCGCAGGTCATGCACGTCGCCTAGGTTGGTGAAGCCTTGGTGGGGCATCTGGTTGCCGCCACCTAGATCGTAGCGGGGGTAGATGCTGCCGGCGTCTAGGTGTAGGTTGATGCCGGTTCTCCCGTCGGGGTTCCACAGGGGCAGCTGGGCGAAGGTGTCGACGATAGTGTCGAGTTCGGCTTCGCTGGCCATGAGGCCTGGCATGTAGTCCATCTCAACGAAGATGTCTTTGTGGTAGGGGTCTGCCCCTAGGGCGGGGAAGTCGATGTCGATGTACCCGTCACCGTTGTAGTCGTAGCCTTCAATTTCCCAGATATCTAGTAGGCGGTCGCCGTCAGAGTCGTAGGCGTAGTTGTAGGCTGAGGCTGCTGGGGCGGCTAGGCCCGTAAAAGCTAGGGCAGCGATAGCTACCGTAGCGAGTTTGCGCGAAAAACGCATGGAGGTTGTCCCTTCTTTAGCTTGGGGCCAAGGACGACGTTAGGGAATCGAGCAGACGTTGACGTAAGCGCACAGATCTTTCAGCTAGAGATCTTTGCTGCCGCACGTACTCAGCTTTGCCTTCTGCGGTCTCAATGGGGATGGGTTCGTAGCCCCATTCCTTCAGATCGTAGGGGGCAGCTTTCATGTCGAGTTCGCGTGCCTGCCAGGCCAGCTCGAAGCAGTCCATGACCAGCTCTGAGGCTATCAAAGGTAGGAGCTTATAAGCCCATTTGTAGATGTCCATATTTGAGTGGAGGCAGGCGGGTTGCTCCATGTCACGCTGGGTTTGTCGTGTGGGCCGAAATTCGTTCATGGGAGCGGCTTGGGGCATGAAAAAACGGAAGGCATCGAAGTGGGAGCACCTGATTTTATGGCTTTCAACCACCCGGTCGGTGCCCTCTGCCCCTAAACGTAGCTTCAGGTAGTCGTGGCGGATATTGTTTTCAACCGACTTATAGGCCATGGCCCACTCGTGTAGGCCAAAGCACCCAAAGAACCCGGGCTTGGCCGCGGTCTTGCCCACAATAATGCGGGCAAAGTCTATGGCAGTGGCACGGTCCTGGGCGAACTTCTCGGTATCAACGAGGACGCTACTACCCTCCTGGGCGGCTGTGGCAGCTTCTGCTGGGGGCAGGCCAGCTTCTTCTAGCTCTTGTTGGGTTGCGGCCCGGTAGAATTTCCAGTTTGCTCGCTCACCAGCGTCCTGCAGAATGATTCCCGCACCGGGGTGCCAGCGCATGAATTGGCCGGGTTTGAGGGTGTAGTAAGTGAAGAGGAAGTCTTCGACGGGGTGGGCTTGGCCGCGCTTGCGCCGCTCGGCAAAGGGTAGGGCGTAGCGGCCTGATCGCTGTTCATGGGCGGACGCCTGGGTGCGCCAGGTAGCTGCGGTAAGGAGGGTGAGGGGCATGGGGTCTATTCTAGTCTTCGCTGTAATCCTGTTTTGTCTGCTTTTTGAATAACTCTTTATGTACAAAAAGCTTTTTACACTTAGCTCCCCTAGAGATTGGTGAGGGTGTTGGAGATCGGCAGGGAGTCAGGGAATATTTAAGTGCTATAGAGGGATACGACTCCAGCTTGAGAAGCACACAAACTAGATAGAATAGAGCTATACCTTCTCTGCGGCTCTCCACGAGTTACATTATTGCCGAACTGCCGTTGAGAGAGACCAAATGAGGAGGTGAGCGTATGAATAAGGGCCAAGGTATGAAAATAGCCCGCGAAGTTTGCAAGTGGTTGGCGCCGATTGCGAATCTTCTACGGGCTATTGCCGAACTCTGGAACGCTATCAATAGCTAGCAGCACGATAGACGTTTCCTACGCTAGGGGCATCCTCTCAGTATTTTCCGGTTCTGAGGGGGTGCCCCGCTTTTATACCTTCAGTTTAGCATTGTAAACACCTGTGAACCACCGCGAAATCCCTCGCACTACCACCTACCACCAGAAAATTTGATTTATGATAATTTATCTGCTGGTGCTTCTTGGGTGGTGGCTGTCATGTCTAGCTCTTGTTCAAAAGCTGGGCCCCGGGCCAGCAGCCTTTACGCTACCGGCCCGGGGCCCGGGCGTCCTTACGGGACAAGCCTCTCTTACAACCTAGCGGCCGGTGCCACCATAGACGGTAGCTTCACCCTCAGCATCAAGGTCGAAAGCTGAGTGTACAGCGCGCACAGCCTCATCAAGCTTGGCAATGTCGGTAATGACCGAAATGCGAATCTCAGAGGTAGAAATCATCTCAATGTTCACACCGGCAGCGCTCAAAGCATCAAAGAACTTGAAAGAGACACCGGGGTTAGACTTCATGCCAGCGCCCACCAGCGACAGCTTACCGATGGACTCGTTGTACTGGACCTCCTCAAAGCCCAGTTCAGCCTTCTTAGCCTCCAAGGCAGCTAGGGCAGCGGCGCCCTGATCCTGGGGCAGGGTGAAGGAAATATCGGTGACGTCAGGGCGGTCGGTGGAGACGTTCTGAACAATCATGTCCAGGTTCACGTTAGTCTCGTTGAGAATACCGAATACCTTGGCCGCTGAGCCGGGAACATCGGGCACACCAATAACGGTGACCTTCGCCTGGCTACGGTCGTGGGCAACACCCGAGACGAGGGGCTGTTCCAAGGGAATCTCCTTCAAATTAGTTTCCATACCCTCATTGTCAGGGATAACGAAAGTGCCTTCAAGCTGTGAAAATGACGAGCGAACATGCAGTTTGAGATTGAAACGGCGAGCGTACTCCACCGAACGCAGGTGCAGAATCTTGGCACCATTAGCGGCCATCTCAAGCATCTCTTGGCTTGTGACGGTATCAAGCTTATGGGCGGACGGCACAATGCGCGGGTCAGCGGTGAACACACCATCAACGTCTGAGTAAATCTCGCAAACATCGGCACCTAGTGCCGCCGCCAGGGCAACAGCGGTGGTGTCTGAGCCGCCACGGCCCAAGGTGGTGATGTCACGGGTCTGGCGGTTCATGCCCTGGAAACCGGCCACAATAGCGACATGGCCTTCATCAAGGGCGGTGCGGATACGCTCAGGGTTGACCTCAACCAGGCGGGCTGAACCGTGCACGCCGTCAGTAATCATGCCGGCCTGGGAGCCGGTGAAAGACTGGGCGCGGCCGCCCATGCTGTTAATGGCCAGGGCCAGTACGGCCATGGAAATACGTTCGCCAGCGGTCAGTAGCATGTCGAGTTCACGCGAGGGGCCAGCGTTGGGGGTTACTTCGGCTGCAAGGTCGAGTAGTTCATCGGTGGTGTCGCCCATTGCTGAGACCACCACGACGACCTCGTTGCCAGCCTTCTGCGTGTCCACAATGCGGCGGGCTACACGCTTAATACCCTCGGCGTCAGAAACCGAGGACCCACCGAACTTTTGGACAATCAGGCTCATTGAAACTTCTCCAGTACAAGGGTGTTGAAGGTGCCGGGCATTTACCGGCCTAAGTCTATCGTAGGGGTGAGAGCCCCAGGTGAACGATTTTTACTCCCCTAAGAGAATATAACGTGCGTTACAGTTTCTTGGTGGGGTGGGGGCACTAGGTCCATGGGTTCACATAGGTCTTGCCCGGAATCGGCGGAATCTCAGGAGCCACCGTGCGCAAAGGAGTCTTTTTCAGCTCCTCTAGCTTGGACTCATAGGCATCCCGCCGCTCCTCAGACTGAGTGGGCTCATCGGCGTCCTCAAGGTCATCAAACATAGAACCAGCCCAACGAGCCCGCGGGCCCTTAGCCGCCTGCTCCGCCGCTGCCTGCTGCTCCTTAGCCTCAGCTTCTGCCTGGGCAGCAGCCTCAAAATCTTCAGCGGGGTTAGCGGCCTCCGCACGAGTTCCCTCACTGATAATACGGCGCCCCTCAAGGGCACGGCCCAGAGTAATCTCATCAGCATACTCCAGGTCGCCACCGACCGGCAGGCCCGAAGCCAGACGTGAAACACGAATACCAATAGGCACCAGCAGACGCGAAAGATAGGTGGCAGTAGCCTCACCCTCAAGGTTGGGGTCCATAGCCAGAATCAGCTCAGTAATGCGCTCATCTGAGAGCCGGGCCACCAGCTCACGGATGCGCAGCTGCTCTGGGCCAACACCAGCCATAGGGTTAATAGACCCACCAAGCACATGGTAGCGGCCAGTAAAAGAGCGGGTGCGCTCAACAGCCACCACGTCCTTTGATTCTTCTACCACGCACAGCACCGCCGGGTCGCGCTGCTCATCACGGCAGATAGCGCAGAGCTTAGTTTCAGAGACGTTGCCGCAGATATCGCAGAAACTCACAGTCTTTTTCACCCGCGCGATAGCGTCGGTGAGTTTAGCCATCTCAGAGCTTTCTGCATTGAGAATGTAGAAGGCGATACGCTGGGCTGATTTAGGGCCCACACCGGGTAGCCTGCCGAGCTCGTCAATCAGGTTCTGGACGGCACTCTCGTACACAAAAACTCCTCGTTAGCCCTGGTGAAGGGGCTGTTCGTCAATTACTTTGCCGCCGAGAATCTTTTCCACGGCCCGCTGGCCGATCAGCACGGACGATTCGAGGGCGGCATCATCGTCGCTGGGGGTGAAGTCCTCAGGGGCTTCTGCCGGGGCAGGGGCCTGGGCTTGCTGCACGGAGCGTTGGCCTGCGGCGATCTGCGCGGCATGGCGCTCGCGGAAGGAAAGTTTCTTCCCGCCGGGCTGCCCGCCCGCTGGTTTGCTCTGTGGTGCGGACGCTTGTTGCGCGGACGCCTGTGGTTGGGCTGTGGGCGCTTGCGCGGCTTGAGCCTGAGCTGCTTGAGCCTGAGCTGCTTGAGCCTGAACTGCTTGAGTCTGCGCGGCTTGGGGCTGGGTGACGTGAGCTTGGGGCGCTTGCGCCAGGGGAGCACCGGAAAGGGGCGCTACCGGGGGGGTCTCTGGCTTCAGGTAGCCGACCCCGGCCACGTACTCAGGCTCATCGACGGAGGCATCATCAAAGTAGCCACCGTCGTAGTCACCGTATTCGTAGGCTACAGGGCCCTGGGGCTTGGTTCTATCGCTCTGAGCTTCTTCTTGTAGGGCCGCGTTATCGGCGTCCTTATGCCCCTGCTCGGCCAGGCCCTCACTGGTGGGGACAGGCTCTAAGGAGACTGCGTGCGGGCTATCTTCGTGGGCTACCTCCTCTTCTGCCTGTTCAGTATCAGATGGAGGGGTGACCTCTCTGGCTAGGGCAATGTTGTGTTGCTCCTGGGAACCATTTGAGGGGTGCTGGGCCTTGGCCATCTCAACGGGGTCTGCCTCCCCGTCAATGACGCGCAGGTGCGGGGGCGAGGGCTGCTCGCTGGGTGCCTGGTCTCTTGGTATCTGCTCGCTGGGCTCTTGCCGGTTTGCTTCTTGCTGGTCAGGCGCTTGCTGATTGGCCTCCTGCTCATTCCCTGCCGGGATGGCAGAGCCCTGTTCTGTAGGTTGGGCAGGGGGTGTTTCCGCTGGGTGCCCTGCCCCTGTAGCTTCGGGGGTTTCAGGGGTATCGCCGCTGGGGATAGCTGCTACCGACCAGGAGGTGACGGGGTTATTCCAGTCATTGGGGCTCCATGAGGGAGGCTCAGGGGAGCGGGGCTGGCCGTGTGCCGCCCAGGCTTGCTCGCCCCCGCGCGGGCCCTCAGCCACATCAGGCTGATGAGGCGCTGCGGGCTGAGGTGCTGCGGGCTGAGGTGCTGCGGGCTGGGAGTTTACCGGCTGACGATTAGCGGGCTGGCGGTTAGGCGACTGGGAGTTCGCGGGGTTCGAGTTCCCACCTTCAGGAGCCGAGTTCGACCCGGTCGGGTGGGGACTACCCCCACCGGGGCTGCCTCCACCGGGGTTGTCTCCGTTGGGGCGTCCGCCCCCGTTGGGGCCGCCACCATCACCGGGTTTCTTAATTTCCCCGCGCAACTGCACTTGCAGACCTAGCACCTGGGCCAGGGCCTGTTGAAGCTGCGGGAGGTATTCTTTGACAGCTTTGAGAACAGGCAGCTCAGCCCGCAGGAAGAGGGCGCCCTTCTCAAACTTGGACGGTTCACAGAGGGCGAACTGGGCGCGGGCAAAGGCCGAGGGAACGCGCGCCACCACATCAGCCCAGGAGTTAGCCACCATATCAACGGTGTTCTCACCAGGTACGCTCTGCTGAGTTGAGTGTTGCGGCACCTGAGATGTCTCAGATGCGTGAGGACGCTGCTGGCCTTGAGACACCTGGGGCGTCTGCTGGGCCTGGGGCGCTTGCTGACCGGTCTTAGCCAGGGGTGCACTAGCTAGGGGAGCTGTGGCCAAGGGGGCACCCGCCATGGGAGCACTTCCCGCAGCCCCCAGAGGAGGCCCTGCCAAGGGCGCACCAGCAAGAGGCGCACCAGTGGGGGTAGTCCCCGTCTGGGCAGATTGCTGCTGTGCACGCGCCAGGGGGCGGGCGGCGTCCGCACCCTTTTGGGCAGAAACAGCCTGTGCCCCCTGCTGGGAGACCCCCTGCTGGGAGGCCCCCTGCTGGGAAGCTCCCTGCGCAGGGAACTGGACTGAAGCCAGCTTGCGTTCTAGCCGGTCCAGGCGGGCAGTGAGACTGCCGATCCCCTGCTCCCCAGCAGCTAAGAGAATACGGGCGCAGAGCAGCTCCAAATGAAGCTGGGGGTTCATGGCCCCACTCATCTCGTTCAGGGCCTCATTGGTGAGGTCCGCCGCCCGCGACAGCTCAGCGCCCCCCAATTTCTCAGCCTGGGCGCGCATACGTTCAAGCTGGTCAGCGGCCAGCCCACGCAGAATTGAGCCGGCCGAATTAGGCACGGCCTTCACAATAATCAGGTCGCGCAGGCGCTCCAGTAAATCTTCGACAAAACGGCGCGGATCCTGACCAGTCTGAATGACCTTATCAACAGAGGCGAAGACCTCAGCGGCAGAACCAGAAGCAAAAGCGTCCACCACCTCATCAAGCAGCTCACCGTGGGTAAAGCCCAGCAGGGCCACCGCCAAATCGTAAGAGATACCGTGCTCATCAGAAGCCCCGGCCATGAGCTGATCGAGAATGGAGAGTGAGTCACGCACCGACCCGCCGCCAGCACGAACCACCAGCGGTAGGACGCCCTCAGAAACCTTCACGCCCTCTTCGGCGCAGAGCGTGGCCAGGTAGTTCCCCAGAATCTGCGGGGGCACCAGGCGGAAGGGGTAGTGGTGGGTGCGTGAACGAATAGTGCCCAGAACCTTATTAGGCTCAGTGGTGGCAAAGATGAACTTAATGTGCGCCGGGGGTTCTTCCACGATTTTGAGCAGGGCGTTGAAGCCCTCGCGGGTGACCATGTGGGCTTCGTCGATGATGAAGATTTTGTAGCGGTCACGCACCGGCGCAAAAGTGGCGCGTTCACGCAGGTCGCGGGCGTGGTCGACACCGCCGTGGCTGGCAGCGTCCATCTCAATGACATCTAGGGATCCGCCGCCATCGCGGGAGAGCTCCTTGCAGGACTCGCACACACCGCAGGGGGTGGGGGTGGGGCCTTGGGCACAGTTGAGGCAGCGCGCCAAAATGCGGGCTGAGGTGGTCTTGCCGCACCCGCGCGGGCCTGAGAAGAGGTAGGCATGGTTCACCCGGTTCTTTTCAAGGGCCGTCATGAGAGGTTCGGTGACATGCTCCTGCCCGATGACGTCGGCAAACGACTCAGGGCGATAACGGCGATACAAGGCAGTGCTCACAATAAACCTTCGGTTGAGTGCAGAAAAACTGAGCCCGGCCCAGGGGGCACAGCAAGAGAAAGACTCAGAAGCTGCCGCCCCGGGTGTGCTGGTTAACAGTCTAGTGGGGGTGGCTGACGTTTTAAGAACCGTGCGCGGCGGGCTTAAGCTGCTCCCTGCGTCCGCACCGCTCTCTTCCGCCCCACGTCAGTAGGGACCAGATTCCTCCCGAAATCTTTGATGCCCACACATACTATTGCAACTTTTCTGGTCCCTAGCGGGGTTATAGGCAGAAAAGTGTGTCCCCAAAACCCCACATGTCTGATATGCAACCAACGAACCAGACGCAACGGCACCACCAGCGCAGGAACCACACGCTACCGCTGCACCCACTGCGGCGCCAGCAGAACCATCAAACGCCCCACCAGCACCCGCAAACACCAACTAGCAACCTTCATCACCTGACTCACCAGTAAAAACACCCAGCAACACACCACCCTAGGAGCTGGACGAACCTTCCGCGCCAATACCGCCTGGTGCTGGAACATCACCCCACCACTGAAACAAACAGGCCAAATCCACCACGAAATCCAACTCGACGGCATCTACATCAGCGGCATGGTCTGCATCATCGCCTACAACCACGCTGTCGGTGTCATCGACTACCCATGGGCTAAAAGTGAGAACACCGCAGCCTACCAAGCCTTGTTATCAAGGATTCCAGCCCCAGATATAGCCGTTGTAGATGGTGGGGCTGGCTTTGCCAGCGCCGCCACAACATACTGGCCAGAAACCCAGATTCAACGCTGCCTAGTACACGTGTACAGAAATACCAGAACCCTGCTCACTAGTGCCTCACGTACTAAAAGCAGGCAAGTCCTTACTAAAGATTTCTAGGGCTCTTCTACGAGTAACTAACGTGGATGAGGCAGCAATCTGGTCAGCTTCTTTAGCGTCCTGGCATGCGCAGTATCAAGGCTTTATCAAGGAGAGAACTTGGTTAGCTGACGGGTCCTGGCAGTACACCCATGAGCGTGTGCGTACTGCCTATAGGAGGCTTGAGCGTTTGGTGAAGCAGGGTGTTGTGTTTACTTTTCTGAATCCAGACTTGCTCAGGGAAGGTCCTATTTCTCGTACTACGAATCATATAGAAGGCTATAACGCGAAAATCCGTGCCATGCTGCGTGAGCACCGTGGAATGCCGGTGGAGCATCAGTGGCCGGCGGTGGGGTGGCTCTTGTGGGTGGATGCTGCTTGGGGTTCTAGTGTTGATGAGGTGATCTGGTTGGAGCCGGTGCCGGTGGTTGCTCTTGCTGGTCGGAGAAAGAAGGCTGCTGTGGGGCGTTCTTTGGATGAGCAGCGTGGTGTGTTTGCTGTGGGTGAGGGTGTGGTGGTGCGGGGTGGTTGGGGTGGTCGTGGTGGGTGACGTGCCCGGGGTGGGACACACTTTTCTGCCTATAACCCCAGATTCCTCCCGAAATCCTTGATGCTCACACATACTATTGCAACTTTTCTGGTCCCTGGTGGGGGAGCGGGCAGATCTGGGCAAAATAAAGACCCCTTACGCACCCGTCAGAGCCCAGATACCCTTGCTGCCTTCCGGCCCTGGGGGAGTTTTCCAAGATGACGCCACGTAAGGGGCTCCAATAACTGTACCCTAAGCCGCCCTGAAAGACAAAGGCAGGCGGTGGCGTCCTTGCCCCTGCTGTTCACCCTTGCCCAGAGGTGCCGGTGCGGATGCCCCACGCGGCTCCGCCTGCCAGATTTGCGCGGACGCGGGGAGTGGGGTATGCTCGTATCTGTTCGCTTTCGTGAAGCTATGCAAATAGCTAAGCAACAGCCTGGAGGATTCGCCTAGCGGCCTATGGCGCACGCCTGGAACGCGTGTTGGGTTCACGCCCTCGGGGGTTCAAATCCCCCATCCTCCGCCAGCCGGTTTCATCGCCCACTTGATGAAACCGGCTTTTTCTTTGCCCTCTAACGACACTGCCGCCAGCTACCCTGAGCTATGGGTGCCCATAACTACTCCGCTATCAGCGGGGACCAGTACCTTGCGCCCGGGCCACCTCATCTTTAATGATGCCAACGATCCGCTGCCTATCCTCTGCCGCCAGTGGCTCAGCCAAGGAAAAACGCAGAGCAGATAGAGCAAGATCCTCGTCAAAGCCCATAGCAGTCAGCACAGGGGAGGGCCCCTGCGAACCGGCCCGGCAGGCAGAACCAGAACTAGCCGCGTACCCGGCAGCGTCCAAAGCCACCAGCAAGGACTCCCCGCTCACACCCTCAAACACAAAGGAGGCATGCCCCGGCAACCGCTCACTAGCATGACCTGTTAACTGCGCCCCAGGAACTTCCCGCAACATAGCCTGAACCAGCTCATCCTTTGACCGAAGAAGCGCTACAGCCTTGGATCCCACACTAGCAAGATGGGCACCAACAGCCGCCGCAAACCCAGCAATACCAGCCACGTTGAGCGTCCCTGCCCGCAGCCCACCCTCTTGTGAGCCACCGTGCATGGTCGGCTCCAAAGGCACCGGGCGCGGCAATAAGAGCGCACCCACCCCCTGCGGGCCACCAAACTTATGCGAAGCGATAGCCATAGAGGTCACGCCCTCACCAGGCCAAGCACCTGCCTTCAAAGAAACCGGCAACTGGGCGGCCGCCTGAACCGCATCAAGATGCAGGCTCACCCGGTGCTCACCAGCTAACTCTAAGAGCCTGTGAGCGTCATTGACACTGCCCACCTCAGCATTAGCCAGCCCCAGGGCCATAAGATTCACCTGCCCGGTAGCCAGCTCAGCTTCTAAAGCCGCATCAAGGACGAACCTGCCGGTAGCATCCACCGGCACATAACCCACCTGCACCCCGTGAAAACGGTTCAGATAAGCGCAACTAGCTAGCACCGATGAGTGCTCCACCTGGCTTGTGAGCACCTTCTGCGCGGAGCGCATAGCTAAGACCTGGCCAATAATGCCCAGGTTGTTGGCCTCTGTGCCGCCAGAGGTAAAAATAACCCCGCCGGGATGAATACCAAAAGCTGAGGCAATTAGCTCACGGGCAGCGTCCACCTGCTGGGCAGCGCGCGCCCCGGCTGAATGTAGGCTCGAAGCATTAGCCTGCCCCTGGGACCAGACCCGCAGCATGGCCTGCTGGGCGGCAGGGTGTAAGGGGGCGGTAGCTGAAGCGTCCAGATAGGCGGCCATTATCTAGCTCTCTAAGGCGTCAAGGCCCAGGTCCAAAGACCCGGCACTATGGGTGAGCTTGCCCACTGAAATCACATCAACACCGGTAGCTGCAATCTTGGCCACGGTCTCTAGGTTCACGTTGCCGCTAGCTTCCACAATGGCCCTGCCTGCAATGAGCTGGACAGCCTGCACCAGCTCAGGCAGAGAGAAATTATCGAGCATAATCGTGTCAATCCCTGCGGCAAGAACCGGCTCTATCTGCTCGATGCGATCAACTTCCACCTCAATATGTACCGTGTGGCCCACCCGCTCACGAACCTGACGCAGGGCAGCAGTCATGCTCTCAGCGTCCGAACCCTTCAGGGCCGCCAGGTGGTTATCTTTGACCATGACAGCATCAGAAAGACCAAAACGATGGTTGTGGCCCCCACCCATGCGCACCGCATGTTTCTCAAAGGCCCGCAAACCGGGGGTGGTCTTGCGCGTATCAACAATGCGCACATCCCAGCCCTCAACAGCCTGAACATACCGGCTGGTTAGGGTAGCGATGGCGCTCATGTGCTGAGAAAAATTGAGGGCGATACGCTCTGCGGTCAGAATACCCCGGGCTGGGCCTTCAATGATGGCAAGCTGATCCCCAGCGGCCATAGGGGTGCCATCTGCCACCAGGGAAGTGACAGTGATAGCCGGGTCAGTCAGGGCGAAGGCTTCACGCACGATATCCCCACCAGCAAAAATTCCTGCCTCTCGTGCTACCAGGGCGGTGCGTAGCTGGGCATCAGCTGCCACCGCTGCCTGGGCGGTGATATCGCCCCAGGGGGCGTCCTCGGCTAAGGCCGCGCGCACGGTGGAGGTAATAATCTGAGGAGTGAGCATAGTATTCTTTCCAAAAATAAGAGGGGGATCTAAGGGCGCTAGAAGGTCACCCGAATCAGGCGCGGGGCAGCCTGGGCTGGGTCGGTGAGCGGAAAGTCCTGACGGCGGTGCGCCCCACGAGATTCTTCACGCGCTAAGGCCGCGGCCGCAATAATCTGGCCCAGGGCTGATAGGGCACCCGGTAGCTTCTGAAGTTCCTGGTAGGTGGCAGTGATGCTGG
Source organism: Rothia sp. 32237D007AR (assembly GCF_053544675.1). Taxonomy (NCBI): domain Bacteria; kingdom Bacillati; phylum Actinomycetota; class Actinomycetes; order Micrococcales; family Micrococcaceae; genus Rothia; species Rothia sp. 32237D007AR. The sequence goes on along the minus strand of NZ_JBPPUO010000010.1, from coordinate 65,565 downwards.
TTGCTGACCGTTCAATCCCTAGGCCACGATCCAGGGCAGCCCGCACAGCGGCGTCGATATCAGGGTTAAGCTCAGTAGCGCAGACCGCCCCAATACCGTCAAAAAGCTGGGCAGCAGAGACATCCACCTCAAGGGTGGGGGAGCCTGCCCCCTGGGTGCCCTTGGCGGCCGGGAACCAGCTGGCCTGGGTGGTGCTTTCAGCGCGGACAGCATCTGCCCCGGCCGCCTGCCCATAAACGATAGCTTCGAGCAGCGAATTAGAAGCTAGACGGTTCGCCCCGTGCACCCCGGTGCGGGCCACCTCACCCACCGCGTAGAGCCCAGGGACGGTGGTACGCCCTGCCTGATGTGTGTAAATACCACCCATGCAGTAGTGAGCTGCTGGGGCCACAGGAACGAGCTGGTTCTCCCAATCAATCCCCTGTGAGCGCAGCTTGGCAGTAATACCGGGAAACTCCTGGGTGAGCCCGCTAATCCCGCGGGCATCTAACCAGACCTGGCCGGTTTCTTCCAGGGCCCGGTGAACCCCCTGCGCTACCACATGGCGCGGAGCAAGCTCCCCGCGCGGGTCAATAGCTGAGAGAAAACGCTGGCCCTGGGCGTCCACCAACACAGCCCCTGCCCCGCGGACGGCCTCAGAAATCAGGCAACCAGTACCGGCAAGGACGGTGGGGTGAAACTGCACAAACTCCATATCGGCAAGTAGCGCCCCGGCCTGGGCGGCAGCTAAAGCCCCTTGACCGGTTGCCTGACGGGCCCCGGTTGAACGGCCGTAGACACCGCAGTAACCGCCGGTCGCTAAAATCACCGCATCGGCCTGGTAGGTAAATTCTTCACCTTCACCGGCAGGGGCAGTAGCATCTACGGTTACTAGGCCGCAGACCGCACCCTCCTTGGTCAGTAGGCGGTGTAGCTTCTGGCCGGGCACCTGCTGGATGCGGGGGTTAGCTTCTACCTGCTGGGCTAGGAACTGGTGCATCACAGCGCCGGTGCGGTCGCCCCCAGCGTGCACAACTCGTGGCAGGCTGTGGGCTGCCTCTAGGGCGAAATCGACGCTACCGTCTACCTGCCTATCGACCGGCAGACCCTGGTCAAGGAGCTGGTTGATAGCCTGCCGCCCGGCCTCTGTGAGGTAGCGGGCTGCCTGTGGGTCTACCATGCCCGCCCCGGCTTTGACGGTGTCCTCCGCGTGCGCTGAGGGGCTATCATCTGCCCCAATGGCTGCTGCAACGCCGCCCTGGGCCAGCTGGGAAGACCCGGCGCTGAGCACCATAGATTCTCCCGGGTAGATCAGGGTGACCTGCCCACCTTGGCGTGCGGCCGTGAGCGCCGCAGACTGACCGGCCAGACCAGCGCCGACCACAATGATATGGACCATAATCTTTACTTTGGTTTTGCAGCTAGCATACGCTCAAGGGCGACCTTAGCGTCACTAGCAATCTCGTCTGCCACCACAATCTGGTTGGGGGTGCGCCCCTCAACCAGTTCTTCCAGAACCCAAGCCAGGTAGGCCGGGTGAATACGGTACATGGTTGAGCAGGGGCAGACCACCGGGTCAAGACAGAAAATAGTGCGGTCAGGGTACTGCTGGGCCAAGCGATTGACCATGTTAATTTCGGTGCCGATAGCAATAACATCTCCCGGCTGTGAAGCCTCCACCTCTTTGCGAATGACCTCAGTGGAACCAGAAACATCTGCCGCATCGACAACCGGGGCAGGGCACTCAGGATGCACCACAACGCGCACACCGGGGTATTCGGCGCGGGCACGCTCAATCTGGGCGACGGTAAAACGCTTGTGAACTGAGCAGAAGCCATTCCACAAAATGACCTTAGCTGCCTGCAGCTGCTCCAGGGTGTTACCACCTAAGGGCTGGCCGGGGCGCCAGAGAATAATCTGCTCATCAGCAACACCCATAGCGCGGGCAGTATTGCGGCCCAGATGCTGGTCGGGCAAGAAGACCACACGCTCACCGCGTTCAAAGGCCCATTCGAGCACGGTACGGGCGTTCGATGAGGTGCAGACAATACCGCCGTTACGGCCACAGAAAGCCTTGATATCTGCAGCAGAGTTCATGTAAGTAACCGGCACCAGGGGAGCTTTCTCACCCTGGGCAGTCAGCGCTGCCATCATGTCGTCCCAGGCAACTTCTACCTGGGGCAAGGTGGCCATATCTGCCATGGAGCACCCGGCAGCCAGGTTAGGCAGAATAACTGCCTGATCGGGGCCTGAGAGAATATCTGCGGTTTCTGCCATGAAATGCACACCACAGAAAACAAAGGCTTCTGCCTCAGGGTGAGTGGTAGCGGCCTGGGCCAGGTTGAAGGAGTCGCCCACAAAATCTGCGAACTGGATGATTTCATCGCGCTGGTAGAAATGCCCCAGGATCTTGATGCGCTCGCCCAGCTTCTGGCGGGCGGCGGTAATCATAGCCTCAAGTTCAGGGGTGCTGGCCTGGGTGTAGCGCTGCGGCAGTTCTGCCTGGCGGGGTGCTGTGGTCGGGAAGGTATCAGCGATAGATGCGCCGGGGCCGTAGGAATGGTCCTGGTCTACCTGCCAGGGCTGGGCAGGGAGGTTGGCATCGCAGGTGGATTCTTCGCGCGCTGCTTGAAGGATAAGGTTAGTGACAGAAGACATTGTGGTCCTTGTGCTAGTTTGCGTATCGATGCAACGCTGTCGCACCAGCGAACGGTGTTGCGCAGGTTGGTTTCCCGCTAGAGGCCAGACTGATAGGAGCCTGGGTCTTTGAGGGTTTGGGCATGATTAAACACTGATTTGGCCCACACCTCAAATAAGGTCAAAGTGACTTGAAGAAATATTCTGTCATGAATATGACTCTCCTCATAAACAGGCCTTCTTCGGCCACTCCCACACCCCCTAAGAAGCCACCAACAAGTGCACCTTAGGGGAACCATCTAACCGCTGCGGGCGTCCGCTCTCATCAAAACGGGCACCCAACCCCATCTGAATAAAACGAATCGTATTCTCAATGTGGCGCTCGCGGGCAGCCTTATCACTTGCCTCATCGGTGCGATCAGCGCTCGACGATAAGGAACCGTGAACCAACTGCGCCAGCTCACGAATATCATTCTTGGGTAGATAACCGCGCTCAATGGCAGCAGAAAGAATACCGGCTAACACCATCTGCAACTCACGCACATGATCCCCCAACTTGGCAAAAGCCTCAGGGGAAAGCACCGACCGCATAGCAGGGCCAGGGGGCATATGACGGCGGGAAAGATCCTCAATCTGCAGGCGCACATAAATAGCTAGCTGATCAATAGGGTTCTCAATCCCGGCCAAGGCCTCCTGTAGTTCGGTCAGAAAGCGCTCTGTCTCATCCAGAGCGTAGGCAATGAGAAGCTCACCCATGTCAGCAAAATAGTTGTAGACCGCAGTGCGGCCAACGCCAGCATTCTTGGCGATGTGGGTCATGGTAAGACCGGGCAGGCCGCGCTCGTAGAGCAGGCGGCCGAAAGAATCAAGAATGGCGCGTTTGGTGTTCTCGCGCTGGGCGGCGTTGGTGGCGGCAGTAATTCGAGGCATAATGACACTCTACCGCCATCTGTCACTAAAAACTATTGTTCGCCACAGAACCTAGAAAACTGTCAGCAAAACCTGCCAAAAGTTCACCCCAGCGGACGCCAATGCGCCCCACTGCACACCCAGCAAGCAGTGCGACACCACCCAAAAATCGGTAAGCTAGTGGGCGCCCAGGTGGCAGGTGGGCACTTTTCAAACTCATCACTCAAACCCAGGGGATAACTGTGTCTACACCCTCCGCCAGCTCACCGGCGTCCGCCCAGGGGCACCTGGCCGATACCGGCTTTGCCCGCCCAGCCCGCACCTACTACGACCTGCTCCTTGTTGCTACCTGCGTGGTCTTTATCCTCTCCAACATTGGGGCAACCAAGGGCGTAACCTTCGGCTCTATCATCACCGACGGCGGATTCTTCCTCTTCCCCCTGGCCTACGTACTAGGTGATGTCATCAGTGAAATCTACGGCTTTAAGCTAGCCCGTCGCGCCATTATTACCAGCTTCGTCGCTGCCGCCGCTGCCGCCGCCAGCTTCTGGGTGCTCATCGCCCTACCTGCCGCTGACTTCTATGAAGGCCAGAGAGCCCTTGAAACCGTACTGGGGCCCGTGCCTCAAATTCTGGCAGGCTCCCTGCTGGGCTTTTTGGCAGGCCAGCTGCTCAACTCCTGGGTGCTCGTCAAGCTCAAAGCCGCAACCCGCGGCCGCCACCTCTGGGGCCGTCTATTGGGCTCAACCCTGGTCGGTGAACTAGCTGACACCATCATCTTCTGCTCCATTGCCGCCCCCATTATTGGAATTACAAGTTTCGGTGACTTCCTCAACTACGTCATCGTCGGCTACATCTACAAGTGCCTGGTAGAGCTACTACTGCTGCCTGTCACCTACCTGGTCATTGGCTGGTTCAAGCGCCACGAACCCACCTACGGCCCCGCGAGATAGAGCGAGAGCCCACCAGACTCGCGCTGTGCCCACTGGTGTCGTAGACACTGCGAGAGTCTCGTGGGCACTCACGTGGGCAGGTGCCCGCCTCTGCGGACGTCCGCCCGCCGCGTTCTGTCTGCTAAGGGTCCCGCACCCGACGCCAATAAGGTGATGTGCCTCTCACTGCCAAAGGGTGGGTGCTGAAGACCGGTTTTCCCTCAGAAAACCTGTGTAGACTTTCGGTTCATCACGTACACCACATCACCCCTTTGAAAGTGAGGGCACCTGTGGCATCAACCACCACCAGCCAGCAAGAGGGCGGCAAACTCAGCCGCGCCCTCTCCCACGGCCAACTCACCATGATCGCCCTCGGCCTAGCTGTGGGCACCGGCCTCTTCCTCGGCTCCGGCGCAGCTATCTCCATCGCAGGCCCGGCCGTCATCATCTCTTACGCCATCGGCTCACTTGTTGCCGCCATCATCGGCGCCTGCGCTGGCGAAATGGCCGTGCGCTACCCAGTCCGTGGTGGCTTCGGCACCATCGCCGGTAAATTCCTCAGCCCCTACGCCGGTTACCTCACCCGCTGGGCCTACTGGATGACCACCGTAACCTTAGCCGGGGCCGAGGTCGTAGCCGTCGGTGCCTACATGTCCTACTGGTACCCCCAGGTCCCCCTCTGGGTCTGGGTACTTATCGCCGGCGGCGCAATCTTCGTGCTCAACTACACCAGCGTCAAATCTTTCGGTGTTGTCGAATTCTTCCTCTCCTCCATCAAGGTTAGCGCGGTCATCCTCTTCATCATCTTCGGTCTGGCCCTGGTCTTCTTCGGCCTCCCTGACCGTGAACCTACTGGTATCGCCAACCTCACCGCCCACGGCGGGTTCATGCCCAACGGCTTCTCCTCCATCTGGATTGCCCTGGGCGTGGTTATGTTCTCCTTTGGTGGTGTCGAACTCATCTCTATCTCCGCTGCAGAAGCCAAAGACCCAGTACGCTCCGTGCGCTCATCTGCCAAGGCCATGATGTGGCGCCTAGCCACCTTCTATGTGCTCTCCCTCTTCATCGTGGTAGCCATTATTCCCTGGACTACCGCTGCCACCTTGGGTAAAGAGATTGAAGGTTCCCCCTTCGTTACGGTCTTCACCGAACTGGGGATCCCCTACATTGGCGGTATCACCAACTTCATCCTCATGACCGCAGCCCTCTCAGGTGCTAACGCTGCCCTCTACGCAGCTACCCGCCTGCTGCACGCCCTGGGCCACGAGAACATGGCCCCCAAGGTCCTTTCCCGTACCAGCCCCTCAGGCATCCCGGCCCTGGCGCTCACCATCTCATCTTTGGGTGCTGTAGTGGCCATGATCATGGCTATCTCGGGCGTGGGCGGAATCTTCGTCTACATGATGGCTCTCGTCACCGTTTGCATGCTGATGGTCTGGTCCATGATTCTGCTCTCCTACATGGCCTACAAAAAGGCCGAAGGTGATGCCTCCCCTTTCCGTGTCTTCGGCGGCTCAGCTACCGCAGCACTTGGTCTGGCCGGTGTGGTTGCAACCTTCATTGCCATGTTTTTCGCTGGCGGCTCTATGCTCCCCTCCATCCTGGTGGGTCTAGGCTTCTTTAGCCTCATCACCATCATCTACTTCGCCGGAGTCAATAAGAACATCAGCACCTCCGATGATGCCTTTGAAGAGGTCCGCGCTATCACCACTCAGGTGTCCGTGGCTCAGACCCCTCCGCAGCGCTAAAATCAGTAGCAGATCTACATCAGGACGCCGGTAGCCGCCCCCCTGCCCTAGAGCAGGGCAGGGGTGCACCGGCGTCCGCACATTAACACTCCTATCGCACACCACCTTTTCTCACAGTAAGGTTTACCGTGGCACACACACCTTCGCAGGGGCAGGCCAAAGCGCCCACCCTTAAACGCTCACTCACCCATGGGCAAATGACCATGATTGTGTTGGGTTCGGCCCTGGGTACCGGGCTTTTCTTAGGCTCATCTGGTGCTATTGCCCTAGCTGGCCCGGCCGTCATTCTCTCGTACGCTATTGGCTCCCTGGTAGCTGCCGTTATTGCCGCCTCCACCGGTGAAATGGCCGTGCGCTACCCGGTGCGCGGTGGCTTCGGGTCTATCGCCGGGCGCTACCTGGGCCCTTACGCTGGCTATCTGACCCGCTGGGCCTATTGGACTGTCACCGCCGTCATCACCGGTATTGAGCTGGTAGCTGTAGGGACCTACCTGCAGTACTGGTGGCCTGATCTGCCCCTGTGGGTGGGGATTGTGCTGTTTGGCGCTGTGATTGTGGTGCTCAATATCCGCAGTGTTAACTACTTCGGCACCATGGAGTTCTTCTTGTCCTCCATTAAAGTCATTGCCCTGCTGCTCTTTGTGGTCGTTGGCCTGGCCCTGGTCTTTGTGGGCCTGCCCGGCCATGAAGCCAGCGGTGTTGCTAACCTGACCCAGGGCGGTGGGTTTATGCCCGCCGGTTTCCACGGGGTTTGGCTTTCTTTGGCTGTGGTCATGTTCTCCTTTGGTGGTATTGAGATGCTCTCCATTTCTGCTGCTGAGGCTAAGGATCCCGTGCGTTCTGTCCGTGCCTCAACCAAGGCCAATATGTGGCGTCTGGCAACTATCTATGTGGTTGCTCTTTTCATTGTTGTATCGATTATTCCCTGGCAGTCAGCGGCCCAGCTAGACGGTTCTGTGGAGGCCTCACCCTTCGTCCTGGTCTTTTCAGAAATTGGTGTTCCGTCTATCGCCTCGATGACTAACTTCATTATTCTGGTTGCCGCTCTTTCTGCAGCTAACGCTAACCTTTATGCGGGCACCCGCCTGCTGCACTCTTTGGCGAGTGAGAAGATGGCCCCTGCGCCTTTGGCTCGTGTGAGCGAGGGCGGTATTCCTGTGCTGGCCCTGTGGGCTTCAACCTCTGGTGTGGTGCTGGCGATTCTGCTGGCTCTCTTCTTGCCTGGCCAGGCTTTTGGTCTGATGATGACCTTGACCATGGTTTGTGCTTTGACGGTCTGGGTGCTGATTCTGCTGGCCTATATTGCCTTCAAGGGGGTTGAGGGTGATTCTTCAGCTTTCCGTATGTGGGGCGGACGGGGTACCGCGGGCCTGGGTATTTTCTTGCTGCTGGCTATTTGGGCGGCTCTTTTTGCCCGTAGCGGTAATGCTGCCCCTGCCACCATGGGTATTGCTTACTTCCTGATTTTGAGCATGATTTACTTCGGCGTGGTCAAGCGTGTGCATACTGGGCATGAAGACGCTTTTGCTGAAGCGGATGCTGCCGTGGAGTCGTCTATGCGACGCTAGGTACTTCTCGTAGGGCGCTTTTGGGGTGCGTGAGGAGGGGCACCACTATATTGCGTATGAGAATCGTTCTCATATATTATGGCTGGTATGCCCCTCCTCGTCCTATCTTCTGCCAGCCTGCTGGCCCGGAGCGTTGCCGCCGATGCCCTGCGCGCCAACTACCCCACGGCCCCCTACATCCAGCTAGACGCCCACGTCGAAAATGGGGCAGGCACCACCATCACCACCCGCACCTACGCACCTGCCCAGACAGAAGCCACCCAAGAAACCGCTGTCTACCGCAAAACCCAGTGCACCAGCTGCGCAACCCGAACCCACCTAAGCCACCTGCCCGATAGTGACGAACTGGTCCTTATCGCCCTACCCATTGGTGTCTCCCAGGCGAGTGTTGTGCACCCAGACGACGAAACCACCGGCCACCCCATCACCAGCTGCACCCTAGCTCTCATTGCAGATGACCTAGAAGATGACCTCTGGGACGGCAACTCCCTCACCGACCGCGGCCTCACCGGCTCCTGCAGCGACGATCGCACCCCCGGCGAATTCCTCATCTCAGAACTAGCCTACGCAGACACCGTCATCAGCGTCAGCAACTCCCTACTAAGCACACAAACCGCTCAGGAAACACAAGAGAGAACTGCCGACCTGCTCAGCCACCTGGCCCCCCACGCCCACCTGATCACCGACCCCTCCCAGCCCTTCACCTGCGCTGCTTACCGGGCCGGGGCCGTCACCTCCCGCCTAGTTCCCGGGCACTTAGCAACCTGTCACCCCCAAGCCCAAGAAGCCGCCCAAGGGGCAGAAACCTGCGGGCATCTACACGGGCCCAACTTCACCTCAGCAGTGCTCACCGCAGACTCAATCCTCGATACCCAAGCCTTAGCCCAGCACCTACCCCACATCGTTGAAGGTGCCTGCCGGGTGCGTGGCCACGTCTGGCTCACCGACCACCCGCAAGAACGCGTAGCAGTTGAAGGTATCGGCCCCACCGTCTGGCTTCAAACCTGCGGCGAATGGGGGCCAGATATACCACCGCGCAGCATCATCGTGGTCACCGGCGACGACCTGGACCCCGACCACCTCCAAGACATGCTCAATCAGTGCACCATCGATACCGACGCACTGAGCCGCCAGCTTCTCCACTAGCCACCCCATAAAACCGTGCCCACCAGGGCACCCCACCAGAAAGAAGAAGACCATGAAGGTTCGTAACTCTATCCGCTCTCTCAAGAAGATGCCCGGCGCCCAGGTTGTACGCCGCCGCGGCCGCGTCTACGTCATCAACAAAAAGAACCCCCGCTTCAAGGCCCGCCAGGGTTAAAGCAAGCCAGCAGAGGGAAGAGTAGAGTAGCAGCTATGCACAGCTTTACTTTTCATATTCCTCTGCGCTGGGGCGATATGGACGCCTACGGCCACGTCAATAACGTGACCATGATGCAGATCCTCGAAGAGGCCCGCGTGGCCCTCTTTGGCCCGCCACCCTCGTCCGGTGACCCTGCCCTACATGTGGGGGAGGGAACTGACGGCCAGGCGGGGCGGGCATCCGCGCCACTACCCCTGTTTGATACCCTGCCTACCGGCACTCAGGCCCTGGTTGCTGAGAACTACGTCAAATACCGTAGCCCTCTAGCCTACCGGGGCCTGCCTGCACGGGTAGAGATGCAGGTCAGTAAGGTAACAGCCGCATCCCTGGTTATTACCTACGAGCTCTTTGACTCGGTGACTGGCGTCCACTGCGTCTCAGCGAGCACCACCTTGGCCTTTTTCAACACCGAAACCGGCTCCTTGGTGCGTCTGAGCGCCGAACAGCGCAAGCGACTAGCCGCCTAGGCTGCTAAATCCCTTTTTTGGGGGTGCTTCTATAGTTTTCGTCAAGCCCCCACCGACACACGAGACTCATAAAAACACCCATCCCTAAGCATCGCAAACAAAACATTCAACCGCTTACGAGCCAACGCCATCACGCACCTATTATGCCGCTTACCCTCATCTCGTTTCCGGTCATAATAAAGCCGCGATGAAGGATCACCTTTAATCGAAGCAAAAGCAGATAAGAAAAGCACTCTCTTAAGGGCTCAGTAGATTAAAAACTTACTAAGAGGGATATCTTAATAATTCTTAACTCATGCACTGTTAGAATTTATAAGCTGCTACAATACATGTTGGCGCTAGCATGGTGCTACTTATTATTTATTGAGAAATTACAAAGGAGTTAATTTAGATGAGGAATAAAGTTCTAAAAGTAGTAGCAGGAGTTTCTTTAGCACTTGCAGCCACTTCAGGTATCGGAACGGCTGCTGAAGCCGCAACTGTATATTATAAGGGCAGTGCAGTGAGCTGGGATTATGGGCGCAGCTATGGTGTCAACAGCTACTCTAGCGTCCAAAGCGGTGCATATGAACACTCCGCAACTGCAAATACCACCTTTTCGGGATGGAAGCGGCCAGGTGTTCAGGCAACAGCTGTTCAATATGTTGGTTGGAATCTGGCAACCGCCTACTGGAACTGCCGCGGTTAATTAAACAAAACAAAAGGAAACAAGTAGTACCATGCCCCATGCTCTTAAATATTGTGTCAGCGCCTTACTGCTGTTGCTAGCTATTGTGAATGTAGCTCTTTTCTCCGTCATACGAGCAGACGGTTATGAGAAAGCAATCACCAACTATCTGGATCAGGGGAGGAGCTTTACAATCTCAGATTTAAGCTCCGACCAAGTTGCTCAGGTTGAGAGGTATTTAAACGAAAAAATTCTTCAAGAGCAGGCAGCTCTCATAAGAGCAGATAAAAAACTATCCGCTGCCGATGGGTCAGCTGACGGAACCCATCTCGGCCTACTCGCCGACCCCAACAATCTTAGTAAGTTGCCAGAGCTAAACTATTTGGGTGTAAGTATTCTGAATACTGAAAATATGGCGTCTCTCCTAGTATCTAATCAAGGGAAAACTCTTGGACTCTACACAGTAGAAGAAAATACCCTGCAGGAACTACCTGAGGTTATCTTCGGGCCAAATCTGAGCGTAGGAAAACTTTCAGACATGGTGGAGGAAACGGATACAATTAATGGGCAATACTTCCTGTACGGTTTTAGTGAAGATGATTTTCATGTTTTCCTTCAAGAACTCTCAGCGATAAGTGGCATCAGCCAAGATAAACTTTTAAATCCCCTCTCCGGGAGCAATCAGAGTACTAGCTTATTGCCTATATTTATTCTCATCTCGCTACTTTCAGTATCCGCCCTATTTACTTTAGTTCTCTTTGTCTATATTACTCAGGGTACAAAAGAGCTTGGAGCCTATCTCATTTTAGGCTGGTCAAAAACTAACTACTTAATTAACCTCGCCAAGCCTATAGTCTACACTTTTATACCAGCCTCACTGCTAACGGCTCTCGGCAACTGGTTTACCGTAAAAGATTTCGGAGTAAATCTTGCGATGCTTCCCGGCATGATTTACCCTCTCATGCTTACTATTGGTATTACTATTACTAGTTTTTTTCTGTCATCGCTGCCTGTATTAGGCGTAAAGCCTATTCATGCGGTTCGCGGTTATAAGCCACAAAAGGTCTTTGCAGTTCTCTTAGCCTTAGGGTTTATGACAACCACAGTAGGGCTTTACGCTACCGCATCATTTCTTGATGCTCCGCTCAAAGAAGTAAATAAAATAGCTACAGTGCAAAAAGAATGGGACAGCGTTGCCGACCAATATATTCTTTACTCTCAAGCTACCGGTTCAGATAGCGTGAGTTTCACTGGCCAATCCACAGATTTAGCTGAAGATTTCTACGAGTGGTATACCTCAATTGAGAAAGAAAACGGTGTGTCGCTGGTCAATACCTATTACATAGACCAGGAACTCCTACAACAATGGAAGGCCCTCGGTGAAGAAACCCCGAATCGGGAGTTCTGGTATATGGCAGCTTCTCCTAGCTACCTGTACAAAATTGGTATAGAAATTCCACCAGCTACTCTTCAGCGGGCTGAAACCGGGGAACAAGTATTCTTGCTACCCAAACATTTTAGCTCTCAGGATAAGTCCTCATTGACTAACTGGCTGGAACAAGAAGCCCAGCGGAAGGGGAATGCAGAGCAAAATATAACCACAGCTTTTACACAGAATCCGAGGACCTATGTTGAAGACTATTCTCTCGATAGTGAGATTTTTACTTGGAGTACTGACCCAGAAAAAGAGTTCCTTAGCTCTGATGTAGTTATTTACGTTGCAACAGCTGCTAACATGACCTACTTTGAGACAGAGAGCTTAGTTGCCTCTGGACTAGCAGATAGTTATATAAAACTTTCAGACGAAGCAGTTCAGAAATATACTTCTCAGTCTTATTTGGAGCGTTTCGACCTAGATGATAACCAGCCTATCTTCATTTCGTCTAAAAGCTTTGTGGCTGGTCTGCAGAAGAGCATATACCAGTACCTCCAATTTTTCGGTACAATAACGTTGCTCCTTGGGCTTATCGTCATTTTTGCACTAATAGCATTTGCTATGCTTTATTCACTTATTTTTCGAAATTATATAGCCGTTTCCAGGTTGTTAGGCCACTCCCTTTGGTCTTCTTTCAGATTGACTTTCTTACTCGTTATTTTGATAAATATGCTTGGTCTGGTGGCTATGATTGTTATCGGATCGCGAGTAGGATCGCTCGTTTCTCTTTTGATGCTAGCTGGGCAGCCCGCGCTACTGTACATGCTTTCTAGGAAATTTGCTTACTCACATATGGTGAGTCTTATCAAGGAATCGTAGGTAGATAATATGAAAAATTTTCTTGAATTTTCGAATATTTCAAAAAGTTTTGCTGGAAGGACAGTACTTAATAAAATTTCATTGCAGGTTCCAGAAGGTGGCTCTTTAGCAATCATCGGTAAGTCTGGGTCAGGAAAATCAACGTTGCTTAACATTATCGGCCTACTCGAGTCAGCAGATTCAGGTACCTTGCATCTGGGAGGCGAAGCAGCACCTGGAGTCCATTCTCGCAAAGCAATGCTACTCCGCCGCAACACTATCAACTATCTTTTTCAGAGCTTTGCTCTTATTCCTTCTCAGACTGTAATGCAAAATATTTTGATGGGTATGAATTATGTAAACCAATCGAAAATTTGGAAAAATAATCGAATCATGGAAGTGCTTCAACAGCTTTCTATAGAACATCTTGTTCATCAAAAGGTAGCTACTTTATCAGGTGGAGAACAACAGCGAGTAGCTATGGCTAGGTGCCTTCTAAAGCCTGGAAAATTGATACTGGCTGATGAACCAACCGGCTCTCTAGATAAGGAACTTGCTATGGTAGCTATGAATGAGATGCTTCACCTCCATCGTGCATATGGTAAAACTCTTGTAATCGTTACCCATGACCCCGAGGTAGCGCACATGTGCGATCGAGTTTTTGAGCTTAAGGCCTCATAACCTGAGGCCCCTAGTAAAAGTGCACGTGCCCTGCTATCAGCGGAGGGCACGTGCACTTTTAAATGTAAGCGTGAGAAGGTATCTAGGCTGAAAGCAACTTGGCCAGCTTACCGAAGGAGCCCTGCCAGGAGGCCAGGGTCTGCTCGTGCACACCGGCAGGTAGGGGCCCCTGGGTGAGCTTGAGAATTGTACCCTCGCCGACGCCGTCCTCGGTTACGGCGGTACCTGCCTCCAGCTCAAGGCGCAAACCAATCAGAGTATCTGAGGGCTGGCCGGACGGGGTAGGCAAAGCCTCCCGGTACTCGATAGTGTGGGGCTCAGCTAAGGTCACAAACCGCATGTACATGGGGGCCTGGAACTTAGCCTGATCCTTATGACGCATGACGAACTGCTTGCGGCCACCAATCACCGGCTCCAGGGTCAGGGTGTTGGGAATGATCTTCCAATCAGCAGGCCCAAACCACTTAATAAAAAGTGCCGGGTTAGTAAAAGCCTCAAAGACCTGCTGCGGGGTAGCAGCGAACTCGTGGCGGTAGGTGATGGTCTCCTCAGGTGTGAGGTCTTCAATCTTAAAGTCGTTCATACTCTACTTTTCCTTGCTGGTGCTCTTGGTCGTATCGGCCTGGTCGGTTTCATGTGGGTCGTTCTTAGCCTGCGCGGACGCGTCCGCCCCAGCATCCTGCTCCTGGGCTGCCCTCTCAGCTGCCCGGCGGGCCTCAGCCTCAGCCTTGGCCTTCATGTTAGCCTCCCAGCGGGCCTGGGCAGCGGCAGCCCGCTCAGCCTCCTTAGCGGCCTTACGGGCAACTGCCTCCTCCTGGGCCTTAACCTGGGCGGCCTTCTTAGCGTAATACTTACCTAAGAACTCATCGCGGTAGTCAAAATATTCCCCCGAATCAATGGCTGCGCGGGCATCATCGACCATCTTCACAATAAACCGCTCATTATGAATCGAGGCCAAAGTAGCGGAGAGACGCTCGTCGGCCTTAAAGAGGTGGTGCAGGTAGGCGCGGGTGTAATGAGTGCAGGTGTAGCAGTCACAGCCCTCAAAAATGGGGGAGAAATCAGTGCGGTAGCGGGCATTCGTCAGGTTGACCCGCCCGCCAAGGGTATAGACAGCCGCGTTACGGGCCACACGGGTGGGAGAGACACAGTCGAACGTATCCACACCGTTTTCAATGCCGGTGAAGATATCGTCAGGTTCCGAAATGCCCAGCAGGTGGCGGGGCTTGTTCTCAGGTAGCTCCTCGTTGCACCAGCGCACAATGGTGCCCAGGTTTTCTTTCTCTAGCGCCCCGCCCAGGCCAAAGCCGTCAAAAGGCATGGCACCCAGATCACGGCAGGCCTTACGGCGTAAATCTTCGTACTGGGCACCTTGAATCACACCAAAGAGAGCCTGGTAGGGTTTCCCCACTCGCTCCGCGGTCAGGCGCTGATGCTCAGCAATACAGCGCAGGGCCCACAGGCGGGTACGTTCCAGGGCCTCTTCCTGGTAAGGGCGGGAATTATAGAGAGTGGTCAGCTCATCAAAAGCAAACATAATGTCAGCACCAATCTGGTGCTGAACCTGCATGGACACCTCAGGGGTGAAGCGGTGAATATCGCCGTTAATATGGGACTTAAAGTTCACCCCATCATCATCCACATGGGCCATGCGCTCTTTACCCGCCGCCACATCATCATCACCGATGGGGCGGCCGTCCGCGCCGGTAGCACCGGCCACGGTACCCATATCAATCACCTTTTTGAAACCAGAGCCCAGGCTCATGACCTGAAAACCCCCAGAGTCGGTGAAGGTAGGCCCATCCCAGTTCATGAACTTACCCAGGCCCCCTGCAGCATCAAGGACGTCCGTGCCCGGCTGCAGGTAAAGATGATAGGCGTTAGCCAAGAGGGCTTGGGCACCTAAATCTTTCATGGCCTCAGGCAGCACAGCCTTGACTGTTGCCTTAGTGCCGACCGGGGTGAAGGCAGGGGTGGCAATATCGCCGTGCGGGGTGTGAATGAGACCGGTGCGGCCCAGAAAAGCTCCACCGTTAGCGTCAATCTGTTGGCCGGTGGGCTGGGCTGTATCAGCCAGACGGTTGCCTAGTTCAAAAGAAAAAGTGGGGTCAGAAAATTCGGTATTGAGCACGGGCACAAGTCTACCGGGTGAGTGCGGAAGGAGGCTGTGGTCCCGCTTCTTGAGGGTAAGCGAAAGCTTCATAGGTATGCAGGAAGAACATACCTATGAAGCTTTTGGAGACATTCGGTGGTGTGGGGTGCGAGCTTAGCGTCAGGGATTGTGGGTATCTTAATGGTGCAGAGGTGCAACAGGTAAGGCAGGCCTTGATTGCCCCTGCTTCGCTTCTGGTTACATCATCCTAAAAATTTTCATATCATATTAAAAAATGTTTGAGGAAGATAATTTTAGGATGATGTTATGTCGGTCAACACTGCGGCAATAATCCAAGGCCTACGTGCTCGAAGGTATGAAGGTCCAAAAATTGAGGTCAAAGAGGCTGTAGGTGGGGCCCCTAAGTCTATTCTTGAGACGCTCTCTGCCTTTGCAAATGATTCCGGAGGGACCGTTCTTCTAGGTCTTACTGACCCAGAGAAAGGGGTTCTTCCTGCCCCTAATTTTTCACCTGAGAGAGTCATGAGTCAGGTGGAAGACATGGTCAGAAGTGGTATAACCCCTCCTGTTAGCGCGGAAATTACCGTTGAGACCCTGCAAGACGGAGAGAGAATCGTTCGTATTGATGTTGAGGAAGGTAATTTAGCTGAGAAGCCTTATTACATTACAACAAAAGGCAGGTATGCGGGCTCGTATACCCGTCCAGGTGAGGGCGACCGAAAGCTTACCTCATACGAAATAGACAGATTGCTTGAGAACCGGCGTCAACCTTTACATGACCGTGAGCCAGTACTTGGGGCTAGCATCGAAGACCTTGATCCGGATTTAGTGAAAGGCTATCTTAGGGTAATTCGTGAGCGTGAGATGAGAGCCTTTGAGGGGCTGACCGATGAAGAAGCCTTGTTGAGGTCAAACGTTCTCGTTCGTTGCGGAGAATCCAAGAGAGTCGTTCCTACTCTTGCTGGTCTTTTAGCTCTAGGTTCATATCCACAAAGCTTCTTTCCGCAGCTGGATCTAACTGTAGTTGTACTTCCTACTCCCAATATTGGTGAAACAGCTCAGGACGGTTCGCGCTTTCTAGATAACCAACAGTGCTCAGGCGCCATTCCCTATATGGTAAGTGATGCAATCCGTGTACTAATTCGCAATATGAGGAGTAGATCTGTTATCAGTTCTGATGGAATTGGACGAGAAAACAGATATGAATATCCGATTGAGGTAATTAGAGAGCTTTTAGCAAATGCTCTGATGCATCGAGACTATTCTGAGCAGGCCAGGGGTGCGCAGGTTCAAGTTGAACTCTACCCTGACAGATTGGTTATTCGTAATGCGGGCGGTATCTATGGCGCTGTGAATCCTGCTGACTTTGGAGAGTATGGGGTTTCATCCTCAAGAAATTCTGTACTAACCCGGATTTTATCGACAACGCCCTTACCAGACGCTGGGTATATGGTCGCTGAAAACCGAGGGTCTGGAATACCTAGTATTTTCCACTCCCTTAAGAACGCTGGAATGCAGATGCCTGCTTTTCGCGTGACTTTGAACGAAGTTGAGGTTACCGTCCCTCACTCTGCTTTGATGGGAGATGAAATCAAACAGTGGCTAAAACGCTTTGATGTATATAACCTTTCAGCAAATCAGACTCAGGTATTGGCTCTGATGCATTCGGGGCGGTCTGTCAGTAACCAGAACTTACAGGCATGGGGGATACATCCTGCTGATGCGACGAAAGAGCTATCTGATTTGGTAGATAAGGGGCTAATCGTAAAACACAGTGATCGGCGTTGGTCTACCTATTCGCTTCTGCCTGAGTATGAGCCTTCTTCATCGCCTGTTGATATCTCTCAAGAGAGAGACAAAACAGTTATTGAGCAACCAAAATCCGGTAAATCCAGCAGTATTGTGGCTCGTAGAACCGTTATCCTGGGTTTAGTTCTAAACAGTGAAGATGGCTTGTCGTCACAAGAAATTGTAGAAGGTCTCTCTGCCCAAAATATTAGTGTTTCTAGAGCTACTATCAATAACGATATTAACTACCTTATCAAAGCTGGCAATTTAGCCCCTACAGCGGCTGTACGAAGCAAGAATCGGAAATATACTGTGGGAGAAAGAATTACCGTAGCTGACTAAAACCTAAGATCTTGTCTATTCTAGAAAACCCGTGCCGCCGCTTCTAGCGCCATCCAGGCCTGCAACTGGGTTGATAAATCCACCGGCTGGGCAGGCTTGAGCACCTGAGAAATATGCCGGGTCACATCGGGTGAAAAGAGAGCCACTGCCTCCCCACGAATCTCAGTGGGATCAATACCCGGCTCATTCAAGGGCAGGTCGGGGTCGAACTCACGCCGACCATCCCAGAAAAGCTCGGCGGTGGCAAGGACGAGATCTCGCGCCTGATCACGCACACTCTGCGGCAAGGCGGGGTGGGTGGCAACCTCCGCAAGGTAACGCACCAGAATACCGGTAAAGAGCCCACCGTCCCCGGCACCCTGGGTTGCTAGAACCCGCAGAGTCTCTGCCTCAGAAATCTCAAAGTCACGGCCAAACTCCCGGTCAATGCCGGCAAGAACCTCAGCGATATGCTCAACCGGGTCAACCGCCAGCAGCTCAGCCCGCCCAGCATCAAGCACCGCCAGATAAGCCCCCAGCACCGGCCCCTGGTTATAGGTGTACAAGGCACCCTCTACCGAGGTGATCTCAGCCTGCTCACCCCGCCCAGTAACCCTAACCCCATCGAGGTAGAGCTTACGCTCTGCATCAAAGAGAGTGGCGTGCAACCAATTCAATAGGGCAGCTGCCTGCTCATACCGGTGAGCCCGCGCCAGAGCCAGAGCAATCGGGGCAGTAGCCGGGGTGTTCTTAAAATCGTGATCCTTGGACCAGAAAGCACCTCCACCCACCTCAGGGGTGCAGGCGGCTGCCAGCTCCCGGTAGAGCCGGGTAGCGGCGTCCTGAGCAGCAGAATCACCATCACCTTCTACCGCCAGTGCCAGCCGGTTGAGGCGCTCGCAGGCCAGGGTCAGCCAGGCCATGTCGTCGTAGTAGTGGTTGGGGTAGGAACCGAAGTTGCGGACCTGAATACCGCGTAGCACTGACCGGGCTTCTTGTAAGGAGGCCTGCGCCTGCTGCTGCCCGCCGGGGGCCCTGAGCTGGCGGAAACCAGCGTCAAGGAGGTTATCTAGCAGGTGAGCCTGCCACCAGTAGTGCCATTCGCTGTTGAGCCGGGTGCGGCGGTTGGTGCTGGGGTGGCTAGTGCGCCCCAAGAGGGTGCCAGGTAGCCCTGCGACCCGGTGGCCGAAGAGGCGGGTGACGGAGTGGGCTGCGGTGTGTGCCCGTTGCCCCAGGGCCTGACGGTGCTCGGCGGTTAGTGCTGCGAGCTGGTCGGGTGCGTGCTGCAGGTGCTTGGGGTGCATGGCGTCTCTTTCTGTGGCGCGTCGGCGGGCCGGGGCATGGTTGGTTTTAGTCTACCGTCTAGGGTGCCTAGTTGTGTCTGATGCGGGAGCGGGTGGTGAGGTGCTAGAGTATGGTGAATGCGCACCTCTTCTACTGGGCAGGTTTCTGCCGTCTGGATTTACCTCTCGTCTGCTGCCCTGTCTATGTTGGGCAACTCTATTGCCGGTATCGTCTGGCCTTGGCTGGTGCTGGAGCGCACCGGCAACCCGGCTGCTGCGGGTATCGTGGCTGCTGCGATTGCGGTGCCGTCGCTGGTTTTTGCCTATTTTGGTGGCAACCTGGTCGATAGCCTGGGCCGTAAGCCGGTGTCGGTGATTTCGGATATCATTTCGGGCCTGTCGGTGATGGCCGTGATTGCGGTTGATATGGTTTTTGGGCTGACGCTGAGCTGGTTCATCATCATCGGTATTTTGGGTGCGGTGGGTGATATCCCGGGTATGAGTGCCCGCGCTGCCCTGATGGGTGATGTGGCTGCGACCTCGCGTAAGAAGGTTGCCCAGATTTCTGGCTGGAACCAGGCTTTGAGCGGGGTCAGCTTCCTGGTGGGCCCGGCTGTAGCCGGTGTGCTGATGACGGCCCTGCCCATTGAGCAGGTCCTGTGGATTACGGCCGGTTGCTCCCTGCTTGCTGCTGCCCTGACCGCCTGCTTGCGCCTGCAGAAGGCGGGGGCAGGCGTCCTTACTGAGGGGCAGGACGCCCCCGCCCAACCGGGTGCGGACGGGCAGGTGCCAGCGTCCTCCCCTGAAGCCCCTACCGAAGACCCCCTCAAGGGGCTGGCGGGCTGGAAGAAAGCCCTGGGCTACCCGGTGATTCGTCTGCTGGCTCTGGATTCTTTGCTATCGATGGCCCTGGTGATGCCCTATCTGATGGTGCTTCTGCCCGCCCACTTCCAGGGGATTGACCAGCCGGGGCTGTACGGGGCATCCATGTCTGCCTTTGCCGTGGGCATGATGGTGACCAGTATGGTGGCGGGTAAGATTGTGCCTTTCCCCCGCCGGGCCTGGGTGGTGGGTATGGTCTTCTATACCCTGGCCTTCTTTGGCATGGCCTTGCTCGAAACTTCCTGGCTGGCCATCGTGGGCATGGGGATTTCCGGCTTGGGCGGGGGTATTATGAACCCCCTGCAGACCCTGCTGGTGATCGAGGGTGTACCCGAGCAGATTCGCGGCCGGTCATTCTCAATCTTTATGGCTATTAGCCAGGTGGCCGGGCCCATTGGTCTGGTAGCAACCGCAGCAATCCTGCCCTTTGTGACCATTTATCAGGTGGCCTGGGCCCTGGCGGCATTATGGCTACTGGTAGCTATCTACCTGGTTATTCGTGGGTTGCAGCTGCTCCCGGCTAGGAGCACTGAGCAGATAGTAGAGGCCGAACCTACAAGTCACTAGGAACCTGTAGGCCGCTATGATGCAGGCCCCACCGCTAGGGTGCGCCTGCTTCTGACCGTCACCACCTCACCAGTAAAAGGGTGGGGGAAAGTCAGCGACCTGGCCAGAAGCTGTAGGGGCAGGGCCGGCTCGTCCTCAGCAATGGGCAAAACGGACGGGTAGACTACATCCCCCAGGATGGGGGCCCCAGCCGCCGCCAGGTGCACCCGCAACTGGTGGGTCTTACCGGTATGCGGTTCCAAAAGATAGTGGGCCAAGGCAGTACCCGCCGCCGGAAGATCCAGGGCCGGGTTAGCCTCAGACACCGCAGGCAAGGTACCCTCAGCCACCTCAAAAACCTTCAGACAGGTAATACGAGACTGGGCGTTCAAGCCCTCAAAGGGGGCCCCCGATCTGCGGCGCTCACGCCTCTGAGCCTTAGTTTCTACCGGCAGGTGGGCTGTGTCACCGGGCAGAAGCTCAATACCGGTATGAGCTACCTGGAGGGCCCCATGCCGGTTATCAATACGCGAGCGCACCGTCAGGCTCTCACCCACCCCCAGACCGGGGATAGGGGCTGCAACCGCCTCATAGGTTTTGGTGGGTTCGCGGCGCTGGAACATGGTTTGAAAGGGGGCGCGGGCCTCAGGTGTCTTGGCGAAAAGTACCACCCCGGCTGTTGCCCTATCTAGGCGGTGAATGGGGATCAGGTCGGGGTTGTTCTCTCGTACCCGCAACTGGGTGAGGGCCGTGTGGGCTACAAAGGATCCGTTGGGGGTGGTGGGTAGGAAGTGGGGCTTGTCAATGGCTAGGACCCATTCATCCTCATAGAGCACCGGCATGTCAAAGGGTACGGGTTTCTCTACACCCAGTTCCCGGTAGTACCAGATCTTTTGCCCCGCCAAGGGGGCATTGGGGGCAACTGACTGCCCGTCGGCGTCCTTGACTTCTTTGCGGTCGAAGCGGGAGGTGAAAAGGGCTCGTTCGTGGGGGTAGAAGCGGGCCACCAGGTAGTCCAGTACTGTGCTTGCCCCTAGGGTGTTGTCTTGGGGGTTGGTTGCGTCGGGTAGCACGAATGAGACGGCGTCAATTCCCTGACGTTGGGGTAGGGGTTTGGGGGTGAGGTGGCGGTTGATTCGGCGCATGGGCTCTATTATCTCAGAGCCCTAGCAGCCCAGAGCCCTAGCAGCCCAGAAGCCTAGTGTCTTAGAGCCCCAGTAGCTCCTGGCAGCCGGGGCAGCGGAAGCTGATACGGTCGGTGTCTTCCTCACGGGCATAGAGGTGGCCTGCTGCGTAGCGGTTGGCCCCGGTGCCGGTGTCTGAAAGGTCCTCTTTGATGATGCTCTGCCCGCAACGGTAGCAGGGTTGGCCTGCGCGCCCGTAGCACCAGAGCGGTTGGGCGCTGGTGCGGGTCACCCGGTGCGGACGCCCGCGGTTAGCATCCAGTAGCAGGCGGGCGATAGAGACCACGGCGGCCACATCGGGTACTGCCCCTACGGGGGTGCGCGGGTCTATGCCGGCCAGGAAGCAGGTTTCTGCCCGGTAGATGGTGCCGATACCGGCTAGGTTTTTTTGATCGAGCAGGGCTATACCTAGGGGCCGTTGCGGTTGGGCGGTTAGGTTGGCTACCGCCTGTTCGAGTGACCAGTCGGGGCCCAGCAGGTCAGGGCCTAGGTAGGCTAGCCGGTCAGTTTCTTGGCTGGTGGGGAAGACTTCTAGCAGCCCCAGGGTAAAGCCCACAGCTTCTACCGGGTGGCTGCCTGGGATTACCTGGCCCTTGTTGTCGAGTCGGGCGTTGGCCTGGATGAGGGCTCGCACCTGGTCGGCAGGGCGCCGCCATTTCTCTGGTGCGCCGGTTTCGGTCAGCCCGTAGAGGTGCCAGATGCCGTCCATTTTCAGGTGGGAGTGTACGGTCATCTCACCGATTCTGAGCAGGATATGTTTGCCCCGGGCTAGGGCCCCGTGGATGGGCTGGCCTGCTAGGTTAATGTCGGCGACCTGGGGGTAGCGTAGGTCGGTGCTGTGGGCAGTTCTACCGGCTAGGGCGCGGTGGAGAGAGCGGGCTTGCCGCCATACGGTATCGCCTTCAGGCATGGTGAGCGCCCCTCCTTAGGTAGCAAGAAATGACCCGTCTGCTAAAGAATGTAGGGGGGCGCTTGGGTGTGCCCCCGTTGCTCACAGTGTAGACCAAACTCGGGGTTAAAGGTGTTTGCCCTCTCTGGGAGAAACCCTGGGGTTTTAAGCGTAATCCTTCCTCATGCGCAGGCCACGCGGGGTAGCGTAGAAGCCTGCGGCCAGTAGGGCCCGGCGCAGGGTGAGCACCGGGTGCTCACCAGTGTCTGCTGGTGCCTGCGGCTTGTCAGGTTCAGGGGGCAGGGGGGCAGGAGAGCTGAGCACATCTACTCCGCCTGCGGTTTCAATGACGATTTTGTCGGCTACCCCGGCGCGTACTAGCTGGCCGATCAGGGGCGCGGACGCCTCCACCTGCTCCGGCTGGTCAGTGAAAGGTAGCAGGGTTTTACCGCCGCGTTCTAGGTAGAGGGTTAGTTGCCCATCGACCAGGATGACGACGGCCCCTGCCTTACGCCCGGGCTTGTGTTTGATGGGGGTGCGGTGCTCATCCCAGGAGACAGGGGCAGGCCAGGGCAGGGCGGCCCCGTAGGGGTTGGCTGGGTCGGTGGCTGCTAGCAGGAGTACGGTGTGGTGGGTAGATCGGACCGGGGCGTAACTGCCGGAGACAGGAGAGCTGAGAGAAGTAGCCGAGTCGGGGGCAGCGTCCTGCCCTTCACCCTCAGCGGTGCTCTCTGCCGCGCGGAGCCTATCGACGGTGGCAGAAGTGGAGAACTGGGCAGCACCTAGACCCTCAATGAAGTAGCCGCGGCGGGCCAGCCCCTTCTCCTCAGCAGCAGAGAGCACCCGGTAGATGCCGGCAAAACCCCCAGGGGTATCTTCTACGGCTACAGCCCCACGGGTGAGCACCCCGTAGCGGTCCATGAGCAATTCGGCGCGGGCAGCTGCTGCCACAGTGCTATCGAGTGGTTCAGCGTCAATACGCGCCCACCGGCCACTATCGATAGGGGCCACCTGGGCGGATACTACCGGGGCCCGGCCCACACCCACACCCAGGCGGGAGGCTGAAAGGCGGGAGGCTCCGCGGCGCATACCCACTGACCGGGCCCGCGGGGTGGGGGCGGCAACCTTGTGGGCAGAAGCCCCACCTGAGATAAGGGCCCGAACTGGGGCGAAAGTATCACCGGTGACAAGCCCTGCCCACACCAGGTTCCACAGGGCGAGGGAAATCTCCTGGGCAGTCGGTGGCCTATTGCCGTGCGAGGTGGCAAGAGCTGAGAGCTGGGTTTGAATCTGGGCGAAAAAGAGACCACCGGTGAGCAAGTCATAGAGGGTGTTTTCTAGGGCGCCCAGAGCGGCCAGCGCCTCAGCCCGCTCCACTTCATCAGGCAGGGTAAGGGCGGCGGTTTCACCCAGATGCAGGGCCACCCAGCCGTCGTCCCCGGCTAGCTGCCCGACGCCCGTCCAGATAATGTCACCGGCGCTCATGGCCGAATCAAGAAGGGCAGGGGTGTAGTCGCTGATGCGGGCCTTGAGAATAAGAGGTTCCAGGGCAGAAGCTGGCACCCTCACCCCGGCCAGCTGGTCAACAACGGTCAGCAGGCCATCGTAGCCGGTGAGCATAGTGCTCTCATCCCGGCGGACGGTCACCGGCTGGGCTGGTGCCCCAAAAGTGCCGGGTGCGGCGGTGGTTTCGGTTACCTGCCAGGAGCCTACATGCTGCCAGGGCGGTAAGAAGCGGGCATAAGTGTGCGGGGCGACCGGCTCAACGTCCGCGCGGAGGGCCGCCAAGGAGCGGGAGCGCAGGGTACGCAGGACCGAGGCGTCCACCCATTCAGTCCCAGCCAGGTAGGCGGGGTCAGTGGACCCGGTGCGGGCGGCAGCTAGCTCGGCCCGTAGCTCTTCGGGCAGGAATTCGCCGGAGATAACGCGCCGGTCGGTTGCTAGAGTGCGCAGGGCCGTATCAACCACCGAAACTCCCAGCCCGAGGGTCTCAGCGGCTTGGGCTGCAGTGAAGGGGGCGTGGGTGCGAGCATAGCGGGCCACCAGGTCAACCAGGGGAGCCTCAACCGGTTCAAGGAAGGCCAGGGGAACCCCCATGGGCAGGGGCACGCCTAGAGCATCGCGCAGGCGGGCGGCGTCCTCAATGGCGGCGTAGAGTTCCCGCCCGTGCAGGCGGAAGCGCAGGGCACGCCCAGCCTGAACCAGGGCTTCGAGGTGTTCGGCGGCTTCGGTTTCTGTCAGGACGCGCTCGCCCGGCTTTTCTGCTGCTGCGTCGGGGCCGGGGGCGTTGGTGTTTGTCTCTGTGCCCTGATTTAGAACTACCCGCAGACGCTGGGCGGCCTCGGCAGCGGTGAGGGGGCCCAGCAGGCGCAGTAGGTCTGCTGCCCCTTCGGTTCCGCGTAGGCGGTAGCCCTCTGCGGTGCGCTGTAGGCGGGCCTCAGCGGTGCGAATGACATCTACATCTAGCAGTTCGCGTAGCTCGTCCTTCCCCAGAAGTTCAGCCAGGAGGGCCGGGTCTAGGGCCAGGGCTGCGGCGCGGCGCTCAGCGAGGGGGGAGTCCCCGTCGTAGAGGAATTGGGCTACATAGCCAAAGAGTAGGGTGCGGGCAAAGGGGGAGGGGTTTTCGGTTTCTACCTCGCTGATGCGCACCTTTTTGGTGTCAAGGTCTTTATGTAAGGCTGTGAGAGCTGGCAGGTCGTAGACGTCCTGCAAACATTCGCGGGCAGTTTCTAGCAGCAGGGGGAAGGTGGGGTACTTGCGGGCCACATCGAGAAGCTGGGCTGAGCGCTGACGCTGCTGCCACAGGGGAGTGCGGCGGCCAGGGTCTTTGCGGGGCAGGAGCAGGGCTCGGGCGGCGTTCTCCCGGAAGCGGGAGGCAAAGAGGGCAGAATTACCGACCCGTTCGGTCACGATGTCCTCAAGTTCGGTCGGGTCAAAGATGAAGAGGTCCGCCCCGGGTGGTTCAGCTTCCATGGCGGGAATACGCAGCACAATGCCGTCATCGGCGGCCATGGCAGAGGCATTGACCCCGTAGCGTTCTTCTGCCCGAGCGCCGACGGCCAGGGCCCAGGGGGAGTGCACAGGCATACCCAGGGGGGAGTGCAGAATCAGCCGCCAGTCGCCCAGTTCGTCACGGAAACGCTCCACCAGCAGGTGCTTCTCACTGGGCACCTGGCCGGTAGCGGCCACCTGCTCACCCACATAGGCTAAGAGGTTATCGGCAGCCCACTCATCTAACCCAATTGCGCGTAGACGGGTATGGGCTGCACCGGCGTCCTTACTGTTCTCCAGGGCTAGCTCTCGGGTAAAGGCACCCAGGGCCCGCCCCAGATCTACTGGGCGGCCTGGTGAGTCCCCATGCCAGAAGGGCAGCCGCCCGGGTATTCCGGGGGCGGGGGTGACTGTGACCCGGTCGTGGGAGATATCTTCAATGCGCCAGGATGAGGCCCCCAGGGCGATGACGTCCCCGGCCCGGGATTCATAGACCATCTCTTCATCTAGCTCACCGACCCGCTTAGGGGCCTTGGAATCTTCAGCTCCTGCGATAAAGACGGGGAAGAGTCCCCGGTCAGGAATCGTGCCGCCGGAGGTCACCGCTAGACGCTGGGCACCAGGGCGTCCTTCAATGGTTCCGGCGTCCCGGTCCCAGACAATGCGGGGGCGCAGCTCAGCGAACTCATCGGAGGGGTACTTGCCGGCCAGTAGGTCGAGGGTCGCTTCGAAAGCTGCCCGGGGCAGGGTAGCAAAAGGGGCTGTTGCCCTCAGAGCCTCAAACCAGGCTTCTACACTAATTGGCCCCAGGGCGCAGGCTGCTACAGTTTGCTGGGCCAAAATATCTAGGGGGTTAGCGGGGATAGCCAGGGGCTCAATCTTCCCGGCTAGCATACGCTGGACGGTCACTGTAGCGTTGAGCAAATCGCCCCGGTGCTTGGGGTAGAGGTAGCCGCGGGAGACTTCCCCTACCTGGTGCCCGGCTCGGCCTACTCGCTGTAGACCAGAGGCAACCGAGTGGGGGGCCTCGACCTGAATGACCAGGTCAACATGGCCCATGTCGATACCTAGTTCTAGGGAGCTGGTGGCCACTACGCACCGCAGCTGGCCCGATTTGAGGGCTTCTTCAATGAGGGTGCGCTGATCTTTGGAGACTGACCCGTGGTGGGCGCGTGCCAGTACCGGTGGCGCCCCTGGCGACACTGTACCGTCTATCGGCTGTGCAGGTGGCTGTTGTGAAGGCAGGCGGCTATCATCGGCTTCTAGCCGGGCGGGGGCGTCCTTGGCCAGGGCTTGAGCGAGCACATCAGCGAGAGCTTGGGGCTGGGTGCCGCCGGTGCTGGTGTAGCTGCGCGCCCCTGTGGCGGTGCTTGCGGTTACTTCCCCTAGCTGCCCGCGGGCCTCAAGACGGCCCAGGTAAATTTCGTTGAGCCGGGCAGTGAGTTTCTCAGCTAATCCGCGCGAGTTGGCAAAGACAATGGTCGATCGGTTGGCCTCCACCAGATCAACAATGCGCTCTTCCACATGCGGCCAGATGGAGGCCTGGTAGCCGTTGAGACTTGCTGTCTTCTCCTTAGCCTGCTCTGGGGCCTGATTTTCTGGGGCAGGCGCAGTTACCTGTATTTCTTCAATGGTCAGCCTGTTCTGGACAGGCTCCGGGGGGCTAGCTGCCGTCTCTTCACCAGGGAAGATACCCACAGCATCCCACAGGGGCTGGTCTTTGTTGCCCCGCGCAGGGCCAGCTACCGGCCGGATACCCAGGGCATCTGCCAGGGTCACCCCCTGCGGGAGGGATTCTGCTAGTTGCACGGACGCCTCCGGCCGGGTGCCGGCGTCCGCTAGGGTATCGGTGGGCACCGCCCCATCATCGAAGGAACGGTACTCGAAGTCGGCGGCATCCAGGGAGCGAATCTGGGTGCGGGTGCGCTCGGTGAGCTTATCGAGGTAGGCACTTGAGATGCTGCTCTTGCCCACCGGTGCTGGTGGGGTCTTGCCCCCAAAATTATTATCGCCCTCACCGTAGGCGTTGGGGCCGCCCAGGGCCGTCATATCGGGCACCGGCACTGAGAGGGTTAGTTCCCATTCCTTAGCCGATGGTGGCCGCACAATCTGCACTGGCACACTACCGCCCAAAAAGCGGGCTACGGTTTCGACCGGCTCTACGGTTGCTGAGAGCCCCACCCGCTGGGCTGGGGTCTCAAGGATCTGGTCTAGGCGCTCAAGCGTCACTGCCAGATGGGCGCCACGTTTAGTACCGGCAACTGCGTGCACCTCATCAATAATGACCGTGTGCACCTTAGTGAGGGTGGAGCGGGCCTTTGAGGTTAGCATCAGAAAGAGAGATTCGGGGGTGGTGATGAGAATATCTGGCGGGTTAGAAATGAGTTGGCGGCGTTCCTTAGCTGGGGTGTCACCGCTGCGCACACCCACTCGCACCTGCGGGGGTTCTACTCCCAGCTGCCGGGCCGTCTGAGCGATACCGATCAGGGGCGCACGCAGGTTGCGTTCAACGTCCACACCTAGGGCTTTGAGGGGAGAAATATAGAGCACCCGGGTGCCGCTATTTCCTGCCTGCTGCCCTTGGTTCCCCTGGGTATCCTCGTCTGCTCCTGCGCCGAGCCCTTCTGTCTCGTGGTTTTCAAAATGTAGGCGGTCAAGAGCCCAAAGAAAAGCTGAGAGGGTTTTACCCGACCCGGTAGGTGCCACAATCAGGGCGTGATGGCCTGCCGAGATGGCCTCCCAGGCCCCTGCCTGAGCTGCGGTGGGCGCAGAAAAAGCCCCCTCAAACCAGCGGCGGGTGGGGGCTGAGAAGAAGCTCAGGGCACGGGAGGTATCGGGTTTTACCATAGCCCCATTATCTCTTTAAAACGAGCAGGCCGGGCGCACCGGGCAACCCTTGGGAGATTACCTGGTACACCCGGCCTGATACAGGGCGGAAGCCCGCCACTTACGCTAGGGGGTGGCGCCCACAGCGCCTACCGAGAGCTGGCCTACTGAGGGGTTGGAGCAGGCTTCTGCGGCGAAGTTCAAGACGAGAGCCTGGGAGGCGCCGGGGGCCTGTATGGAGTAGCCGGCTGCTGAGACGCTCTGGCAGGTTTCCCCGTAGAGCTGGGCGCGGGTTTCACGCAGGGTAGCGGTGAGTGATTCGCCGGGGGCAATCACCCCTCCGGAGGCTGACCATTCGGTGGCGTTGGCGGCTGCTGCCCCTACCTGGTGGCCAGCGGCGTCAACATAGTGCACAGCGGGGTAGCCGCTCATGGTGCAGTTAGCATCACCGGTGTTCGTAAAGGTCAGGGTGATGTAGCGCGATCCAGCAGCTCCTGCCCCTTCAGCGGCAGCAGCTTGAATGTAAAGCTGGTCGTAGTCGCAGACGGCAACGCCAGCAGCGGAGCTGGCAAAGTGGCTACCGGTGACGGTGGGAGCCTGGGCGCTTGCCGTAGGTTCTACCGTGATGACGGTACCGGTGGGTACCGGTTCAGGGGCGGCAGAGACGCTGGGTTCTGGAGCGACTTCTTGCACGGTGGGTTGCCGCGTGGGTGCAACCGGTAGGGGGGTCTTGCTGGAGGCCGAGCTTGTGCTGGTGGGTGCAGGGGATGTTGAGGGCGCAGGGGAGGCTGTTATAGCTGGTGCGCTGACGGTGCTTTCTGGGGCGGTGGTGTTGCTTGCTGTACTTCCGCAGGCTGTGAGTGCGGTGAGTAAGCCTAGGGTGAGGAGGGGGAGGAAGGGGGTACGTGCTTTCATGCAGCCTACATTCCTGGCTGTAGAGTGATGCTTGCTCCGTCCATTCCTTCGCTGTATTCGGTCTGGCAGCTCAGGCGGGAGCATTCGTTAGCGACGTCGTCGATCATGTCGAGTAGGTCTTCTTCTGCTTCTTCGCGGGGCAGGGTGGCTTCGATGTGGTCGGGGTCGATGAAAGCGTGGCAGGTGGCGCAGGAGGCGTTGCCACCGCAGGTTGCCAGCACGGGGAAGCCCGCGGCAATGACGGCCTCAAGTAGGGTCTGGTGGGATTCCCAGGTGACGTCCTTGGTGGTGCCGTTTTCGTCGGTGACCTTGATGTTTACGCTCATGTGTTCTCCTGTGCTGGGGCAGCCTTTAGGCTGCCGTTCTTGGTCTTGTCCCTATTTTATGGGGGCAGGTGCGCCTATCCCTGCTTTTTGTGGTGAAAACTACGGTTGGCTGATGCTCTTGGCATGGTTTCACGAGGGGGCAGGTGCGCTGTGCTGGAGCTTAGGCAAACAAAAAACCGACCTCCCAAAGGAGGCCGGTTTTGTTTGGTGCGCCCGAAGGGATTCGAACCCCCAACCTTCTGATCCGTAGTCAGATGCTCTATCCGTTGAGCTACAGGCGCATTATGCTTTGACCGGCTCTGTCAGCCCGTCGCGGCAACAGGTAATACATTACGCAGGTTTTGGCAGGTGTGCAAATCGAAAATGCGTGACCCTGCTCTCATGTGGCTCTTTACGGGTCTAAAAACCGCGAAAACTCGCGGAAAACTAGGGGTAAAAGAAGGGCAAAACTTTTTATTTCAGACCGTAGGGGAGGTTCTGTGGCTCTAAGCTAACTCAGCTGTGACGTAATAAATATTCCTCTATGAGGACAAACCGGAATAAGGTCTGTACTCTGGTGGTACACAATGATGTGACAGTGCACGACACGAAACGCGTTTATTCATTGCTATGGGTGGCGCGTTTTTCTGTTTTCTATATTCCTAGAGATGTCGCAGGTGCCATTTTGTCCCTGCGGCATAGTCAAAGTGCTGTAGCGATCAAACCAAGCTAATAAGGGGAAGCGTCAGATGACTGACATTTCGATTGACAACATAACTGCCCAGGCGCCTACTACTCACGCAGAACTGTTGCAGTGGGTTGCCGAGATTGCTCAGATGACTCAGCCTGAGCGTATCCACTGGGCCGATGGCTCACAGGAAGAATACGACCGCCTGGCCGGGGAACTCGTTGAAGCTGGTACTTTCCGTAAGCTCAGCGACCACGAATTCCCTAACTCTTATGTTGCCTTCTCTGACCCTGATGACGTAGCCCGCGTTGAAGAGCGCACTTTCATCTGCTCCGAGACCCAAGAAGGCGCTGGCCCCACCAACAACTGGCGTGACCCCGCCGAGATGAAGGCTACCCTCACCGAGCTCTTCACCGGTTCTATGCGTGGGCGCACCATGTACGTCATTCCTTTCGTCATGGGCTCACTTGATGCCACCAACCCCAAGTTCGGTGTTGAAATCACCGACTCTGCCTACGTAGTTGTCTCCATGCGCATTATGGCAACTATCGGCACCGATGTGCTCAAGAAGATGACCGAAACCAACGCCTTCTTCGTGAAGGCTCTGCACTCTGTTGGCGCACCCCTGGCCCCTGGCGACAAGGACGTCCCCTGGCCCTGCAACCCTGAAAAGTACATTGTGCAGTTCCCCGAGAACCGTGAAATCTGGTCTTACGGTTCTGGCTACGGCGGTAACGCCCTGCTGGGTAAGAAATGCTACGCCCTGCGTATCGCCTCTGCTATTGGCCACGATGAAGGCTGGATGGCTGAGCACATGCTGGTGCTGAAGATGACCAACCCCGAAGGTGAGAGCAAGTACATCTCCGCTGCTTTCCCCTCTGCCTGTGGTAAGACCAACTTCGCCATGATGGATCCCACCATTGACGGTTGGAAGGCCGAGATGATCGGTGACGACATCTCCTGGATTGAGTTCCGCGATGGCAAACCTTACGTTGTGAACCCTGAAGCTGGTCTGTTCGGTGTTGCACCTGGCACCGGCTGGTCTACCAACCCCAACGCCATGCGCGCCATTGCTAAGGGCAACACCATCTTCACTAACGTAGCTCTTACCGATGACAACTCTGTGTGGTGGGAAGGCAAGACCGATGAGGTTCCTGAGCACCTGATTGACTGGCAGGGTAATGACTGGACCCCTGAGTCTGGCTGCCCGGCAGCTCACCCCAACTCACGTTTCTGCACCCCCATCTCTCAGGCAGATATGCTGGCTGAAGAATACTACGCTCCTGATGGTGTGCCCCTGTCAGCCATCATCTTCGGTGGTCGCCGTAAGACCACTGTTCCCCTCGTCGCTGAGGCATCTAGCTGGGAGCAGGGCGTTTTCCGTGGGGTAACCCTCTCCTCTGAGACTACCGCCGCCGCTAAGGGCACCGTAGGCGTTATTCGCCGCGACCCCATGGCTATGTTGCCCTTCATCGGCTACAACGCTGGTGACTACATCCAGCACTGGATTGACCTGGGCAAGAAGCACGGTGAAGAGAACATGCCCAAGGTCTACTACGTCAACTGGTTCCGCCGCACCCCCGATGGCAGCTTCGCCTGGCCTGGCTTCGGTGAGAACTCCCGCGTCGTCAAGTGGATCTTCGACCGTATCGACGGCAAGGCTGAAGGCCAGCAGACCTTCTTGGGCGTTGTACCCACTAAGGACGACCTGGATACTACCGGCCTGGACATCACCGATGAAGAGCTCACCGCAGCTTTGTCTGTGAAGAAGGACGAATGGGCAGAAGAACTGCCCGGTATCGACGAATGGCTAGCTTTCTTGGGCGATAAGGTACCTGCTGAGATTCACGCCCAGCGTGATGCTCTGGCTGCTGAGCTGAGCTAGGGTGGTTAGCCCTGAGGGTTGCAACTACGTCTTGACCAAAGAATGTAAAAGCGGCCTAATCTAGGAGGTGCCCTGCGTGAAAATTGTTTCACACAGGGCACCTCCTTCTTGCCCGGATAGAATAGGGCGATTGCTCTAAAGAGTGGATGTAAAGCTGGCTTTATATTCTGTAGAATGCTTAAGAATGGCTGAATTTTATGGAGCCCTGCTGTGCTTCCCCCACAAAGCTCATCGACTGGCCACCGACCTACTACAGAGCTTTGTGCACGGCATCATGGGTATATCATTACTCGCATGTTGGAAGGAAAGAACAGAGTGGGAAATTTGCTGAGCGTTAAGAACCTCACCAAGAACCACGACCATCTTCGCGCGCTCAAAGGCGTTAATTTGGAGGTCGCTGCCGGTGAGATTATAGGTCTTCTGGGCGAAAATGGTGCAGGAAAATCAACCTTCCTGTCGATTCTGGGCGGCTGGGACCGCCCCGGTGGGGGAACTATCACCCTAGACGGTGAAAAGTACGCCCCCCACACTCCCGAAGAGGCTCTTGAAGCTGGTGTCGGTTCTATCCGGCAGAAGTTCAAGGTAGACCCCGAACTTACCGTTGCTCAGTCGATTTTTCGTTCTACCGAGCATGCAGGTGAAGATGAAGAGGCCTTGGTTGCCCGGGCCCAGGAGCTCATTTCAGATATTGGCTTGGCCGTAGACCCTCGCGCAAAGATGGGCGATTTGGTTCGTGCTGAGCAGGCCCTGGTTGAGGTTGCGCGTATGCAGGCTGAGAACACCCGCCTGGTGCTCATGGACGAAGTTGCTGCTACCTTCAATGACTATGAGATTTACCAGCTTCATGAGGTGACTCGTAAGCTGGCCGCTGAGGGCCGTGCGGTCATCTACATCACCCACCGTATTGATGAGATCCGCTCACTGGCTAACCGTGCGGTCATTCTTTCTGATGGCACTATCAGCACTGAGATTACTCCCGGTACCATGAGTGCAGAAGAAATCGCTTTTAAGATGTTCAACCGCGAAATTGAGATGGGCGGGCGCCCCCAGGAATTCGCCGGTGAGAGCACTAAGCTGGTCGTTGAGAATCTCACCAGCGCCCAGGGTTCTCTCAATAACGTCACTTTTTCAGTCGATCGCGGTGAAATTTTTGGTCTGACTGGTTTGCGCCGTTCAGGTATTAACGAGGTTGCAGCTGCCCTGGTGGGTGTAGACCCCACGGCTCAGTTTGGCGCCCTCAAGATTAATGGTGAGGACGTCACCATTAGCTCCCCTGAGGACTCTGTCGGTTACGGTATCGGCTACCTATCAGATAATGACGATGAGCTTGGCCTGGCCAATGAGCGTTCTATCGCTAAGACCCTCATGGAGAGCGCTGGCCTTAAGGAGCGCCCTCAGGGTTTCTTGCACGAAGTCTCTGCCTTGCGTGAGGTGGCTGAGCAGATTCAGAAGCTGCGTATCAAGACCACGAACATTCAGGGCGAAGTGGGCAAGCTATCTGGTGGTGATCAGCAGAAGGTTGCTTTGGCTCGCTGGATGACGACCGACTGTGAGATTTTGATTCTCAATCACCCCACCCGTGGTATCGATGTGGGCGCTAAGAGCGAGATTTACAAGATGCTGACGGAACTGACCGATAAGGGTACCTCTATTCTCCTGATTGGTTCAGATATGTCTGAGCTTATTGGTATCTGTAACCGTATTGCTGTGATGCGTTCTGGTGAGCTGGTGTCGATTCAGCAGAATAAGGTTGCGACTGAAGATAGCTTGATGGGTGAGGCTCTAGGCGAAGAAGTGGTCTAGCCGCCCCCCTAGCGGGGCGCTTGTTGTAAGAGGCTCATGCAGAGAACCCCCGGTAGCCCATAGGCTACCGGGGGTTCTTTGGCTATTTCTAGGTTTTAGGCGCTGCCTGTAGCAGTGTTTTACAGGGTGATGCGGCTTGAGATAGCGTTCAGCTTGTGACGGGCCAGGGCCAGGTTAGCAGTGTTGCGGTCCAGTACCAGGTACACGAAGAGGCCGGTGGTGTCTGAAGCGTTCAGAACGTTGATGAGGTGGTACTGGGAAGAGAGGGTAATCATGACGTCTTCGATGTTGCCGGTAAGGCCCAGGTCGTTCATGGTCTTGAGCTTGGCGCGCACTACGTTGGAGTTACCTGCTGCGGCAACGGTTAGGTCGAAGCCGGGGGTACCGCCGGAGGCTAGGGCCATGCCTGAGGAGATGTCAACGAGAGCTGCACCGGTTGCGCCTTCAATGGACAGGAGTTCCTGGATGGAGTTATCAAGCTGTGACAAGATAGTTCCTTATGTCTAGTTCTACACCGGCGCACTAGAGGAAGGCCGGTGAAGAGACGGTGAGTGCGGTCAGTGTGCCCCTTGTCGTCAGATCGTGTGTGATGACTGGGTGTGTGCCCGCGTGTGTTTACAGTATTAATACTACTCGTACCTAACCCCTAACTGCTACAAGTGAGCGGGCAGGTGTGCCGTATGGAACTAGGTGCTCGGTGGTTCATTCTGCCTGTCATTATGGTAAAGACGATGCAACATTACGCCCCTCAAGCGAACAAAAGTTGAATCGTGAACCTTTTTGGCTGTACCGTGAGAAGGAAGAAGCTTCACTCGTTCTCACACTAATCAAGGAGTTGGCCCGTGCGTCTTACCGCATTCTCTGACGTGTCGTTACGCGTCCTGATGCTGTTATCGGGTCTCAAGGGTGAGCAGATTTCTACCCAGAAAATTGCTGAGGGGGTAGGTACCCCCTATAACCATGTGGCTAAGTCTGTGGCTTTCTTAGCTAATTTGGGGCTGGTGGAGTCTACTCGCGGCCGTACCGGTGGTGTGCGCCTTTCAGAGGCTGGTGCCCGTGCTACTGTGGGGCAGGTTCTGCGCGCTTCTGAGGGCGTTATCCCCATGGTGGAATGTGAGGAAGGGGAAAATAAATGCCCCATGAGCCATAGTTGTTCCTTGAAAAAGATTCTGGCTAATGCCCGTGAAGAATTCTTTAAAATCCTTGACCCTGTGGTGATTTCTAAGCTGCCGAGTGAGCCGCAGATGGGGCCGGTTTTTCTAGAACTGGGGCTGGGCCCTTTGGCTCAGACCAAGAAACTGCCCCAGGCATCCTTCCGCTAATGGGTTTTGCTGTCCCGTCCCTGTGCGAAAGGTCGGGAACGAGGCTTTCCACAAAACCAGCATTTTGCATGCTAAATTGATGGTGGTTTGACAACTATTTTGGCCAATCCCGATAAGTATCCCGATGAGGTACTCTCCCGCGACGCCCACAAGCACGCCTCACTGGGCCTGCGCGAAGAAGAATACCCCACCGTCTACAAGTACCTCTTCGAGGCTATCGCCGCTAACCTGGGTGATATTCTGACTCCTGAAATCGCAGAAGCCTGGACCGAGGTCTACTGGCTTATGGCCGACGCCCTTATCAAACTCGAAAAGGGCCTCTACGCCTCCCAGGCCAACGACCTTATGTTCGCCCCCTTCCGCCTGGTCGAGCGCAAGGAAACGGGCGAAAACGTGCTCGACCTTACCTTTGAGCCCGCCAACGCCGTTGCCATGACCGACGCCATTGCCGGCCAGTACGTTTCTATCGTCACCAAGGCTAAGGACGGCCTGCGTCAGGCCCGCCAGTTCACCCTGCTACCTGCCGAGAAGAACCAGCGCCGCGTTGCCATTAAGCTCGACACCGCCGGTGAAATGACTCCCATCCTGCATGAGCTCGAGATCGGCGCTATCGTTGAGGTCTCCAACCCCTACGGCGACGTTACTCTGGGTAGTTTCGGCGACGACGAGTCCCAGCCCCTTTACCTCTTCTCCGCCGGTATCGGCGTCACTCCTATGATTGCCTTCCTGTCCGAACTGGCAGCAACCGGCTCCAATCGTGAGGTCGTTGTTGTACACGCCGACCGTTCCTTTACTACCTGGCCCTTGCGCGATGAGATGACCGCTTACGTTGAGATGCTCGAAAACGGCCGCCTAGTCTCCTTCATCGAGGCCGCTGGCGAGGGCAACTTCGAGGGCCGCGTTAACGTGGCTGAACTGAACGTGCCCGCTAACGCTTCTGTCTACCTGTGCGGCCCCCTGGGCTTCATGCAGGGCGTCCGCTCCCAGCTGATCGAAGCTGGCCTGCCCGGTACTAACATTCGGTACGAGATCTTCGGCCCCGACCAGTGGATGCTGCACGACCAGGCCCGTGCCTCCTAAGCTGACCTAAGGGCAGGTAGAAAAGGACGCCCGCCCCACTTTTCTTGCTCAGAGGCAAGAAGGTGGGGCGGGCGTCCTGTGCCTTAGTAGCTGGCGGTTAGCTCTAGGCCTCACGCACAATCTTGAGGATCTGATCGCGCACACGCTCCATGGTGGCCTGGTCGGGGGCCTCAAGGTTCAGGCGCAGGAAGGGCTCAGTGTTGGAGGGGCGCAGGTTGGCCCACCAGCCCTCGGTCTTGTGCTCGAAGGTGGTGCCGTCCATGGTAGAGACCTCAACGGTGTCGCCGAAGTACTCGGCAACGCGGGCGATAGCACCGGCCTTGTCTTCTAGCTCAGAGTTAATCTCGCCTGAAGGGACGTAGGGGGAGTAGACGGCAGCCAGCTCAGAGAGGGGCTGCTCGCCCTCACCTAAGGCAGCCAGCACGTGCATAGCGGCCAGCATACCGGTGTCTGCGTTGAAGAAGTCCTTGAAGTAGTAGTGAGCTGAATGCTCACCACCGAAGACACCGGACTCTTCAGCCATCACAGCCTTAATGAAGGAGTGGCCCACGCGGGTCTTAATGGCGCGGCCGCCCAGCTTCTCAACCAGCTCAGGCACAGCCTTAGAGGTAATCAGGTTGTAGATGATAACGGGCTGATCGTTACCCTCAGCCTTGGCGCGGGCAATCTCACGCTCAGCTACCAGGGCGGTAATAGCGGAGGGAGTAACCGGTTCGCCCTTCTCGTCGATAACGAAGCAGCGGTCAGCATCACCGTCAAAAGCCAGGCCAATATCTGCGCCGTGCTCAAGAACAGCCTTCTGCAAATCAACCAGGTTAGCCGGTTCTAGGGGGTTAGCCGGGTGGTTGGGGAAGGTGCCGTCCAGTTCGAAGTAGAGGGGAATAATCTCCAGGGGCAGGCCGGGCAGAATAGCATCGCCTAGCACTGCGGGGGTGGTCATGCCGCCCATGCCGTTACCGGCGTCCACCACGACCTTCAGGGGGCGGATGCCAGAGAGATCAACCAGGTTGCGCAGGTACTGGGCGTAGTCCTTGAGCACATCCTTTTCAGAAGCAGTGCCGGTGTTTTCAAGGGCGGGGATTTCGCCCTCGTTCAGGTACTTCTGGGCTAGGTCGCGAATATCGAACAGGCCGGACTCTGAGGACAGGGGAACAGCCCCTGCCTTAGACATCTTCATGCCGTTGTACTCGGCAGGGTTGTGAGAAGCGGTGAAGGTGACACCGGCAGCGTTCTCAACACCACAAGCGAAGTAAAGCTCGTCAGTAGAGATCAGACCGATATTGATGACGTTAGCGCCACGGGCGGTAGCACCCTCAGCGAAAGCTTCCATGAAATCGGGGCCTGAGGGACGCATGTCAGCGCCGACCAGCACGTCCTGACCAGCTAGGTTAAGGACGTCCACGAAAGCTGCGCCGGTGGCGCGGACGGTCTCAGCGGTGATGGTTTCGCCCACAATGCCGCGAACATCGTAAGCCTTAAAAGATGCGGTTAAATCAATAGTATTCACGAAAAATAAGTCTAGTTGCCCTCTGACATGTTTAGACAGTACTCAGACAGATTCCTTATGTGATTTATGGCGATAAACACCAGGTTTTAATGCCACAATCTAGGCGCTGACGGGGAAAGAACATGGTTTGATGGTGCTTATGGGTGAACTTTTTTCTTTAGATAATCCAATCCAGAATTATGCTTGGGGTTCTTATGAGACGCTTGCGCGTATGCGCGGTGTAGTTGCCCCCACCGAGCAACCTGAGGCTGAACTATGGGTGGGTGCACATTCATCTGCCCCTTCTGTGGCGCGTGTAGATGGCGGAGCTTTCCCCCTGGATTTCCTGGTTAAGGAGCAGCCCTCCCGCTTCCTTAACCCGCAGCGTAGCAGCGATATCTTCCCCTTCCTTTTTAAGATTCTTGCCATTGAATCGCCCCTGTCCATTCAGGTGCACCCCACCGATGAGCAGGCCCAGGCAGGTTTTGAGGCTGAAAATTCTCGCGGTATCGCCCTGGATGACCCGGCCCGTAATTACAAGGACCGGTTCTCTAAACCCGAAACCGTTATCGCCCTTTCTGAGATGCGTATTCTGACCGGTGTGCGTGATTTTGCAGAACTACGCGCTATTGCCGAGCACTTCTCTCTACCCTGGCTGGCCGGTGCCCTAGACTCAGCTGCAACAGCCAAGGAACTGCTGACCCTTATTATCCGTATGCCCCAGGATGCCGCCGCCGCGGCTGTAGAGCAGACTGTTGCGTCCGCGCGGGCCTGGGCTGCTAAGAACGGGGACGTTCCCGGTAGCGAATCAACCGCAGCTGGTGTTGCCGAGCTGGTCACCCTGATTGACAGCAAGTACCCCGGCGACCGTGGCCTGCTAGTTGCCCTGGTCATGAACCTCATCTACCTGGCCCCTGGCGATTCTGCTTACACCCCTGATGGGCAGGTGCACGCCTACGTTTCGGGTACTGCCATCGAGCTGATGAACCCCTCAGATAACGTCATGCGTGCCGGGCTGACTCCCAAGCACATCGATGAGGAAGAGCTCATCAAGATCCTGGGGGAGAGCCAAGCTGCCCCCACTATTCAGCGTCCTACTCCCACCAGTGATAAAGCCCTGGAATATTCCATGTGGGATGAGCGCCTATCTGTGACCCGCCTGATGGTTGAAGAAGGCGAGCGCATCGCCCTGCCTCTTTCTGGTGTGGCAACGGCCCTGTGCACTGGCGGTACTGTGGTGGTCAGTGATGAGGTCAAGACTTTTACCCTCACTGGCACTCAGTCGGTTATGTATGTAGGTGAGCCTACTGAGGTAGCTGTTACCGGTGCCGGTGAACTTTATATCGCCTCCCAGCGTTAGTGCCTCGTTCAGGTCACCTTAACGGCTAGAACTGAGTAAAGTAGATAGGGACGAACAAGAGTGCTCTGCCCCGTCTAGGAAGAGCCAACAATATCCCACAAGGAAGCCCATGAAAATTATTCTGACCGTCACCGGCCTTGACCACGAAGGCATTATTGCTGGTGTGACCGCTAAACTTGCTGAGCGCAAGGTCAATATCGAGAACCTTTCACAGACCCTCATGCAGGGCTATTTCACCATGATTTTGCAGGGTAGCTTCGATGATTCTGCCCAGTCCATCACTGACCTGCAAGAGGCTATGAAGCCTGTTGAAGAAGAGCAGCGTGTACAGATTCGTATCCAATCTGACGCTATCTTCCAGGCCATGCACACCCTCTAGGAGTTACCGACTATGTTTAGCGACCGTTCAGGGAACGTCCTTGAGACCCTGCAAATGATCGATGAGGATAAGCTCGATATCCGCACGGTCACTATGGGTATTTCTCTGCTGGACTGCGCCGATTCTGATGGCGCAGTAGCCCGTCAGAAGATTTACGACAAGATTACCTCCCGCGCCGCCCGCCTGGTTGAGGTGGCTGAAGGTATCGAGGCTGAGCTCGGTATCCCCATTATTCATAAGCGTATTTCGGTCACTCCGATTGCCCTGGTAGCAGGTGCGTCTTCTGATGAAGATTACGTAGAATTCGCTAAGACCTTGGATGCTGCCGCTAAGGCTGTGGGTGTCAACTTCATTGGTGGCTTCACCGCCCTGGTTGATAAGGGCATCACCCCCGCTGATGAGAAGTTGATGCGCTCTATCCCGCGCGCCCTCAACACCACTGATGTGGTCTGTGGGTCGGTTAATATTGGTTCTTCCCGTGCCGGTATCAACATGACCGCTGTGCGTACCATGGGCGAGGTTATCCGCGAAACCGCTGAAGGTTCTGCTGAGGCTCACGGCTTTGGCTGCTCCAAGCTGGTGGTCTTTGCTAACGCTGTATCGGATAACCCCTTCATGGCTGGTGCCTTCCATGGGGTGCAAGAGGCAGATACCGTGATCTCGGTGGGTGTCTCTGGCCCTGGAGTGGTCAAGCGTGCCCTGGAGAAGGTTCGCGGTGAATCTTTTGACGCTTGTGCTGAGGCTATTAAGAAGGCAGCCTTCAAGATTACCCGTATGGGTCAGCTGGTAGGTGCCCTAGCTGCTGAGCGCCTGGGTGTAGAGTTCGGCATTGTTGACCTCTCTCTGGCCCCTACCGCTGAGGTGGGTGACTCTGTAGCTCACGTACTAGAAGAGATGGGCCTGGAGTCCGTTGGTACTCACGGCACTGTGGCTGCGCTTGCTCTGCTCAATGACGCAGTGAAGAAGGGTGGGCTCATGGCCTGCTCGCATGTGGGTGGTCTCTCTGGTTCCTTTATCCCGATTTCTGAGGATATCGGCATGATTGAGGCTGCTGCTGCTGGCAAGATTACTCTCGATAAGCTGGAAGCTATGACCGCTATCTGCTCTGTGGGTCTAGATATGGTTGCTGTTCCCGGTGATACATCGGCTGCTACTCTTGCGGCCATGATTGCCGATGAGGCCGCTATTGGCGTGATGAACCATAAGACCACTGCTGTGCGTGTGATTCCGGCTATTGGCTTGGAAGTTGGCGAGATGGTGGAGTTCGGTGGCCTGCTGGGTCGTGCCCCCGTCATGCCTGCTCACCCTGAATCAGCTGAGGTGTTTGTGGCCCGTGGCGGGCGTATCCCCTCCCCGGTGCACGGTTTCCGTAACTAGTGTTGTAGCTAGTTTCACCTCGCCTTGTCTGTGTGATGATGCCCGTCTGCTTCTCTGTGAGAGGTAGGCGGGCATTTTGGTGCAGGGGGTAGGTAGGTGCTGGTGGGATTAGTCAGCTTCGCCAGCTCGCCGTGTTCTGCCATTGTATTGGGTCTCACAGCTAGGGGTTTTAGGGGGCTGTTTCCCCTGTATTTAAGGGCTGGGTGGTGTGTGGTCCTGCCTCTGGTAGACACTGTGTGCCTAAAACCGGGCACCATAGGCCAACTACTATATCTTGTGTCCCTAGAAGAATAGACCACAAGATGTTGTTGATTGATATGAGCCTTGCCCCCGCTGAAGCTAGCCCCACACAGCACCCTAAGCACCAGCGTCCTGCGGTTGCACCCTCCGCTCTGACCGCCCTACAAGAAGGCGCACCAGAAGCCCTCCACGAGAACGCCAACAAGGACGCCACCGTCTTTAACACCCAGCGCGACCTCACCGCCGGGGCCGTGGCCAAGGACTTCGCCCTTGAACACCTTCTGCCTGCCCAGGTGGCAGAAGCCCACCGCAAGGGGGACATCCACTTCCATGATTTGGACTACTCACCCTACACACCCATGACTAACTGCTGTCTCATCGATATTGAGGGCATGCTCGCAGGCGGCTTCACCATCGGCAACGCCCAGGTGGAGTCCCCCAAATCTATTCAGACAGCCACCGCCCAAATCTCACAGATTATCGCCAATGTAGCCAGCTCCCAGTACGGGGGCTGCTCCGTTGACCGCACCGACCAGGTACTGGCACCCTACGCCGCCCTCAACTACGAAAAACACCTGGCGGACGCCCGCCGCTGGGTTGCCCCTGACCTGCACGCAGACTACGCCAGCGCAAAAACTATCAAAGACATCTACGACGCTATGCAGTCCCTGGAGTACGAGGTCAATACCCTCTACTCCTCAAACGGGCAGACCCCCTTTGTCACTTTAGGTTTTGGGCTGGGCACTGGCCGCTGGGAGCGAGAGATTCAGCAGGCCATTTTGAAGGTACGCCTTGCCGGTATTGGCTCTGAGGGGCGCACCGCTATCTTCCCCAAGCTTGTTTTTGGGTTGCGCCGCGGGGTCAATCTAGAGCCCAGCGACCCTAACTATGACATCAAACAGTTAGCCCTTGAATGCTCAACCCGGCGCATGTACCCCGATGTTATTAACTACGAGAAACTGGTAGAGATTACCGGCTCCTACAAGGTGCCCATGGGCTGCCGCTCCTTCTTGCAAGACTGGCAGAACCCCACCGCAGAAGACCAGGAGAGTAGCACCTCACCTGCTGGCCGCATGAACCTAGGGGTCGTGACCCTCAACCTGCCCCGCATCGCCCTAGAAACCTACCAGCAGGGGCAGGACGCCTTCTGGCAGCTCTTTGAGCAACGGCTAGAACTAGCCCATCAAGCCCTGGCCTACCGGGTAGCCCGCTGCTACGAGGCCCTACCTGAGAACGCCCCTATCCTGTACCAGCACGGTGCCTTTGGGTTGCGGGCAGAACGCGGGCAATCTGTTGCCCCCTTCTTTGATTCTGGCCGGGCAACAGTCTCCTTGGGGTACATTGGCCTCTATGAGGTGGCGGCCCTCTTCTACGGGGGGCAGTGGGAGAACCAGCCTGAGGCTAAGAGCTTTACCCTAGATATTGTGCGCCGTCTCAAAGAGGCCTGCACGAGCTGGAACCAGTCCCAGGGCCCCTGGTACTCGGTCTACTCCACCCCTTCTGAGTCTCTGACTGACCGTTTCGCTCGCCTAGATGCGCAGCGTTTTGGGCTGATAGATGATGTGACAGATAAGGGCTACTACACTAACTCTTTCCACTACGATGTGCGCAAAAAAATTAGTCCCTTCGCCAAACTGGACTTTGAAAAGGACTACCCCCTCTACGCCTCTGGCGGGTTCATTCACTACTGTGAGTACCCCAAACTGAGCCATAACCTCCAAGCCCTAGAAGCTGTCTGGGACTATGCGTACGAGCGGGTAGGCTACCTGGGAACTAACACCCCCATCGACCGCTGCTACGAGTGCAACTTTGAGGGGGACTTTGACCCCACTGCCCAGGGCTTTACCTGCCCCCAGTGCGGCAACACCAACCCAGAAACCTGCGATGTGGTCAAGAGAACCTGCGGCTACCTGGGTAACCCTGTTAAACGTCCTATGGTGCGCGGGCGACACGAAGAAATCATTTCTCGAGTCAAGCACATGAGCACCCCGTCCGCCTCATGACGACTTCTCACCACCAGCAAGCAGATGGCCCTGCCCACCTACCACCGACCCCTGGCGCCTGGAATGCCGCTAAATTTAGCCGCAAATATATAGCGGACTACAAGCCAGACGGGTTTACGGACGGGCCGGGAGTGCGCTGCTCCCTCTACGTCTCAGGCTGCCCTTTTGTCTGTACCGGCTGCTATAACAAGGCCGCCCAGTCTTTCGCCTACGGCCAACCGTA
Source organism: Rothia sp. 32237D007AR (assembly GCF_053544675.1). NCBI lineage: Bacteria > Bacillati > Actinomycetota > Actinomycetes > Micrococcales > Micrococcaceae > Rothia > Rothia sp. 32237D007AR. The sequence continues at coordinate 22,492 of NZ_JBPPUO010000010.1, read as the reverse complement.
TACAGCAGAGCTAGAGGAGAGAATCCTAGCTGATCTGAGCAAGAGCTATATTGCTGGTCTGTCCCTGCTGGGGGGTGAACCCTTCTTGAATACCGGGGTCTGCCTGCCTCTAGCTCAGCGTGTGCGCAAAGAACTTACCGGTAAAACTATCTGGGTGTGGAGCGGCTTCACCTGGGAGCAGCTCATCGCCTCTATTGAGGCTGGCAATAAGGATCAGGGGGAACTCCTGGCCCTGTGCGATGTGCTGGTCGATGGGCCCTTTATCCAGTCACAATTTTGCTCTTCGCTGGCTTTTCGAGGCTCAGGCAACCAGCGGGTCATTGATGTTCCGGCATCTTCAGCCGCTGGCCAACCTGTGCTGTGGGAAGAGCCCACAGCACAGGGCTAGGCTGCGAATCTTAGGCCACGAAACTGGTCATCATGGCTTCAAAGGCCAGACGGGCACCGGCGTTGGTGCGCATACGGCGCCGGGTAGTTGCCACCGTATCAAGGCGCGCTAGGGTGCCTTCTGGTCTGGTGCGCTCAGCATAGGCATAAATATCGTCTGCTAGGTGTGCGTTGATGATGTCTGCCCCGGTAGAGAGCTGCACGGTCAGCACATCACGGAAGATGGTTTGGATATCCGCTAAGAACCGGTCCAGGGTGTCGGTCTGAATACGCTTGGCCCGGCGCTTCTGGTCCTCCTCGAGCTGGCGTATCTGTGCCCGGTGGGTGGGGGAGAGCTTCTCGCCATCCTCATACCCTAGGGCTGTGAGCAGGGTGGCGCGTTCTGCCTCGTTGCGGGCCTCTGCGTCAGCTTCAGCTTCTGCCTCAGCAATGGTGATGAGACCGTCGGCTGCTTCCATCGCTGCGGCGATAGAGCGCAGGGTAATGGGCATTTGTACCACGGTGCTGCGGCGTTTGCGAGCTTGAGCATCGGTAGCTAGCTTATGGGCTACCTCCAGGTTGCCCTGGGCTAGGCGGGCGACGAACTCTGCCTGCTGGGGCTCTAGGTGGGTGCCGGTGGCTTGTGCCTCCGCTAGTAGCCGGGCGGCGACGTCCGTAACTGAGGGTAGGCGGAGCTTAACTGGGCGGCAGCGGGAGCGGATAGTGACCAGGACGTCGGCAGGTGAGGGGGCGGTCAGTAGCCAGATGGTGTAGGGCGGGGGGTCTTCAATGGCTTTGAGGAGCACATTGGAGGTTCGTTCTGGCATACGGTCAGCGTCCTCAATGAGCATGACGCGCCAGCGCCCAACAGAGGGGCGGTCTTGGGCTTTGACCACGAAGTCGCGGGCTTCTTCGATGGTGATGGTGGTTTTTTCGGTGGTGAAGTGTAGAAAATCAGCGTGGGAGCCGCTGAGCACTGTCTGGCAGGAGCGGCAGTTCCCGCAGCCGCGGGCTGCTGGGTCTGGCTGGTCGCAGAGTAGGGCTGCGGCGAAGGCTAGGGCTGCTTGGGTTTTGCCTGCCCCCGGTGGGCCGGTGAAGAGCCAGGCGTGGGTGGGTTTTTCTTCGGCGGCGGCGCGGGTGAGCTGGGCGCGCACCTCGAGCTGGCCGGTGAGGGTGTCAAAGACGCTCATGAGATGCTCTCTAGGGCTGTTGCTAGTACGTCCTGGTGTACCTCGTTGATGGGGCGGGCACCGTTGATGAGGGTGTACCGTTGGGGGGCTTCTTGGGCTAGCTGTAGGAAGGTGGCTTGCAAGGTGCGGTGGAAGGTGTCGTCTGCTGATTCCATGCGGTCGGCTGTGCCTCGGGCACCTGTGCGGGAGCGTCCTTCGGCCAGGGGCACGTCGAGCAGAATGGTGGTGTCAGGTAGCAGGTTGCAGGTAGCCCAGCGGCTGAGGTTTACGACGTTTTCAATGCCTAGGCCTCGCCCAGCTCCTTGGTAGGCGGCTGATGAGTCGATGTAGCGGTCGCAGAGCACTATCTGCCCTGCTTGGAGGGCGGGCCGTATTTTTTGGTGGGCGTGGGCGGCGCGGGAGGCTGCAAAGATGAGGGCTTCGGTGTGTGGGTCTATCTCTCCGTTGCCCTGTTCTAGTACGAGGGCGCGGAGTTTTTCGCCGATCTCGGTGCCGCCGGGTTCGCGGGTGACCAACACCGAGTAGCCACGTTCGGTTAGGGCCTCGGCCAGGAGGGCGATTTGGGTGGTTTTGCCTGAGCCGTCCCCGCCTTCAAAGGCGATGAAGGTGCCGGGGTAGGGGCGCTGGGTCTTGTCTGCCTCCGTTAAAGGTGCGAGGACGCCAGGGTCGGCTTCTGGGGTGTAAAAAAGTGCGTGGGTCACGGGTATAAGCCTATCAAGCTTGTGAGTTTGGTCCTGGCTAGCTGCCGCATGGTTCTTATGTATTCGAAGTATCCGTATCCGGTATCAGCGGTGCTCTGAAAATATTTACATATATAGATTTCTCTATAAAAATCTCTTGGCACAGCTTTTCTATTGTTGCTCTTAATCCGGCTGTCTTTGTAGGAGCTACTTCTGTTTGAAGGTGAGGGTGAATCTCAGTTCTATCGACATAGGCCTTTGGGATAAAATGGGGCTATTCCCAGATTATAGATCTGGGGGGATTAATCAGAAGTGTGGAACATACGATTTTGGCCGTATGACGAGGCCTAATGAATATTATTTCAAGGTTGAACGGTTGAATAATCAGTATGTTAGTAATCACTACCTCGATGTTTCTTATGTGAAGCAGACCTACTAGAAGGTTCTATGATTTTTGTAGAAAATCTTAGTTATACACGGCAACGGCGCCGGGTGCTTTATAACCTCAGCTTCAGTCTGGCACCCGGCGCTACAGCCCTGCTTGGCCATAATGGGGCAGGAAAAAGTACGCTCTTTTCGCTCCTTGCAACAGCGCTCAAGCCTACCCAAGGCACAATAGGTCTACAGGTAGAGTCTCATCGACTCGATAGCCGTCAGCAGGTTAAGCAGTATCGAAAACATATAGGTTTGGTACCTCAACATTACAAGCCGATTCCCGGACTCAGCGTAGAGCAACACATTCAATATGTCAGTTGGTTAGCTTCAAACTCAAGTTCAACGGCGAACCGTCTTACCCAAGAGGCTATAGAAGCAACTTCCCTCCAGGAGCTAGCAGAGCGTAAAGCCACGGAACTCTCAGGTGGCGAAACACAACGTCTGGCTATCGCAGGTGCTCTTGCGACAGGTGCTAGAACTTTGCTCCTGGACGAACCTACCGCGGGTCTTGATCCCTCACATAAGAACGTCATTAACCAACTGATTCAAACTGTCGGGCAAGAGCGGGTTGTACTTGTCGCCACTCACGATCTTTACCAGCTCGATGAGATTTATCAGTATGTTCTTGCTTTGAACCAGGGGCACCTGACGTTTTCTGGGCATACCTGTGACTTCCTCGCCCCCTTCAGTGGAACATCACAACAGCAAGCCCTAGCAGCCTTTGACCACTTCATGGAGCAATAGACCATGCGGCCTGTATATCTAGACGTATTCACACATCATCTAGCCTTCAAGTTGCTTCCTGCCGCCCTAATCCTGAACCTTCTTTACATCCTGGTATACAGCAACTCAGCAACCATCGTAGGCAATGCTGAATCTGCTGCCGGTCAGGCTTCGCTTTTACTTATATTTTCGGCAGGTTTGGCTTCTCTCGCTTCTTGCTGGGCAGGGGTGCAACTTTGCCGTACTAGGTTAATGCACACTGCAGCGGCAAGACCGAGCTGGCAAATAATAGGGTTATGGATTTTTCCTGCCTTTCTCGGCGGAGCAGCGGTACAGATAGCTGGAGCGATTGGATTGCTTGCGTTATCAGAAGCTTTGCCCAATTCTCGGTTTGCACTGATTCTTGTAGCTCAAATTTCAGCCTTGATGGTTCATACCGCCCTCGGTTACTGGTGTGGTAGATTCTTATGTCCTTTTCTTGCCTACCCCCTTGCCCTGCTGACGAGCTACTTATGGCTAGCCTTTACTTGGACGCTACCTATCACCTTTATACGGTATCTGGCTGGTCCCGCTATGGTTATGTGCTGCTCGCCGGTAGAACGTATAGATCCTGCCGCCCCTGCGGCTCTTCTTATCTTTTCTGTGATAGTGGGCTGTGGTCTTCTTGGCCTAGCTACATGGCGGGGTGGCCATAAGCTGGTCAAAATAGGAGTTGCTACACTTTGCCTAACCCTGGGTGGTGGCGCAGGATATCTTGTGGCAGGTCACTTGGGCCCAGTTGCAACCTCTTATCTTGCTGACCAGGATCTTGTTTGTGCAGGTAGCGCACCGCAGGTCTGTGTGGGAGAAGTATCTTTGGCGAGGAATGACCTGCGGGAGCAGATATCGTTTGACTTCAAGAAAATACAGAATATAGGGCTACCCCCTGTAGAACAAGCCCTGATTTACAGGGGTGAAAATCTCCCTGCCCTGCATGAAGGAACAGCCTATATTGCTTACCCTCCGACGATGACAGGAGAAGAAGCTCATCGCATGGTGGCCTCGATTTATACTGCCCCGTTAGAGCAGTGCTTCGATGTCTTTTTGACTCAAAATGATATGCAAGCTTTCAGCGCCTATAGTGCTTCTACCGACCTGCTTATGAATCAGCTCACCGACTATCTGGCAGACTCTGCAGATGTAGACTCTACGCGAGAACAAGCGATTCGAGAGCTCTACACAACTCTGAGTGGCTGTTCTCTTCCTCCAGGAGTTTAAGTGCGCTATTTTCTCAAGTCACGTAATCTCATGCGACCCACTTTGGTGCTTTTGCTGAGTTCGGGTTTGCTTGCCCTCTGGAAGGGGACTTCACTTTATCTCCCCCTGCCTGATTTTATCCCTACCCTGGCGCGGTCTGTGCCTGTTGATGCTGTACTGATTGTTTGCTCCGTTACTGCAATTGCTCTTGCAGCTTACCCAGGCGCTCAATTGTGGGAAAGAGTGGCTCCGCGTAGTATCCAGATGTATTCCTATTTTCTAGCAACCGGTCTCGGTCTTTTTACGTGTTTTACTTTTGGCATAGCCTGCCTGGGAGATTCTACTGTCTGGCTTGTACTTATGAAGCTACTGGGACTGTTGGGTGTCGTCTCGGTGCTCTATCGCTGCCTCGGTGCCTACGTCAGTTTAATTCCCTCCATTCTTCTTGTGCTGAGTACAATTTTTGCCCGCCGCTCAGGGGGAGGGCTTGCTCCCTGGGCTTGGTTGGTTAATAATGACCCGCAACTGTATCAGGTTATTTTGACTCTTGTTGCTGCTGGAATGGGTGTAGTTCTGGCAGAACGTTTTCATCTTGTTATCGACAGTAGCCGCTAATTCGCTTCCGCGCGCTACCTAGTTAATACAGCCACACTGCCCCTTGTATGACCATTGATGAACAGCTGGTAGCGCCCTCCCTGCTCAGTGCGTATCGTTGAATTTATGACTGAACAGAATCTTGCTCCCGAAACCCGCCTGGTCGCTGGTGGCCGCCCCGCCCATGATGATCTGGCTCCTGTGAACCCGCCCATTGCCATGTCTTCTACCTTCCGGCAGACAGGCCCCTCAGATGTTAACACCTATGCTCGTTTCACTAACCAGAGCTGGGATGGCATTGAAGAGGTTGTAGCTGATCTTGAGGGGGCAGAACTACCTGGTTTGGTCTTTGCATCCGGTATGGCCGCTGTTGCTGCTGTGCAGGATCTAGTGCCTGTTGGCTCCATTATTTTGCAGCCTGAGCACACCTACATGGCTTCAGTTTCTATGGCTAAGCGTCTTGAAGCTCGCGGTATTGCCACTCTGGTGCGTCTTGATATTGAGAACACTGAGTCCGTTATCGCTGAAATGGAAAAGGCTGCCGCCACCGCTGGCGTCACCCCTGAGAACATCAACTATGCAGCCCCTAAGGTGCTGCTGTGGGTAGAGTCACCCACCAACCCCATGATGGAGGTCGCGGATCTGCCCGCTATCCTCGATGCTGCTCAGCGCCTGGGCATTGTTTCTGCGGTTGATAACACCTTCGCCACCCCGCTGGGGCAGAACCCGCTAGCGCTGGGTGCGGACGTCGTCGTCCACTCTGCTACTAAGTCCATCGCCGGACACTCCGATGTGATATTGGGTCTTACCGTTACCTCTAACCCCGTACTGCGTGATGCTATGGTCGCCCACCGCACCACCAATGGCGCCATTGCTGGGCCTTTTGAAGCTTGGCTGGGTCTGCGCGGTATCCGTACTTTGGGTGTGCGTTTGGAACGTGCAGCCGCTAACGCCTTAGAGCTAGCTGAGCGTCTGCAAGCTCACCCTGCTGTCAAGGCTGTGCGCTACCCTGGCCTGCCGACTGATCCCGGCTTTGAGCGGGCGTCCGCACAGATGCGTACCTTCGGCTCAATTCTTTCCATCACCCTAGATGCCACTGCCGAAGAAACTGACCGCGTGGTTCAGGCCCTGAACATTTGGACGCCTGCAACCAGCCTCGGTGGCGTAGAATCTCTGATTGAACGCCGCCGCCGTCACGGTTCAGAGCCGCACTCAATTCCTGAGTCGCTGCTGCGTATGTCGGTAGGTATCGAGAACGTTGATGATCTCTACAACGATCTGGCCGCGGCCCTAGAAAACCTCAAGTAGCGAACGGACGCCATGACACCCATTGCCCTCATTATTCTGGTTACCCACTATGTGGGCCTTGCCCTGGCCCTGGTAGTTGCCGCCCTGGCGGTCTTTGCCTTGATTGAGGCGGCCCGCGCCTCAAGCCACGCCTATCAGAGCGCTTTTAGGCGCACTAAGGGCTTCTGGGTGGGGGTGACCGGTGCGGCAGCAGCCTTCTCTGTTGTGACGCTCTGGCAGACCTGGACTTTTGGTGGGGGCTCTATTTTTCTGCAGCTCATTGCTGCTACGGCGGTGGGCGTATTCCTGGCGGACGTCCGCCCTGCTGTGGCGGTGCGTCGCCGCTAACAGCAACTTGCGTTCTGCCTGAAAAACCCACACATAATCATAATTATTCCGTATTTTGCCGGTCATATTATGAATATGTGTGGGTTTTTCTATGGTTTGGCGTAGCGAAGTGGGATAATGGGGGCTATGACTTATAAATTGGTACTGCTCCGTCACGGGCAATCAGAATGGAACGAGAAGAACCTCTTCACCGGTTGGGTCGATGTTGCCCTGACCGAGAAGGGCCGCGCCGAAGCTACCCGTGGTGGTGAACTACTCAAGGAGCGCGGCATCCTCCCCGATGTTGTGCACACCTCCTTACAGCGTCGCGCCATTAACACCGCTAACCTGGCTCTTGATGCGGCTGACCGCCACTGGATTCCCGTTAAGCGCACCTGGCGCCTGAACGAGCGCCATTACGGTGCGCTCCAGGGCAAAGATAAAACTCAGACCCTAGAAACCTACGGCGAAGAGCAGTTCATGACCTGGCGCCGTTCCTACGATGTTCCCCCGCCGGCACTGGATGATAACGACGAGTTCTCACAGGCCAATGACCCCCGCTACGCAGATATTGAGAACGCTCCGCGCACCGAGTGCCTCAAAGATGTTCTTGAGCGTATGCTGCCTTACTGGGAATCAGAGATTAAGGAAGATTTGAAGGCCGGTAAGACCGTTCTGGTGGCAGCTCACGGTAACTCCCTGCGCGCTGTGGTGAAGAACCTTGAAGGTATCTCAGATGAGGATATTGCCGGGTTGAACATCCCTACCGGCATCCCCCTCTACTACGAGCTGGATGAAAACTTTAAGCCCCTGGGTGCCGGCGAGTACCTGGACCCCGATGCCGCCAAGGACGCTATTAAGGCTGTTGCTAACCAGGGTAAGAAGTAGCTTCTTTCCTGTCATTTAAGCTTTATCGCAGTAGATACCGGGCGCTAGCACCTCTAGAGGTGCTAGCGCCCGGTATGTGTTTTACTTCTGGCTGGTGGGGTTGCGCCGGGTGAGGGCAACTCCAGCTAGTGCGATAGCGGCGGCTAAGGCGGTCAGAACCAGCAGGGGCGCACCGGTGCGGGCCAAGCTGGCAGGTTCCTGCTTCTGGTGAGCTTCTTGAGCTCCCTTATGCGCTAGGGGCGCGGTGCCGGTCTGATGTGCGTTAAATTCTGCGCTGGGTTCTACCTTGGGCTCTGCGGGGTTTCCATTGCCCTGCGCGGACGGCTGCGCGCTGGGGCTTGCTACAGGGGCGGTTTCGCTGGGCTTGGGTGAGCTGGTGGGTTCTGCCGAGGCGCTCGGTTCAGAGCTGGCTTCAGGCTGATTGGGGGCTGGGAGCGCAGGTGCTGTGCTGGGGGTGGGCTCTGCACTGGGTGCAGGTTCTGGGGCTTCTGTAGGTACTGGGGTTTCTGCAGGTACTGGGGTTTCTGCAGGTGCTGGGGTCTCTGTAGGTGCTGGGGCATCTACCGGTTCCTGAGTGGCATCAGGTTCAGGAGCAAGGGTGGGCAGGTCGCTTGGTGCTGGGCTGGCCTCTGGTGCTGGGCTTGTTTCAGGTTCAGGGCTTGTTTCAGGTTCAGGGCTAGCTACACCGGTCATGGGTTGTGCCTGGATGCCTGCGGTTTTTTCTATCCAGGAAACGAAGGGGCGCAGTTCCAGGGCGCCAGAAACTTCACCGATCCAGTAATCGTTAGCTACATGAGAGCCCATGACATTAATGCCAACGAGCTTGTTATCGACCATAAAGGGCCCACCGGAGTCGCCATGGTTGGAGGTCCCGTCAATACCTTCAAGTCGGTAGACCTCGTTCCAGTAGGCATCTCGGCTTTGGAAAGACTGTTTGACTGCTGCTGTGCGGAGCCAGGGCATAGTTTCGCCCTCTATTCCTCGCCCATAGCCGTAGATGTACCCTTCTTGATTCATAGTGAAGCTGTGATCTGAGGCTAGGGTCGCGTAGCTGCTGAGCTCTTGGGGCGTGGAGAGCTGGATGAGGGCTATATCAGCCTGGGAGGATTCGATAATGTTGGCGGAGCTGATGGGGACGCCGGGGTTCAGCTTGTCGTTGGAGAAGTAGATATCGGCGGAGGTGGGGGTGGCGGCATCTTCGGTACAGTGGGCTGCGGTGATGACCCAGGTGGGGCTGAGGGCTGTACCGGTGCAGCGGTCGTAGGTTTGGTCTTCTTTTTGGATAGCGAGTTGGACGATGAACTCGGAGTTGGTTTCTTGACCTCCTGAGATGGCTTGGGCGGAGGTGAAGGGGGAGAGGGCTGCTCCTATAGCTAGGGCAGCTAGTAAGGGATGCTTGCGCATGGGGGCTCCTTATCAGGTTTATGAGAATCATTCTCATTTACGATTATCTATCATAAACCCAAACTCAGGCAGCAAGAAGACTCTGTGAGCGGCGTCCACACCCCATAAAAAACCTGGTGCCCCACCCCTCATACAAGGAGTACAGCACCAGGTGCATCAAGCTCCCACTCTTAGAGCAGGCAAGAATAAAAACTAGATGCTAGGCACAGCATTCCAGTCACCGGTCACCAGGTAGGTGACCTTACGGGCTACCGAGACGCCATGGTCGCCAAAACGCTCCAAGTAGCGGGAGGTGAGAGTGACGTCCACGGTCACCTGGGCGCTCTGATTCCAGTCAGGAGCCGCCATGCGGTTAAAGACCTCAACGTGAAGTTCGTTAATGCGCATCTTGTTCTTGATGATGTTCTGAGTGTGAGAGAGATCGCGGGTCTCCAGCAGGCTGATGACGCTGGCAATAATTTTCTGGTCCAACTCAATAATCTCGCGGAAGACCGGCACGATGGACTCAGGCAGAGCATGCTCAGGGTAGCGCATACGGGCAACCTGAGCTACGTGACGGGCAAGGTCACCCATGCGCTCAAGGGAAGAGCTCATGCGCAGGGCACCTACAATCATACGCAAATCAGAGGCTACCGGGCCCTGCAGGGCTAGGATGTCGATGGCGCGTTCATCGAGCTCATTTTGCATGAAGTCGATGCGGGCATCATTGCTGATGACTTCTTCAGCTTCTTGCACGTCAGCCTGCAAGAAGGAGTCCGAAGCACGGTTAAGGGCTTCCTGGACTAGGGTGGCGATATGAATCAGCTCTTCACCGACGTGCTGTAGTTCGGCTTGGAAGACTTTGCGCACGTGCGCGTCCTTTCCATCTGGGGAAGTGTGGGGTACCGGGCAGACTCCTGCCTACGGCTACCTCTATAGAGTGCCAAGGCCACATGAACACAAACACATGGTTGGGTAAACGTTAGTTGAACCCCCAAATATTTAGGGCTTTAAGGGGCTCAGGGCGGGCGTACAGGCCCTAAGCTGGTAGATGTGAACCCTACTGTGATTGCTTTATCTGCCGCTGTGCTAGGGCTCCTCATTGGCGTGGTGAGCATGCTCGCTGTGCAACGTAGTGAGCGTCAGCGCGCTCGCTGGGCTGATGTTGAGGAGCCAACCATTAGCGACGGCGCCGCTGAGGTGCTGGCGGTCATTGGCCGTGCCTACCTGGTGGTAGATGCTGTGGATGGGGTAGTGCAAGCCTCCCCCGGTGCCTATGCCCTGGGGCTGGTGCGCGGGCATACAGTGGTCTTCGATGAACTCTTAGAGATGATTGATGCGGTACGTTCTAAGAGCGTCATTGTTGAGAGAGAGATTATTTTAACCCGCGGTTTTTATGACCAGAGCCGCCTGGTACTTGATGTGCGGGTAGCGCCCCTGGGCGATGAATATATTTTGGTGTTAGCTGATGACCGCACCGAAATCGTCCGCGCGCAGACTGTGCGTACCGACTTTGTGGCCAATGTTTCGCACGAACTAAAAACCCCGGTGGGTGCGGTGGGGCTCATGGCTGAGGCGATTGAGTCCTCAGCCGATGACCCTGAGTTAGTACGCTATTTTTCGGGCAAGCTGAAGAAAGAGTCCCAGCGGCTTGCAGCTCTGGTACAAGATGTCATTGAGCTTTCCCGCCTTCAGTCAGCTGATATGGTACTGAACTCCACCCTGGTCGATGTTGAGCAGATAGTAGCTGAATCAGTAGACCGTAACCGCCTCACCGCTGAGGGCAAAAATATTGAGCTTCTGGTGGGGGGTAAGGCACCCTACCCGGTGCATGGGGACCCGGAGCTACTGGGCACTGCCTTACGCAATCTCATCGAGAACGCTATCCGCTATTCACCTGAGAACACGAAGGTGGGTATCGGCATGGCGGTGAAAGGTGACGCTGTTAGAATTTCTGTGAAAGACCAGGGCCCCGGCATCCCAGAGGATGAACAAGACCGCATCTTTGAGCGTTTTTACCGGGTAGACCCAGCCCGTTCACGTCAGACCGGAGGCACAGGCCTGGGGTTGAGCATTGTGAAACATATTATCGGGCAGCACGGCGGCGAAGTGACCCTCTGGTCCCAGCCTGGTTCCGGCTCAACCTTCACGATTTCTCTACCCCTTGTTGACGAAGAGACCAAACAAGACCTGCTGGGAGAGCACCCACTGACCGGGCCTCTCACCCAGGTAACAGATCACAACACCCACACAGCGCCGCGCCCCATAGGGTCGGCTCAAACTGCGAAGGAAACAAAGTAAGTGACCCGTATTTTAGTGGTTGAGGACGAAGAGGCGCTGAGCGAGCCCCTGGCCTTTTTGCTGGGTCGTGAGGGCTTTGAGGTGCAGGTCGTTGATAATGGCCTGGACGCTGTCGTCGAGTTTGAGCGTAACGGAGCAGATTTGGTATTGCTCGACATCATGCTTCCGGGCCAATCGGGCACCGAGGTCTGCAAGCAGATTCGTGCTACCAGCGCGGTCCCGATTATCATGCTCACTGCCAAAGACTCAGAAATTGATAAGGTGCTTGGCCTAGAACTCGGTGCTGATGACTACGTCACTAAGCCCTATTCCTCCCGTGAGCTCATAGCCCGTATCCGCGCAGTGCTACGACGCCAGGGCGAATCTGAAGAGCATGATGCGGGAGCTATCGAGGGCGGGCCAGTGCGTATGGACGTTGAACGCCACGTGGTTACTGTTTCTGGTGAAACTGTGGCCATGCCTCTCAAGGAGTTCGAGCTGCTAGAGATGCTTTTGCGTAACGCTGGTCGCGTGATGACGCGCGCTCAGCTCATTGACCGGGTCTGGGGTGCTGACTATGTAGGTGATACCAAGACCTTAGATGTGCATATTAAGCGTCTGCGTTCCAAGGTGGAGCCTGACCCCTCGTCCCCGCGTTATGTGGTGACGGTGCGTGGTCTGGGCTATAAGTTTGAGCCTTAAACCGCTCTTATACGCCGGGTAAAGCAAAGGGGGCTGGTAGTTCGATGATGTGAACTACCAGCCCCCTTGGGTGTGAAGGAGAAAGTTTTTAGCGGTTGTTGCTAGCTGCTGTGGTAGGCAGGTAGGGAGCATATTCTTCCAGGGTGCCATCAAGTACCGGCACGTTGAAGGTTTCAGTGCCCGGGGTAACGGTGGAGGATACTTCGACGTCCTTCAGGAGCAGGCCGGGGGCAACGCCAGCTTTGTCGAGCAGAAGCTGGTTCTTATCGTCTTCTAGGCGGACTTCTTGGCCTGCGGGGATCTTAAGGGTGAGAGTTTCGGTGGGGAAGGCCAGAGTGACGGTGGCGTCTTCTTCAGTCTGGTTTAAGATGGTGCCCAGGAGGCGGCCCTGTGAGGTTTCATCTGCTGCGATGACCATGATGTTGCGCAACTGGATATCTTGCTGGCCGTTTTCGCCGATGAGGTTGACCATCTGGCCGTCTGATGCTGAGTAGACGATGGTGGTGGCGGGCTGGTTGGTGTAGGTGCAACCGGTGGTAGCTAGCATTGCACCAGCAATAGCGGCGAGGGCGCTGACGCGCTTGAGGGTCATAGAAGCGGTGTTCTTCACAGCTCTAGCTCCTTGTGTAGGGTCGTAATCTGCTGCTGGGCAGAGAAAGTGTGTGCTCCGCGCCGAGGTACGGATTTTTATTTCGTTCAGGTCACATTCTATCTGCTTTATCGACGATACGTCTGTATCAAGGTGGTAAAAGGCCCTAAATGAAGTGCCTAGGTTCGCTCAGAGCGCCGGGCCTATTCTTGAGACTTTTAAGGGTGCTGTCTTTCGTCGCATGGTAGAATAGGTAGGCTGAAAGGGGTTTATCCATATGGTTTTTGAGGTTGGCGAAACAGTCGTTTACCCTCACCACGGTGCCGCAACGATTGAAGAAATCAAGATGCGCAAGATTCGTGGCGAAGAGAAGATGTACCTGAAACTCAAGGTTGCTAACGGTGACCTGGTGATTGAGGTGCCCGCTGAGAACGTCGATATGGTGGGCGTGCGCGATGTTGTTGACGAGCGCGGTCTGCAGGAAGTCATCGATGTACTCCAGGCAACCGATACCGAAGAAGCAGCGAACTGGTCACGCCGTTACAAGGCTAATGTTGAGAAGCTGGCTTCTGGTGATGTGCTGAAGGTTGCTGAGGTCGTGCGCGACTTGTGGCGCCGTGAGAATGACCGTGGCCTGTCTGCTGGTGAGAAGCGTATGCTGGCTAAGGCCCGTCAGATTCTGTCATCTGAGGTCGCTCTGGCTAAGGACATCGACGAAGAAGCTGCCGAGGTTGAACTCGATAAGATTCTCGAAGGCGTCTAAACTTTCGGGTATGCTCACTAGCTGTGAGCACTCTAGATTTTTCTGATACAGCGGGCACCGCAACCACATCGGGTGGTTCGGTGCTCGCTCTTGTTATTGTGGCGGCTGGTTCCGGGTCGCGTTTGGGAGCGGGCAAGCCCAAGGCCGAGGTTCAGGTTGCCGGGCGCACTCTCTTAGAGTGGGCTTTACAAGGGGCCTTGTCCTCCGGTGTGGCTGCGCGGCTGGTAGTGACGGTACCACCCCAAGATCGTGAGTTGCGGCACGTGTGTGCCCGCTATGGTGCTCTAGCGGTGGCCGGGGGCGCTACTCGCGCCGAGTCGGTAACCAGCGCCTTAGCCGCAATTGCGGACGCACCGCCCCTATCTGGGGCCTCCCAGCAGCTGCCTACCGGCGTCCTGGTGCATGATGCGGCCCGCTGCTTTACCCCTGCCAGCGTCTACCACCGGGTGGCTGCTGCCTTGGCGGCAGGAGAGAAGGCCGTGATTCCTGCCCTGCCTGTGGTAGATACCATTAAGACTGTGGATTCTGCCGGGTACGTCAGCGGGACCCCGGCTCGTGCCCAGTTGCGGGCGGTGCAGACCCCCCAGGGCTTTGATCTTGCTACCTTGTTACAGGCTCATCGGGATGTTGCCTCTTTGAGCCCTGAAGTTGCTGAAAGCATCACTGATGATGCCATGCTGGCAGAAACCCTGGGTCTGCCGGTCGCTACTGTCGAAGGGGCGGCCCAAGCCTTTAAGATAACAACCCCTCTAGACCTTACCCTCGCTACAGCCCTCTATTCTGAAAAGAGAGAAGTATGATTCCCCGTATTGGTACCGGCAATGATGTTCACGCTTTTGGTGAGGAGGGCACCGAACTGTGGGTGGCTGGTCTGCACTGGCCAGGCCAGCGGGGCCTGTCAGGTCACTCAGATGGTGATGTGGTGGCCCATGCTGCTGCTGATGCCCTTTTTTCCGCTAGCGGTACAGGCGATTTGGGGTCTAACTTTGGGGTGGACCGCCCTGATATGGCGGGGGCTTCTGGGGTGCGTATCTTGTCGGAGGCGGCGGCAATCGTGCGGGCTGCCGGTTTTGAGATCGGCAATATTGCTGTGCAGCTGATTGGCAATAAGCCTAAGTTTTCTCCTCGCCGTCAGGAGGCTAACCGCGTCCTATCTGAGGCTGCCGGTGCGCCGGTGACGGTGACCGCTACAACCACCGATGGGCTGGGTTTGACCGGCCGTGGTGAGGGGCTTGCTGCGGTTGCGGTGGCCCTGGTTTACCCGCAGAGCTAGGCTGCTTCAGGGTTACTGGAGGCCGGTGCGCTGCCCTAGCCAGGGCAGGGCATCAGCGAAGGCCGCCTCCCAGACTTTCCATTCGTGCTTGCCGGGGTAGGTTTTCCATTGCACATTGAGCCCGGCCTGTTGAGCGGCGGTATAGAGCCCTTCTAGACCTGATGTGTAGGAGGGGTCGTCTTCGGTGCCGATAGAGAAGATGCCGCTGGGCCCTGGCTGGGTGTAGGTACCCTGTTCCAGCATGGTTGCTGGGTCATTTGCCTGGTAGGTGGCTTGGTCGCCGTCGAAGCCGCGGGTGAGGGTGAGCTTTTCGTTGCCGAGGGAGGGGTGAGCCTCCCCGGACATGTTGATGAAGGCCGGGTAGGTGTCGGGGGCGCGTAGTGCTGTTTGCAGGGCGCAAGTTCCCCCGTTGGAGAGTCCTGCGATAGCCCAGTGGGAGCGGTCAGTGTCGACCTGTAGATTACTGGTCAGCCAGGTGGGGACAGTCTCTTGCAGGTAGGTAGCTACCTGGCCGTGGGCGGTGTCGCTACAGAGGGGGTTGGTCCAGTCACCGCCCAGTTGATCAACAACGACGACAACCGGTGCCAGCCCGGCCTGGTCTGCTGCGTAGGAGTCGAGTATGGTATGCACCTGGCCCAGGTTGAACCAGTCAGAGGGTGAACCGGGCTGCCCAGCCATGAGGACCACAACAGGCAGTAGCGGGCGGGGGTTGCTGAAGTAGGCCGGGGGCAGGTAGATGTAGGCATCGCGCGGGGTGAAGGCTGAGTCGTGGGCTGGTATGTTCTCCCGGATGATGGTTCCCTCACTGGCTAGATTAGCGGGCGCTGTCCAGGTGCTAGCTAGGGTTTGCCCGCCGGTATCGTAGACGGCGACGGGGGTAGAGGCCCCTGTTTCAGCCAGGGTGCTGGTGGGCACAGTAATCCCCAGGGCGGACGCCAGGGTGGGGTAGCCCCCGTAGTAGGCGTTGATTCCTAAGCCGGTTAGGGCAAACCCTAGACCAACTGCGAGGGCGGCTGTAAGTACTGAAAGTGTTGGGCGCAGACGTCCGCGCTGTGGCCAGTGTGCCCTGGCGGCAAGTACAGCGTAGATGACTACCCATAGGGCGTAGCCTGACCAGAGCCAGGTGGGTGCCCCAATAGCGTCAGCTACGGGGTGCCAGACATTGTTGGTGAGGTAGGCGCTCAGTGCGACGAGGGCTGTAAGGCCTAAGAGAATGATGAGGTGGGTGCGCCAGCGCACTACTGATAGAGCCCGCCCCAGCAATGCTAGGGCCAGGAGGCTTGCAAGAATGATGGTCAGCGGCCCCCAATAGTCGGCGCGTAAATCAATGGAACGGGCAAAATCAGCGAACATTTATTTCTCCTGGGATCCCATAGCTTGTAAGATGCCCAGCACATCTTTTGGTTTCATCTCAGGCAGGTAGGCGTGAGAGACTGCGATTCCGATAGCTGGTAGATCCCCGGAATCGGGGGTGACTAGGTACATGGGTTCAAAACGGGGGCGGAACTTGGCTTTAAAGGTGAGCAGGGAACGGAAGCCGTAGAGGGGTTCCATGCGCTCCCCTAGGTAGTCCAGCAGTCGATCAAGGCCGCTGCGTACTGCCGGGGCTACGGAGTGGGCCAGAGGGGCGCCGGAGAGGGAAAGAATCTCAAGTCCTTCATCCTTGGCGTCCTGGGCTGCTGAGGCAATCAGATATTCCATGGAGGCCGCAAAGACGCCCTCGGCGTCGCGGCGGCGCATGAAGTCTAGGGTTAGGCCGATGAGGCGCCCTTCTCTGTACACGGGCATCCAGGAGGTGACACCGTGGATGAAGCCGCTCTCATCAAGAGCAAGGAGGATGCGAGTCTCGGGGTCTTTGAGCTCCTCAAGGCCACCGAGGGTAAAGCCCATCTCTGGTAGGGACTTTTCTGAGACCCAGCCTTCAGAAATCTCCACAATCTGGGCCCACTCGGCTAGGAGCAGTTCGTTGTAGCTGGTCCATTTGGTGGTGATTCCCTGTTTTCCGGCCTGGTTGAGGGCGGTGCGGATAGACTGGAATTTTTTACCTGAGAACTTGAGTTCAGCTAGGTCGATGATAGCCTCTTCGGCTACCTGCCAGGAGCTCCAGCCCAGGGCCTGGGAGACCTGCTGGGTGGGGGAGTGCACCGAATAGAGGGCCGGTGCTAGACCCCGGTTGGTGCAGAATCGGGCAAATTCTTGCACGGCCTGCTCAACCCGATTGGGGGCTGCAGCAGGGTCTCCTACGGTAAGAGCAACGCCCCCGTGCTCCAGGTAGGCGAAGCCTTCTTCTCCACTCTCTGAGATCCAGTAGCTGCGGTTGTCCCAGGTGCCGATCCATCCCAGGGTCCCTGCCCCGTGTTCACGAACCAGTTCAAGGTAGTGGTCACGGTTCTGGGAGGTGTCACCGGCGGGGGCGACCATGACCCGGTGGGTGCACATAATGAGGGCAAGCCAGGTGAGGGCGGGGGTTAGCCAGTGCAGAGAGGCCGTGAACCAAAAGGTTCCTGCGTAGGAGGGCGGGAGCACATACCAGGCTGCTGAGGGCAGGAGCTTAACTAGGTAGTCCCCGGCAAAAGCTAGCGGGTGAGGTTGAGGGGCAAAGCCCTGGGGGAAAAGGACAGCTAGAGCTGTCACCAGCACCAGCCCTGAGAGGGCTACTAGCCCTACGGTACGAGCGGACGCCCATACCGCCTGCCGTGATGAGGGTAGGGGAAAAAAGCGGAGGGTAGCTAGCACTAGGGCTATGAGGGCGGCAGGTACTAGTACGGGTACGAGCAGGCGGGCACCGGCGTCCTCAAGTTCTGCGATGGCATTCAAAGGGGCTAAATGGTGGCCTAGAACGCCGGAGTAAATTACCAAACTGAGGAGAGAAAAGAGGAGGACAACACCTTGAAGTGCTAGGGTTCCGTAGGCTGCTAGACGGCGCCCCCGCACTAGGCCTAGGGCGAGAACAAGTTGAAGAATCAGGGGGAAGAGCGCTAGGATGCTGGCTAAAAATCCCTTGGTCTGATCTACATATACCTGGTGGGCGCAGAGGGAGCTTGTAGCCTTGTCGGCGCACAGCGCATCGAGGGCGGCGTCGGTCAGGGCCCCTGGCCCCACCACGTAGCGGGCTGCTGAGAGCGGACCTACGGGGTTGGGTGAGTGGGCGGCGAAGAAAATCCCGAGGGAGACCGCGGTGATAGCGAGAGCTACTAGGGTGCGGGCCTCATAGCGGGTGCCGACGAGGGAGTGTTCACGTTCGGGAGCTGGAACTAGGAGAATCCCACACGCCCAGCCTGTGGCTGCCGCTACGATGAGGGCGATATCGTTCAAGGAACCACCGAAAAGTAGGAGCCCCAGAAGGAGCGTGCAGGTAAGTGTGCGGATGCGGCGGCGCCAGACGGTGGAGTAGGTGCGGCTTGCTGCTAGCAGGGAACCTGCCAGCATGAGGGGTAGGCCGAAGACGGAGTGGATTGTGAGTGCTTGAGCCCAACCGGGAAGGAGGGTTTGTGCGGCAGAGAAGATAACGGTGATTGCCGCTGCTGGGAACAGGTAGCTAGCGAGGGCGGTGAGAATGAACCGCCAGGTTCCTAGAGCTCTTTCAATGAGGGGGCCGGTGAGTGTAAGAATGGCAAGGAAGAAGAGGGTGCTTACTGGCTTGTGGTTAATGATGATGCCGGTGAGCGGTTCCCAGGTGGCGGTAAAATTACCGGGCTGGAAGGTGAGGGCGGCGGCTTTTTCTTGCCCTAAAAGCAGTTCAATGACGAGCCCACCGAGAGCGAGCCCCACCAGTAGGGCTGAGAAGGGGGCTACAGTGATGTAGGTGGTGATGTATTCGCGGGTCCAGCGCAGGCGCCTGGTGATGACGGGGTGTGACTCGATGTGAGGTGAGGCCGGGGTAGAAGTCAAAGGCACAGTAGCCTCCTGGTCAGCGATGATGGGGAATAAGATATTTGGTCTCGTTCAGTATAGTCATGCCTAACAGGGCTAGAATAAGGCTGTCCCTCCTAGAAAACTGGCTCTAACCTGTAAAGAAGTGTCTGTGAACGTCGATTCTCTTGAACCCCGCCCCCATTCCTTTGTGTATGAGGGCACCCGCCGTATCGCCTGGCATGAATTTGGGCAGACTAATTCTCCTGTGGCGACTGCACTGTATTGTCATGGCACTCCCGGTAGCGGCTATGAGGCTCTCTTTCTTGATGGGGCAGCTAAGGAGCTGGGCATTCGTATTATTGCCCCGGACCGCCCTGGCCTAGGTCAGTCGGATCCTGTAGCTCACCGCCGGGTCAGTACCTGGGCTGAAGAGGACGCTGCTGCCCTCCTCGAGCACCTGGGGCTGGGGCAGATTAGCGTGATTGGTTTTTCCGGTGGTGGTCCGTACGCCATGAGCCTGGCAGCTTTATACCCGCACAAAGTTGATCAGCTCATCTTGCTTGCCCCTTTCACCCACCACAGCCTGTGGAGCACCCGTATCGGCTTGTCCCTTACTCCCTTGCGGGTGCACCTAGCCTGCCTCATCTCTTCTGTGATACCTAAAGGCTTACTTGACCGGGCTACCGCTGCGGTCTGTGCCCCTTTATCGCCTGTCTCGCCTCTTGCTGCGGCCCTGGGGCAGAAGGTGCAGGGGCGGACGGCTGCTTATCGTATGGCTGTCTCTCACGACTATGCTCTCCCATCTTCTATAGATATAGAGGGCGGGGTGCAAGATGAGCACGCGATTCAAGGTGATTGGGGTTTCTCTGAGTCCACTGTTAAAACCCCTGTGCATGTGTGGATAGGTGGCAGTGATCGGGTGGTGAAGCCTGCTCGCGCTCGCAACTTGGGGTTGCGTTTGGGGGCGCAGATTCATGAGCTGCCTCGTGATGGGCATTTTTCCTTGTTGATGAGTTGTGCGGGTAGTTTTCTCGCACCGGTTTTGTCTCGCGCGGTAAACTGGTAGGCGTGACTTTACGTTTTTATGATTCAGCAACAGCAAGCGTCCGTGACTTTACCCCGGTTCATCCTGGGGAGGCCCGTATCTATTATTGTGGTGCCACTGTGCAGGGTGCCCCGCATATTGGGCATGTGCGCTCGGGGCTGGTTTTTGATCAGCTTTCTCGCTGGCTGACTTACCGCGGTTATAAGGTCACTATGGTGCGTAACGTTACCGATATTGACGATAAGATTCTGGTGAATTCGGCTGCGTCTTTTGAGGCTGACTATAGCGGGGAGTACCCGGCTGAGCAGTGGTGGGCTTTGGCTTACCGTTTTGAGCGGGTTTTTGGGCAGGCTTATGCTTCTTTGAATATTGCTCCTCCTACCTATGAGCCGCGCGCTACCGGGCATATTCCTGAGATGTTTGCTCTTATTCAGCGTTTGATTGATCGTGGTCATGCGTATCCGGCTACTGATGGGTGTGGGGATGTTTACTTTGATGTGCGTTCCTGGGAGAACTATGGTGCTTTGACTCGTCAGAAGATTGATGACATGCAGGATGCTCCGGACGCTGACCCCCGAGGCAAGCGCGACCCGCGTGATTTTGCCTTGTGGAAGGCATATAAGGAAGGGGAGCCTGTCACTGCTTCTTGGGAGTCTCCCTGGGGTAAGGGCCGCCCCGGTTGGCATTTAGAATGCTCGGCTATGGCCGGTAAGTATCTGGGTGAGACTTTCGATATTCATGGTGGTGGCCTTGATTTGCGTTTCCCTCACCATGAGAATGAGATGGCTCAGTCTCAGGCAGCTGGTTACGGTTTTGCTAACTTCTGGATGCATAACGGGCTGGTCAACTATGAGGGTGAGAAGATGTCTAAGTCTATTGGCAATATCATCACCCCGGCCCAGATGCTGGAGCAGGCGCGTCCTTTGGTTGTGCGCTATTACTTGGGTCAGGCTCACTACCGTTCTGTGCTTGATTATCTTCCTTCCTCGTTGGAAGAGGCCCGTGTTGCTGTTGAACGTGTTGAGGCTTTCCTGGCTGCGACTCAGGAGTATCACCGGGAAGGAGCTCAGGTTCCTCAGGCTTTTGCTGAGGCGATGGATGATGACCTCAATATCCCTAAGGCTCTTGCTGCTTTGCATGTGGGCGTCCGCTCAGGTAACGCCGCTTTAGCTGCTGGTGAGTCTGCCCAGGATGCCGCTGAGCAGGTGTATGCCATGGCTAAGGTTCTGGGGCTGGTGGAGCTTATGTCTTTCAGCCAGGAGGGCGCTGCCGCACATGAAGCTGGTGAGCATGCAGCACTAGATTCTCTGATTCAGGCCATGCTGACTCAGCGTGCTGAAGCCCGTGAGGCTAAGGACTGGGCTCGGGCTGATCAGATTCGTGATGCTTTGGTTGCTGCTGGCATTACCGTCAAGGACGGTGCGGCAGGGTCTACCTGGTCGCTCTAATACTTCCTCCTTCTTCTGGTTACCGTGCTCCATCTCTCGCCCTGTATAGGGCGTGGGGTCGGTAAGCTGGAGAATAATTCATAGACATCTAATAAAGGACAGTAACCATGGCGAAGGCAGGTTCACGCCCCGGCGCAACAAGTAAGAAGAAGGGCCCTGTTAAGGGCACTGGCGGTCACGGCCGTAAGGCCCTTGAAGGTCGTGGCAACACCCCTAAGGCGGAAGAGCGCGTCTACCACAAGGCCTACAAGATGAAGAAGGCTACAGAAAACCGTAAGGCAACCGGTACTTTGCGTTCTCGCCAGCCCCGCTTGGGTGGTAAGCGCGCCTCTGATGAGCTGGTGACCGGTCGTAATTCTGTACTTGAGGCACTTCAGACTGAGATTCCTGCTAAGACTCTTTTTGTCATGTCCCGTATTGAGGTTGATGACCGCGTCCGTGACATTATGACCGAGGCCAACAAGCAGGGTCTTCCTATGCTTGAAATTGGCCGTAATGAGCTAGATCGTCTCACCGATCACGCCGTTCACCAGGGTGTTGCGCTTCAGATTCCTCCCTATAAGTATCCGGACGCTGGCAACCTGGTTCTCGATACGATGGACCGCTGGTACGACAAGCAGATGGACACCCCGCCTCTCTTTGTTGCTTTGGATGGTATTACTGATCCCCGCAACTTGGGTGCCATTATTCGTTCTGTTTCAGCTTTCTCGGGTAACGGCGTCATTATTCCTGAGCGCCGTTCAGCAGCTATGACTGCTTCTGCTTGGAAGACTTCTTCTGGTGCTGCTGCCCGTATCCCGGTTGCTAAGGCTACTAACCTGACTCGCGTTATCCAGCAGGCTAAGGACGCTGGCATTTTCGTTGTTGGGCTAGATGGTGGTGGCGATATTGATTTGCCCAACCTTGAGCTAGCTTCTGAACCGCTCATGATTGTTGTTGGTTCAGAAGGTAAGGGGCTGTCGCGTCTGGTGACTGAGAACTGTGATCAGATTGTTTCGATTCCCATTAGTTCAGCGATGGAATCTCTGAATGCTTCTATGGCTGTCGGTATTTCTCTCTATGAGGTATCACGCCGTCGAGCTTCCTAAGCTTTAATGCCGATAAGTGCTCTCCTGCAGATAGTGGGGGAGCACTTTGTGTATAGGAGCTGATGAGGCTTCTGTGAGCCATACTAAGGGCGTGGCTCACAAAAAATCCCTAAAATCAAGTCTCTGAGTGGTCTTTAAAAAAACTTTTAAAAAACTTTTGATGTCTTTAATACGTCTTTGACTAGTCTCTTTGTTGGTATGAGGGTGTTTTTTGGGGCTGAATCTGCCTCAAAAGTGCTCAGAGTGGGTTGCATGGTCTGAAAAACCTGCGTAAAGTATTACCAGTCGCCACGGCACAGGGGAAACCCACCCAGCGACAAAACAACTAGTCACATAGCGA
>NZ_JBPPUO010000009.1:0-83340 GCF_053544675.1 Rothia sp. 32237D007AR | reverse complement strand
GGTTGTATGGGCGGGTGTTTGCGGTGGTGCGGGGGTTGGTGTTTTTGGCTGCGGGTGGGACTTTTGAATAAGCCTCAAGGACTATTCTTAGAAAAAGAAGAACAAGTAATATGCCTGTCGATTGCCTCCAGCTGCCGTTCCTCATCCAAGTGATACCTAATCGCCGGCGCGGTCTCTATGCATTCCTCGCACCGGCTATGGAACTTCGTTCCTGGAACAAGATTTTGATGGCCTGCCATCATGCATCACCTCTCGAATACATCTTCGATTATCATAGCAATATTAGACAGGCTTGTTCATCCGCTAGCGACGACTAAAGCAATTAGTTTTTCAAGGAATCTCTACGTTCACAGGCTCAATCAACAACTCTGCCTCCACCTGATCCAGCCCAGCAGCAAGGGCAGTTGCGGACTCAAACCAGCTCGTTACCCCTACCAGTAAAGTCTTTGGCTGGTTGGTAGCAAAAGCAGCTCGGGCAGTGTCGATCAGTTCATGGGCGCAAAGCTCACGGTCCCCAGCATCGAGCGCTAACATCCAGGGGAAAACAGCGACCATACGCTCAGCCAGTGAATCATCCTCAAGTATTGAAGCAGAAATAATCTGACAGATGCGGGGCGCCGCTCATCGCACCACGCGCAGGGCCGGGCGTCCGCTCTCACTATGCTTTTCGGCCTTGCTCTCCCCCTGCACAAGTCGCAGACGAGTACTAAAGGCAAAGGCAGATACCTGAAAAATGTACTTAGCTTCTACAAGGTCGTCCGCCGAAGCATTCTGAGGAAGATACTCAGCCAACAGCGACTCCGGCATTAACAGGGCAGACGCGAACTCATCCGCCTCGCGCTCCTGCACAGCCAAAGAATCATCAACAGGAGCAAACTGGTGCAGCACAAGATGCCCCAGCTCATGAGCAATATCAAACCTAGCCCGCTCGGGCGTCTTCTGCCGAGCAATAAAAATAAAGGGCTTACCTTCATACCAGAGCGAGAACCCATCGACCTGCATGGCAGCATCTGGAAGCACCATCACGCTAATACCCCGCGACTCGCACAACTGCACCAAATTCGGTAGAGGCTTAGTACCTAGACCCCACTCTTCACGAAGCAACTGAGCAGCTACCCTCGGGGCTATTCCCTCGAATGAGGACACGACAATTGAAGGTAGGGTGAACTTATCCTCCACCCACTGCATGACCTCAATACCGGTAACGCCTGCTGCAACGGCAAAATCACGCGCGCTACGAGTAGCCGCACGGCCAGCTCTAAAATTAATACCGTCAACCTCAACCGCAGTCTGCGGTTGGCGTGAAAAATACTCAACCGGGTACCCCAGAATTTGAGCTAAGCAACCGCAGTTCTCATCTTGTTTGACCCTCACGCCACGTTAGGCCCCACAATGGAAACATGAAGAATCAAGAAACCCTCTACACGGTAGGGGAAGTAGCGCAGGCTCTCGGTGTCACGGTGCGCACCCTGCATCATTGGGAATCCCTCGGGCTCATTGCCCCTGCTGAGCGTACCTGGTCGAATTATCGGCTTTACACTCACGACGATATTGTGACCCTGCAACAGATCCACATCTACCGGGCAACCGGCATGAAACTCACCGACATTAAAGAAGCCCTGGCCAGTAGCTCAACCAGCCTGGAGCACCTCCGCAGGCAGCGCCAGGCCCTCATGGACCAACAACAGCAGCTTTCCGCTATGGTTGCTGCTATCGACACCCTCATGGAGATCGAAATGACGAATAAGAAACTCACCCTCACCGAAATCGGCGAAGTTCTCGGCGATGCCAACTTTGCCGATTACCAGGCAGAAGCTGAGGAACGCTACACCGGTACAGATGACTGGGCCACCACCCAGCAACGCACCGCCAACTGGAGCCAGGCCGACTGGGCCGGTTACAAGAATCGCACTGCTGAGCTGGACGGAAAATTAGCGGACGCCGTGCGCCGCGGCCTACCGACGGACAGCGCCGAGGCGGGCGAGCTCGTCCGCGCCCACCGCCAGGTACTCAGCGCCTTCTTCCCCGTCACCCCCGCCAAGCATTACCTGATCTCGCGCGGCTACATCAGCGACGAGCGGTTCACCAGCTACTACGAGACCCAGCAGCCAGGCCTAGCCCGGTGGTTGGCCGACGCTATCGAGGCAGAGGCTGAACGTGCCGGAGTAGACCTGGCCAACCCCAGCTGGGACTAACAAACGTCTCGCCCCTAACCGAGCGTGCGTCATATCGCTGAGTGTGCACCGACCATGCGCACGCTCAGCGATTTGGTGCACGCTCGTTACGCTGCCGGTAAACTGACCCTATGAAAATGCCCTTTACAGACCCGCCCCTGACCGGATCCGAAAAAGAGCTGGTGCTCGGTTATATCCGTTTTCAACAGGGGAAATTCTTGCGTAAGTACCAGGGCGCGGACGGCACCTGGCTGGATGAGAGCGTCCTTGCAACTCTTCTGCTCCCCACCAGCATGACCCTGACCGGCGTGGTCGGGCACCTCTGGTTCGTGGAGGACTACTGGCGGGAAAAACTCCTGCTCGGCCGCACCCCTATCTGAGGCGAAATCGACCGATACCCAGCAACCAAACCTCACCACGGGCTACGTGGAAATACCGAAGAGACACCCTAATAACCCAAACCCTAGGTAGGGCTACAATCAAGGGTCGAAAAATAATCTGCTCAACTCTAGCCCTCAACCTTGTACGTAATGTACATTTAGTACATGACTACATCTACTGGAACAGCAGAATTTCGCCAGAACCTTGGCCATTACTTCGATGAAGCACAGCGAGAACCCATTGCTATCGAAAGCAGAGGCCGCCGCCGAGCCGTCCTTGTCTCCCCCGTCTTTTTCGATCAAGCACTCGAAGCACTCGAAGACAAACTTGATGCAGCCAAAGCCCGTCAAGCCCGCCAAGAAGAAGACGAAATCCCCTTTGACCAGCTCATGGATGAGCTTGGCATCAAGCTCTCATGACAGATAACTACTCAGTTACCTTCAAACCTTCTGCAGCAAAAGAACTGCGCAAAATCAATAAAAACGATCAGACCCGCATTGCCAAGAAAATCCAAGAGCTTACTTCAAACCCATACCCGCCAGGGATCAAGAAAATAGTTGGAGGAGACGGCGAACTCAGACTTAGAGTTGGCAACTACAGGGTAATCTACGCTGTCGAAGAAGGACGACTCATCATCTTGGTTCTAACAATCGGTCACCGGCGAGACGTCTATAAAAAATAGAAAACAGACTTACCCCCCCCCCACCGACATCGGCAAGATCCTCGGCAACGCCAACTTCGCCAATTACCAGGCAGAAGCTGAGGAACGCTACGGCGGAACGTGCCGGAGTAGACCTGGCCAACCCCAGCTGGGACTAACAAACGTCTCGCCCCTAACCGAGCGTGCGTCATATCGCTGAGCGTGCGCATGGCAGGTGCACGCTCAGCGATATGACGCACGCTGGGCTGCTGGCATAGAGAAAACTCCCCGTGGGCAGACGGTAGTGGTCTGCCCACGGGGAGTTTTTAGGGCTAAAGGTTTTAGCGGCTAAGGGTGGGGTTGAGTTGCCTACTTGGGGGTGTCAGCACCCAGCTCTATTCCTGGGCCGTTACCTAGCTCAGCATCCGCTTCGCCCTTGGGTCCAAGTTCCTGCTCAAGTTCCTGGGCAGGGGCATGAGCTGGTTCGACCGGGGCAAGTGGCTGCTGAGCTTGCTGTGCCAGGGCCACGGGGGTTGAGGCTGAGAAGTTGCTAGCTGCGTCCGCAGAGCGCACAAAGTAGCGGGCCCCATCGGTGTGAGCTACCGAGTAGGTGGTGCTGTTCGTCGTTGCGATCACCCGGTTATTGCGTAGCACCTGGTAGGTGGCCTTACCACTGGCAGCAGACCAGGTCAGGACGTCGGTAGCCCCATCGGTGCGCACAGTTAGGGAGTGCGGGGCTGCTGGTGCGGTAACGTCGCGCTGGGTGAAGCGGGCAAAGCCCACGGTCTGCTGGGTACCGTAAGCGCCTTGGGAGCGGTTGATGTCGCCACCTACCCAGAGGGTGCCGGTGGAGTCCACAAACTGTTCCCAGACCCCGTCCCCGCGGGCGCCACTCAGGTTGGGGGCAAATTCGCCTAGCACATGGCCGGTTTCAGCGTCGAAGGCGGCAGAGAGACGGATGGAGTGCAGGTTGAAGAAGCCCTTGTTGGCCCAGGGGCGGCCCCAGGTGTCGGAGCCTTCATAGAGGTAGTTGCCGCAGTGGCAGGACCCGTAGATAACCTTGTTATCCTCATCTTCGTAGAGGTCCTGGTAGTCGCCGCCTCGGATACTGATGGCCGAGTAGGTGCGGGTCATATTGTGTTTGGCGTACTGGTGGATAATGTGCTCTGAGCCGACAGCCCACACGCTTGAGCCGGTGTCTTCAACATCGTATTGGAAGCCCTGGCGGCGGATAGTGGGGAAGGACGGGTCCCACACCCACATCTGGGCGACATTACTGTCAGTGGTGTTCAGCTGGGCCAGCTTCCAGGTCTTAGTGCCGTTGACTTCGCTGAAATAGCCTGCAAGGGCAACGGTGGCACCATCATCTGCTGCTGAGAGGCCATTGACCGAGCCGTTAATGTAGGGGCGCCAGCTAGCGTCGGGCTTATTGGCGCTGAAACTGAACCGGCCAGCGTTACGGGAGTAGCCGGTGGCACCGTTGCCGGTGTTGACGACGTGCGAGAATGAGCCACCAACGTAGAGGTAGTCCCCCTGCACATCCAGGGTGCGGGCGCTGGTGACGGACCCTGCGCGGCGGCTTGAGATGCCGAAGTTGTAGCTGCGGTCGATCTGGCCGGTGACAGGGTCAAGAATAACCAGGCCAGCGACCTTCTCGCCGTTGACTTCAGTAAATTCGCCGCCTACCGCTAGGGTGCCGTTGGGTAGGGCCTCTAGGGCCTTAATTTGGCCGTTGAAGGTGGGCGTGAAGGTGCGTACTAGTTCACCGGTATGCACATCGTACCCGGCGAGGAATTTTTGCTGCACCTTTTCGCCGGTTGCGGCGTTCTCTACCCAGGCGAAGTCGCCGCCGGTGAAGACGGTATCACCGACCTGGGTGATGGCCTGCACGTAGGTGTTCAGCTCGCTGCGCCTACCTGTTCCGGTGGCCTCGCTGGTGCGCCAAGTGACCTTAGCGGAGTATGAGTTGGGTAGGGCCCGGCGGGTCGAGCCGGTTACTCCGGTATCGGTGTAGTTGGTCAGGTTCAGGTCAGCCTGGGTCAGTTTGGGGCGCAGGTAGACCTGGGAGAAAGGTAGGGCGCCGGGGCCGGTTTTGCTCCAGAGGTGGGTGCTCTCATTGTTTGCCCCGCGGACGCCAGGGCCGTAGGCGAAACCTATACGCCAGTCTTGGGTGCGGTTACCCAGGAAGTTTACGTGGTACATGGGGTGCCCTGACCTCATCATCTGCCCGGTTACTGAGGGGATGTTTCTGAAGGAGGTTCTGGTGGTGGGTGAGTCGCCCCGGAATTTGATGTCCCGCCAGGTCTGGTTGCCTGAGAGTGCCCAGGTCCAGTCAGCGGCGTTGACGCAGGTTGCGGTCATGTTCTGCCATTTGGTGCCTTCGGCGTTGGCGGCCCGGCGGATGCGGAAGCCTTCGGTAAGGTCTGAGACTTTCTGGTTGCCGATGAGTGCGTCAATGGTGGTGGAGGGTAGCTGGACGGGGGTGAAGGCATCGGTGCCGTCGGGGTTGGTGTAGAGCTCGGAGGGCTTGCCCTTGCCGTTATAGTTCTCTTCCCAGCCGTCGCGGCCGCGGCCAATCATGACCCAGCCGCCGCCGTCCGTTTCTTGGTCGCAGTAGAACTGCTGGGGGGGGCTGCCAGCTCTGGGGTCCAGAGCCAGTAGGTGCCGCTGGTGGCGGCGGGGTTAGTCTGTTTAGCTTCCCAGCAGCTGGCGGCCGCTGTTTCGCTGGTCTTCCCATCAGGGGTGGAGGTATCTGCTGCGGTTGCCCCCGGTAGGAGGGTCACAGCGGTGGCCAGGGTCAGGGCACCTACCCCGGCTTGGGTGAGCAGGTTAGGTTTTTTGATGGAGAAGGGGGCTGTGAGCTGGGTTCGGGTTGCAGCCCAAAGATTGCGCGCGATAGTGCGCTTCGGCAGGCGCGCCGAAGTGTCTTGATGTTCCATGTGTTCCCTAGTAGGCAAAGATCCCGCAGGTGCGGGGCAGTTCAATGTGTGTACATCTAGCTTAGGGTTTAGGGCACCTGCTGCGCCTACCTCAGAGTGTGGTCATTGCTGGGGCGCCCATCCACTAACTAGCCCACAGAGGGAGCATTAAGAAGGACGCCGCCCCTGCACTGCCCTGCCCTAGGGCAGGAAGGTGTGGGGCGGCGTCCTGATGGGGTAACCGCAGGGGTTAGATGTTGAAGCCCAGGGCACGCATCTGGTCGCGGCCGTCCTCGGTGATGCGCTCAGGGCCCCAAGGGGGCATCCAGACCCAGTTCACATGCCACTCATCGAGCATGGTTTCTAGATTCTGCTGAACCTGCTCCTCGATAACATCCTGCAGGGGGCAGGCGGCGGTAGTGAGGGTCATATCGAGCACAAGAGCGCCTTCATCGTTCCAGCGCATACCGTAGAGCAAACCTAGATCGACGATGTTGACGCCCAATTCGGGGTCAATTACGTTCATCAGGGCTTCTTCGATAGCTTCTTGGCTGGGGGCACCAGCGGGAGCTTCTGACATGTTCTGTACTGTCCTCTCGGTAGAGACAGGTAGCCTTACTTGGCTGCCAGGTAGCGTTCGTAGCCCTCTTCTTCAAGACGGTCTGCGAGCTCGGGGCCGCCCTGGTCTACCATCTTGCCGTCCACGAAGACGTGAACGAACTGGGGCTTGATGTAGCGCAGGATGCGGGTGTAGTGGGTGATGAGCATAACGCCCATGTCGTTAGCCTGGTGGGCGCGGTTCACACCTTCAGAAACGACCTTGAGGGCATCGACGTCCAGGCCGGAATCAGTCTCATCAAGGATACCGAACTTGGGCTTGAGCAGTTCAAGCTGAAGAATCTCGTGACGCTTCTTCTCACCACCGGAGAAGCCTTCATTGACGTTACGGGTGATGAAAGCCGGGTCGATGGAAAGTTCTTCCATGGCTGCCTTGACGTCCTTGGTCCAGGTACGCAGGGCAGGTGCCTGGCCGTCGACGGCGGTCTTTGCTGAGCGCAGGAAGTTGCTCATAGTGACGCCGGGAATTTCTACCGGGTACTGCATAGCCAAAAAGAGGCCAGCGCGGGCACGCTCATCAACGGACATTTCGGTGACGTCTTCACCGTCGAGCAGAATCTCACCGGAGTCAATCTGGTACTTGGGGTGACCGGCGATAGTGGAAGCCAGGGTTGACTTGCCGGAGCCGTTGGGGCCCATGATGGCGTGGATTTCACCGGAGTTGATGGTGATGTTAACGCCCTTGAGGATGGGCTTGGTGTTTTCGTCATCCAGGATGACCGAGACGTGGAGGTCCTTGATTTCAAGGGTTGCCATAATGTGTTTCTCCTGTACAGAGGTAAAGCTTTAGTTGTTAGAAATCGCGAGTTCAGCTTCGAGGGCATCGGTGAGCTGTTCTTCAAGCTCAGGGATGCGGATCTGCTGAATGATCTCGTTGAGGAAGCCGCGGACGACCAGGCGGCGGGCCTCAGCCTCAGGGATACCGCGGGCCTGCAGGTACCAGAGGTGCTGCTCATCGAGCTGACCGGTGGTGGAGGCGTGACCGGCACCTTCAATCAGACCGGTTTCGATTTCCAGGTTGGGCACGGAGTCAGCGCGGGGCCCATCTTCAAGAATCAGGTTGCGGTTGAGCTCGTAGGTGTCGGTGCCTTCTGCGTCCTTACCGATGAGCACATCGCCAACCCAAACAGAGTGAGCGCCCCTGCCCTGCAGGGCACCCTTGTAGGTGACGCGGGACTTGCAGTTAGGTTCGGTGTGGGCCACAAAGAGACGGTTCTCGATGTGCTGGCCAGCATCGACGAAGTAGAGGCCGTACATCTCGGTTTCAGCGCCGGGGGCGGTGAACTTGGTGGAGGGGGTAAGGCGCACCAAATCGCCACCGAGGGAGATGTTGATGTGCTTGAACTTAGCGTCACGACCCAAAGAAGCGTACTGGGCTGAGGCGTGAATAGCGTCATCTTCCCACTGCTGAACGGTAATGACGGTCAGTGAAGAGGAGTCGCCCACCTTGAACTCAATGTTCTGGGAAAGTACCGCTGAGCCGGTGTGACGCAGCACGACAGTAGCCTTAGAGAAAGGCTTAGTCTCGATGAAGATGTGCTGGGCGGCAGCGTCCTTGTGGGTACCCTTGATAGCAACCTCAATCTGGCCTTCCAGCTCAGCCTCAGCGGGTACGGTGATAGCAGTTGCCTGGGTGAAGGTGCTCCAGGCGTTAGCTGCCACGCGGTCCTCGGGGATACCGGCTGAGCCGATGCGGGCGTCATCGCGGGTGATAGTTTCAACCTGCACGCCAGCGGGCGCATCGATATCTAGGGTGGGGGCAGCACCGGTGAGTTCATCGGTGTGCAGGCCGCCCAGGCGCTTGAGCGGGGTGAAGCGCCAGTCTTCTTCGCGTCCGGTCAGGGCGGGGAAGTCTTGAACCTTGTAGGAGGTTTTACGCTCGGCGCGGGAGCCATCAATCTCGACCTTGTCGGTGTTGTGCTTGGAGACGCGGATGGTGTCGTCGGTGGCTAGCTCAGTTGCCAGCTTTTCACCTTCTTGGTCCATGCCGGGAATCGCGGGGTTGTTGTGCCCCTGGTTTTCTGTCTTAGCCATAATTTAGCCTACGGATCCTTCCATCTGGAGTTCGATCAGGCGGTTGAGTTCAAGCGCGTATTCCATGGGCAGCTCGCGGGCGATAGGCTCCACGAAGCCGCGCACAATCATGGCCATGGCTTCGTCTTCGGGCAGGCCGCGCTGCTGCAGGTAGAAAAGCTGTTCTTCTGAGACGCGGGAGACGGTTGCCTCATGGCCCATGGTGACGTCGTCCTCACGGATATCTACGTAGGGGTAGGTATCTGAGCGGGAGATAGTGTCCACCAGCAGGGCGTCACAGACCACTGAGCTCTTAGCGTGGGAGGCGCCTTCGCGTACCTGCACCAGGCCGCGGTAGGCGGCACGGCCACCGTTACGAGCCACAGACTTAGAGACGATGGTGGATGAGGTGTTGGGGGCGATGTGAACCATCTTGGAGCCGGTGTCCTGGTGCTGGCCTTCACCTGCAAAAGCGATGGAGAGGGTTTCACCCTTGGCGTGCTCACCAACCATGTATACAGCCGGGTACTTCTGGGTGACCTTGGAGCCGATGTTGCCATCGATCCATTCCATGGTGGCACCCTCGTAGGCGATGGCGCGCTTGGTCACCAGGTTGTAGACGTTGTTGGACCAGTTCTGAATGGTGGTGTAGCGGACGCGGGCGTTCTTCTTGACCACGATTTCAACAACTGCTGAGTGCAGTGAGTCGGTCTTGTAGATGGGAGCAGTACAGCCTTCAATGTAGTGAACGTAGGAGCCTTCATCGGCGATGATGAGGGTACGCTCGAACTGGCCCATGTTCTCGGTATTAATGCGGAAGTAGGCCTGCAGGGGGATTTCTACGTGTACTCCTGGGGGTACGTAGACGAAGGAGCCACCTGACCATACAGCAGTGTTGAGGGCTGCGAACTTGTTATCACCGGCAGGGATCACTGAGCCGAAGTATTCTTCGAAGAATTCGGGGTGTTCCTTGAGGGCGGTGTCGGTGTCTAGGAAGATGACGCCCTGGGCTTCTAGGTCCTCACGAATCTGGTGGTAGACAACCTCAGATTCGTACTGGGCGGCAACACCGGCAACCAGGCGGTTACGTTCTGCTTCGGGGATGCCGAGCTTCTCGTAGGTGTTACGGATTTCTTCGGGCAGTTCTTCCCAGGTTTCGGCCTGACGCTCGGTTGAGCGTACGAAGTACTTGATGTTGTCGAAGTCGATGTCCGAGAGGTCTGCACCCCAGGTGGGCATGGGCTTGCGGTCGAAGAACTTCAGGGCCTTCAGGCGAAGGTCCAGCATCCATTCAGGTTCGTTCTTCTTGGCTGAAATGTCGCGCACGACAGCTTCGTCAAGACCACGCTTTGCAGCCTGGCCTGCTTCATCGGAGTCAGACCAACCGTACTCGTAGGTACCGATACCTTCGAGTTCGGGGTTTGCCTCCAGAATTTCTGAAATGACGGTGTTGTTGGCGGTGCGCTCAACCTGTTCAGTCATTACGGCCTTTCTTGGTGGGTTGGTTTTCACCGAGGTAAGTCGGTGAAGTCTTCTTCTCAGTGGCCTACCCTGCCAGGCAGGGTAGGCCGGTGGAAAATCTTAGGGGGCTTTCTCGCCCTGCCCCTCTTCGGGCTTCTGCGGTGCGGACGCCTGCAGTCGCCCCAGGGGGATATGGGTGGTACAGACGTGGGCGCCACCTGCCATGGTGGAGAGTCTGCGCACATCAACCCCAATCAGTTCGGAGATGATGCGGGTTTCCTGATCACAGAAGACGGAGAAGTCTTCAGCCAAGTCCCGCACGGGGCAGTGGCCTTGGCAGAGCTGGATAGCGGCCAGCAGGTGATCAGGTAGTTTGGTGTGTACCCCTAGGGCCGGGGCCATTTCGTTGGCGCTCGCCACAAAGCCATCGCGGGTCATTGCTTCTGCCAGCGCCTGAGCTCGAGCCGAGACATCATCCCCTGCTGCTTCGACGATGGGGCGGTAACGCTCTGCCATGTCGTGGGCGCGCGCTGAGGCGAATTGCCGCAGGGCATCTTCACCCACGGCGTCCTTGAGCATGATCAGGGCGTCACGGGCAATATCAAGGTAGTCATTGCCCAGTTCGCTATGGCCGTGGGGGGCGATGACGTAGCGGCGGGCAGGGCGGCCAGCACCAGCGCCGTGCTGGCGGTGGGAGGCTACTTCGATGAGGCTGTCTTTTTCAAGCGCATCGAGGTGGCGGCGCACTGCTGCCGGGGTGAGGCTAAGCAGTTCACCCAGTTTGGCCGCAGAAACAGGGCCATGGGTGAGAACTCCCTGGAGCACGCGGTCACGCGTGCGATCCTCTGTTTCTGCAGGGCGGGCAGGATGAGTGGACACAGTTCTGCCTTTCTCTGCGGAATACACAACTAAAGTATGTCGTAATTGAGGCTACTTAGCTAGTAAGGGCTACCTATTTTAAGCAGTGCACTGTCAAAGAGCTAGAATGGACAAGTGACACAACAGCACCTGCCCCCCAGCCTTAGCGCACGTGAGAGCGCACCTCAACCACAAGCGTCCGCCGCTCTAACGATCGAGAACTTGGTCAAGGATTTCACCCCCTCCAAGGATTTTGCCCGCACGCACCCTGAGGCTCTTACCACCCAGGGGCTCAAACGGGCAGTGGACCACCTCTCGCTCAGCATCACCCACGGTCATATCACAGTCCTCCTCGGTGCTAACGGGGCCGGAAAAACAACCACCCTAGCCTGCGCCCAAGGCCTGCTCAAGCCCACCAGCGGCAGCATTTCCCTCCTGGGCCAGGCCCCCTGGGGGGCTACCCCTGAGCTACGGGCCCGCGTGGGCATCATGTTACAAGACGGCGGGCTGCCCCCCGCGGTACGCCCCCTACCCCTACTGCGGCATATTGCCCGCATGTACACCAACCCCCTCAAGGTGGATGAGCTAGCCCACCGCCTGGGTATCGACACTTTTGACGGAACCAGCATCCGCAGGCTCTCCGGCGGGCAGAAACAGCGGGTAGCCCTAGCGGCAGCCCTCATCGGCCGCCCTGAGATTCTCTTCCTCGATGAGCCCACCGCCGGGCTTGACCCCCAATCCCGGAGTGTTGTCTTCGACATCATCCGCGAACAGCGTGATGCCGGTGTAGCCGTTGTGCTCACCACCCACCTCCTCGATGACGCCCAGCGCATCGCCGACTACGTCTACATGATTAAAGACGGCACGGTAATACTCTCAGGGACCATGGCCCAGGTGCTAGCAAACGGGCAGGATAAGAACCGCAGCCTAACTTTTACCGCCCCCAGCGGCTTCACCCTCAACCAACTATGGCCCCCAGCGGACGCCGCCCTCACCCTCACCGAAAACCCGGCAGGTAGCTACCAGCTCACCGGTCCCCTCACCCCCCAACACCTGGCTGACCTAACAGCCTACTGGGCAGCTCGGGGCATCATGCCCGGTGAGCTTTCCTTGGCCAACCGCACCCTAGAAGACGTCTTTCTGGAACTATCAGGTAGGGATATCCGATGAGTACCACCTCAACAGCAGCACCAGCTCTCACCCGAGTCCTAGCCCAGGGCCGGTTCGAAACTATTGCCATGCTCAAAAATGGGGAGCAGCTCATGCTCAACATTGCCTTCCCCATCATGGGCCTGCTGGCCATGGCCTACACAGGTTTTCTTGACCCCTGGGCCACCCGCTACGGGGTTAGCCGCCTTGATATTGCTGTACCCGGCGTTCTGGCCCTCTGTGTGCTCTCCACTGCACTGTCAGGTCAAGGCATCGCCACCGGCTTTGACCGCCGCTACGGGGTGCTCCGTTTCATCTCCACCACCCCACTGGGTAAGGGCGGGCTGGTTGCCGGTAAAGTCTTTGCTGTGCTATCGGTGCTGCTACTCCAGTACCTGCTGGTCGGAGCCCTGGGCCAGCTCCTCGGCTGGGAAGCCACGGTGCCCGGTATCCTCATGTCCCTACCTACCCTGCTGTTGGGGGCAGCCTGCTTCACATCCCTGGGGCTGCTGATTGCTGGGACTGTACGGGCTGAAGCAACCCTAGCTATCGTCAATATGGCCTGGGTTCTGCTGGCCGCCGCCGGAGGCACCCTGATTCCCACCGACCGCTACCCCACCTGGCTAGCCCCGCTGATTGACCTTCTACCCTCAGCGGCCCTCGGCAACGCCTTACGCGGAGACTTTATCCACCACACCTTCCTCCCCCTGCCCCACCTCATACTGGTCATAGCAACCGCACTCTTTGCCGCTTTAGCCACCCGATTCTTCAAATGGTCAGCCTAGCCTGGCTGACACCGTCCACCATTTCTCGTGAAGGAACGCCCCCCATGCCGACCACGCACCCGCCCACCACTGGCAGCTACCAGCCAGCCTCCCTGGGCGAAAAACTCTTCCCCCGCCACTACACCCGCTGGGTTAAGCAAACCGCCTGGGCCCTTGCGCTCTCTAACATTGCCCTGATTATCACTGGCGGTATCGTACGTCTGACCGGCTCCGGCCTGGGGTGTGACGACTGGCCCCGCTGCACCTCAGACGGCTCCTGGACCACCACCCCCGAAATGGGCATCCATGGCATGGTCGAATTCGGCAACCGCCTGCTCACCTTCGTGCTGGTGATTATTACCATCATCGGTTTTCTGGCCGTACTGCGCATCGTCTTCCCAGGGCGCATCTCAGCAGGGCGCTTCCTATGGGGTCTGCTAGTTGGTGCCCGATCCCAGGGCTACCAGCCCCGGGGGCTAGGTGCTTGGCTAGAGGCCCGCGGCTTTGTTGCCCCCCGCTCCCGCTACCCCGATCTTTTCAACCTCACCCTCCTGCTGCTCTGGGGTATTCCCGTGCAGGCGGTAGTTGGTGGCATCTCGGTCTGGCAGAAGCTCAACCCCTGGATGATTACCGCCCACTACATGCTCTCAGCCCTGATGATCATGCTGGCAGGTATCTACCTCAACAGGGTCTACCGCTACTTTGAGGGAACCGCCCAGGCTGAAGGTCTTACCGCGAGCACCCCCGCTTCTTCCCATCTCATGCAGCTACTGGGCTGGGTCGGGCTGATCTTGGTGGTTGCCCTCATGTTCATGGGAACCGTAACTACAGGGACAGGGCCTCACGCTGGTGACGCCGCCGCCCACCGCCACCCCTTCGACCCGGTATGGGTCACCCGCCTGCACGGTGCTTTGGTGTGGGTCTACTGCGCCTCTGTGCTGGTTTTCTGTGCACTATGGCGCTCAAAAGGCTGGGCACCTATTTTTGGTAAGTCTCTCTTGTTCGTGCTACTACTACTGGGCTACCAGGCCGTGGTGGGGTATACCCAGTTCTTCAACGGTCTGCCGCTCTGGCTGGTGGAGTTGCATCTACTAGGCTCAGGCCTCTTTGCCCTAGCCGCCGCTTCCCTCTTTGAGCGTCAGCTGGTGCTCTCCTCCCCTGCTGCGCGCGCCCAGGCTGCTGGACGCGTCCTAACCCCCTAGCTTTCCTCCTCATTAGAGGGGGAGCACCGGGCCCCCTACAAAGGGGTCGATTGCTAGGGCGATAAAAAGCACGGTTAGGTAGGTGATGGAACCGTGGAAAACTACCATGGCCGTGCGGCTAGTTGCCTGCTCGGCTAAGGCCAGGCGGTGCAGCTTGTGGCAGTGGTAGAGGAACCAGGCGCCAATGAGTACTGCGCTTGCCGTGTAGACCCAGCCAGCACCACCCAGGGGCACAAGGAGCAAAGAGCACATCACCATAGCCCAACCATAGAGCACTACCTGCACAGAGACGCTCTTGGCGGAGTCCGTGGCTCCGAGCATGGGGATGCCGGCAGCGCGGTAGTCCTCGGCGTACTTCATAGATAGGGGCCAGTAGTGTGGGGGCGTCCAGAGGAAAATCACCATAAAGAGGACGACAGCAGCCCAAGAAATCGTGTTCTCAACGGCCGCCCAGGCGATAAATACGGGCATGCAGCCAGCTAGGCCGCCCCAGACGATGTTCTGTTTGGTGCGTTTTTTGAGCCAGAGGGAGTAGAAGACGACGTAGAGGAATATTGCCAGCAGGCCCAGGCCAGCGGCCAGCGGGTTCACCAAGAAGTAGAGGTAGAGAATTGAGATGATTGAGAGCACCCAGGCAAAGATGAGGGCTTCTCGGTCGCTCAGTTCGCCGGTGACTAGCGGACGTTTTTCGGTGCGTTTCATGAGCCGGTCGGCCTCGCGGTCGATGTAGCAGTTGAAGGCGCAGGAGGCGCCTGCTGCCAGGGAGCCGCCGATCATGGTGTGGAGTACCAGCCAGAGGTTGGGGAAGCCCCCGGCTGCGAAGATCATGGTGGGGGCGGTGGTCACCAGAAGTAGCTCGATGATTTGGGGTTTGGTGAGTTGAATATAGGCTTTGATTTTGCGGCCCAGGGAGACGCGGCCGGGTGCTGGCACAGCGGGGGTTTGCTGGCCTTTTTCGGTACGGTCAATCACGGTCTTGATGCCATGGCTCTTCACGTATGCTGACTTCCCTTGACTGTTGTGTGTGCGGCTCTCTTGGTACCCCTCCGGTGATTCACTATGTGAAACAGGTGGGAGTTTTCGGCGTGTTGGGGCGCGGACGTCGTTGGCATGCCTCAGCACCCCCACACCCGCCTTTTTGGTGGTTGCCATCACATTGATGCAGTAATGGTCGGTTTGTGAGCACGCTAAATGAGCTTTTGGTCAAATTACATCGTATAACGGCCCCCTACCCCCTGGCTAGTAGGGAGAAGACAGCTCAAATCGGGCCCGCCCCACGGGGTGCGCCGAACCTATTCACAGGGCAGGTGCACTATCCTGGAAACAGCGTCTTATGCCAGCTTCCCTGTGCACCTAGCCGGGTCTAACCCCGCAGGCTACGGTAGGTTGGCAGAAGAAAAAGTTGTATGAATATTTCTGGGTAGCCAGATTGAGAGAGGACGGCTCATGCCTAACCTGAATCAGAAGCTTGAATGGACAGAGAAGGATCAGCGCGCCGTTGATACCGCTCGCGTGCTTGCTGCGGACGCCGTAGAGAAGGTTGGCTCCGGCCACCCCGGTACCGCAATGAGCCTAGCTCCTGTTGCCTACTTGCTCTTCCAGAAGATTATGCGCCAGGACCCCCGCGATGACCGCTGGGAGGGCCGCGACCGCTTCATCCTCTCCCCCGGCCACACCTCCATGACCATCTACAACCAGCTTTTCTTGGGCGGCTTCGGTCTGGAACTTGAAGACATTAAGGCCTTGCGTACTGCTGGTGCGCTCACCCCTGGCCACCCCGAATACGGCCACACTAAGGGCGTAGAAATCACCACTGGCCCTCTCGGCCAGGGCCTGGCGTCCGCTGTGGGATTTGCCTACGCCCAGCGTCGCATGCGCGGCCTCTTTGACCCCGAAGCAGCCGCAGGCACCTCCCCCTTTGACCACACCATCTTCACCATTGCCTCAGAAGGCGATGTGCAAGAAGGCGTCACTGCCGAGGCCTCCGCACTTGCCGGCCACCAGCAGCTAGGCAACCTGGTTGTTATCTACGACCGTAACCACATCTCTATCGAAGATGATACCGATGTGGCTTTCACCGAGGACGTCGCAGCCCGCTACGAGGCCTACGGCTGGGATGTCACCAAGATTGACTGGACCGCCAGCGGAGACTATAAGGAAGACATCGAAGCTCTCTATGAAGCTATCGTTGCAGCCACCAAGGTCACCGATAAGCCCTCATTCATTGAGCTGCGCACCATCATCGGCTACCCCGCCCCCACCAAGCAGAACACCGGCGGCATCCACGGCTCCAAGCTAGGCACTGACGAAGTAGCAGCCACCAAGAAGGCCCTAGGCTTTGACCCCGAACAGAACTTCGTGGTGGAGCCTGAGATCCTTGAGCATACCCGTGCCCTGATTGAGCGTAGCGCCGCTGAACGTGAAGAATGGCAGAAGTCCTTTGACGCTTGGGCTGAAGCTAACCCCGAGCAGGCCAAGCTCTACCAGCGCCTGGTAGCCGGTGAGCTACCTGCCGAACTCGACGAGGCTCTGCCCACCTTTGATGCTGGCACCTCCATTGCTACCCGCGCAGCCTCTGGCAAGGTCATTAACGCTATTGCACCTATCCTGCCTGAGCTCTGGGGTGGCTCTGCCGACCTGGCCGGTTCTAACAACACCACCATCGACACCGAAAAGTCCTTCAACCCCGAGTCCCGTACCACCAAGAACTGGACCGGCCACCCCTACGGCCGTGTGCTGCACTTCGGTATTCGTGAGCACGCCGCAGCAGCTATCACCAACGGTATCGCCCTCTCTTCACCCACCCGCCCCTTCTCTGGCACCTTCTTCGTCTTCACCGACTACCAGCGCCCGGCCGTCCGCCTGGCAGCGCTCATGGGTGTGCCCAACATCTTCGTCTGGACCCACGACTCCATCGGTCTAGGTGAGGACGGCCCCACCCACCAGCCCGTTGAGCACCTGACCGCCATGCGCGCCATCCCCAACCTGGATGTGGTGCGCCCCGCTGACGGTAACGAAACTGCCGTAGCCTGGCGCAAGATCCTAGATATCAAGGACCACCCTGCTGGCCTGGTGCTCTCCCGCCAGAACCTGACCAACGTAGCCCGTGAAGACCTGCACGCAGATGCTGAGGGCGAGAAGTTCGCCTCAGCAAACGGTGCAGCCCGAGGTGGCTACGTGCTGGCAGATACCGAGGGCACCCCCGATGTCATCCTCATTGCCACCGGCTCTGAGGTTGAGATTGCCCTAGCAGCCCGCACCCAGCTAGCTGAAGACGGTATCGCCGCCCGCGTCGTTTCCATGCCCTGCCGTGAATGGTTCGCCGCAGAATCTGCTGAGTACCGTGAATCTGTGATTCCCTCAGCTGTCAAGGCCCGCGTGAGCGTTGAAGCTGGCCTGTCCATGCCATGGATGGATATTCTAGGTGAAGCCGGCCGCGCCGTCTCCCTGGAACACTACGGCGCTTCTGCCTCAGCCGAAGAGCTCTTCGCCGACTACGGTTTCACCGCTGAAAACGTAGTAGCTAAGGCCCGCGAATCCATCGCCGCTGCCCGCTAACCCCACCAGTTCTAAGGAAGAAACCATGACTACCCCCACCCAGAAACTCTCAGACGCAGGCGTCTCCATCTGGCTCGATGACCTCTCCCGCGAGCGCCTCACCAGCGGCAACCTGCAAGAACTCATCGACACTAAGAACGTGGTCGGTGTGACTACCAACCCCAGCATTTTTGCTGCGGCTCTTTCTGATGGTGCAGCCTACGCTGAGCAGATGAAGATGCTGGCAGCAGAGGGTACCGAAGCTGAGGCAGCAGGTTTTGCTGCCATGATTGACGATGTTCGTGATGCTTGCGATGTTTTTGCTCCCATCTACAAGGCCAGCCAGGGCTATGACGGCCGTGTCTCCATTGAGGTCTCTCCCCTGTTGGCTCGTGAGTCTGCCGCTACTTTGGCCCAGGCTAAGGAGCTCTACTCTGCTGTTGGCCGTGAGAACGTCATGATTAAGATTCCTGCTACTGAAGAGGGGCTGGAACCGATTGCTGAGGCGCTGGCAGAAGGTATCTCGGTCAACGTCACCCTGATTTTCTCTTTGGAGCGTTACCGCGCCGTTATCAATGCCTACCTGCTGGGTCTGGAGAAGGCTCTGGAGAACGGTAAGGATCTTTCTAAGATTCATTCTGTGGCCTCTTTCTTTGTCTCTCGTGTAGATACTGAGGTTGATGCTCGCCTTGAGGCTATTGGCACCGATGAGGCTTTTGCTCTGCGTGGTAAGGCTGGTGTGGCTAATGCTCGTCTGGCTTTTGAGGTCTATGAGCAGGCTTTCACTTCTGAGCGTTGGGCTCGTCTGGAAGCTGCTGGGGCTAACCGTCAGCGTCCGCTGTGGGCTTCAACCGGTGTGAAGAACCCGGCTTACCCTGATACTCTCTACGTTACTGAGATTGCGGCTCCTGGCACGGTTAACACTATGCCTGAGGCGACTTTGGAGGCGATCTTCGATCATGCTGAGGTTGCTGGTAATGCTATTGAGGGCACATACCAGGAATCTAACGAGATCCTTAACCAGCTTGAAGCTGTGGGTATCTCTTACCAGGATGTGGTCAATAAGCTGGAGAGCGAAGGTGTTGAGAAGTTCGAGGTTTCTTGGAAGGAACTGCTCGAGACTGTCACCGCCGCACTGGCTGATCAGAAGTAAAACTAGCTCACGCTGAGGGTGGGGGTTTTCTCCCCCACCCTCACTGCGCGCACTTGGTGGCGGGTATCTGCCTTGCTTGTAGGTGCGATAGGGCTAGTGGATGCCATTAGACTAGACATGAGAATCACGGCAGCTTTCACTCCATGTGAGGAGCTGCCGCCCCAACCAATCTGTGAAGGATTCACGGCGGTGGCCAACACTCACGAATCAAATCCCCTGCGCGATTCGCGCGACCGCAGACTGACCCGCGTGGCAGGCCCGTCCTCCTTGGTCTTCTTCGGTGTTACCGGTGACCTTGCGCGCAAGAAATTGCTCCCAGCTGTCTATGACCTGGTCAACCGTGGCTTGCTTCCTCCCAGCTTCGGGCTGGTAGGTTTCGGACGCCGCGAATGGAGCCACGAGGACTTCCAGCAGGAAGTACGCACCTATGTTGAGGCCCATGCGCGCACCCCTTTCCGCGAGGACGTCTGGAAGCAGTTTGCCGCTGGCATTCGCTTTGTCACTGGTACCTTTGACTCTGATGAGTCCTTTGAGAAGCTCAAGGCAACTTTGGCTGAGCTTGATGAGACGAGGGGGACCCGCGGCAACCATGCTTTCTACCTGTCGATCCCTCCGAAGGGGTTTGAGCAGGTCTTGCAGAAGCTCGCTGATCACGATTTGGCCAACCATAACCAGCATGATGGGTGGCGCCGGGTGATTATCGAAAAGCCTTTTGGTCATAACCTTAAGACTGCCCGTGAGCTCAATGCCATTGTTGAGCGGGTCTTTCCCGCTGATTCGGTTTTCCGTATTGACCATTACTTGGGGAAAGAGACGGTGCAGAATATTTTGGCTCTGCGCTTTGCTAACCAGATGTTTGAGCCTCTGTGGAATGCCACTTATGTTGACCATGTGCAGATCACCATGGCTGAAGATATTGGTATCGGCACCCGTGCAGGCTACTACGACGGTGTAGGTGCAGCCCGCGATGTTATTCAGAACCATCTGTTGCAGCTGCTGGCTTTGACTGCTATGGAAGAGCCGGTGAGTTTCAATGCTGA
Source organism: Rothia sp. 32237D007AR (assembly GCF_053544675.1). Lineage (NCBI taxonomy): Bacteria > Bacillati > Actinomycetota > Actinomycetes > Micrococcales > Micrococcaceae > Rothia > Rothia sp. 32237D007AR. The sequence continues at coordinate 63,432 of NZ_JBPPUO010000009.1, read as the reverse complement.
GCACCTGCGGGCTGAGAAGGCTAAGGTGCTTGAGGCGGTACAGATTCCTGAGGATATTTCCACTGCCTTCGCTATTGGCCAGTACGCTGCCGGTAACCAGGGGGGTGAGGAGGTTAATGGTTTCTTCGATGAGAGTGATATTCCTGCTGATTCTCGTACCGAGACTTTTGCTGCGCTGAAGTTGAATATCAATACTCGCCGCTGGGCAGGTGTTCCCTTCTACCTGCGCGCTGGTAAGCGACTGGGCCGCCGCGTCACCGAAATTGCTGTGGTTTTCAAGAAGACTTCTAACCTGCTCTTTGGTGGTAGTGCCGATAGTTCGGGGCAGAATGCGATTGTGATTCGGGTGCAGCCTGATGAGGGTATGACCTTGCGGTTTGCGTCTAAGGTGCCTGGCACGCAGATGGAGATTCGTGATGTCAACATGGATTTTGGGTATTCTCATTCCTTTACGGAGGAGTCACCGGAGGCCTACGAGCGTCTGATTTTGGATGTGCTGCTCGGTGAGCCCCCGCTCTTTCCCCGTCATGAAGAGGTTGAGCTTTCCTGGAAGATTCTTGACCCTTTTGAGGAATACTGGGAAGAGCACAAGATTAAACCTGAAGCCTACCCCCCTGGTTCCTGGGGCCCGGTTTCTGCCCACGCAATGCTAGAACGCGATGGCCGTGTTTGGAGGCGCGCATGATTAAAAAACTTGAAGAAACCACTGTGGGCAAAGTTGCTAAGGAGCTCTCCCGCCTGCGTAATGAGAAGGGGGCAACGACGTCCTCTCGGGTGCTGACCTTGGTTATTTTGGCTGAGAAGGGGCATTCTAAGACCGCTGTTGAGGCGGCTTTGAAGGCCTCCTATGAGCACCCTTGCCGCATTATTGTGCATGTTGATTATGGTCAGGACGCTCAGGACCGACTGGATGCCCACATTTATGTCGGTGGGGATGCTGGGGCCTCAGAGCTGATTATTCTGCGCGGTTATGGGTCTGCTGCTGTAGCTACCGAGTCCCTGATTTCGGGGCTGTTGCTGCCTGATTCCCCGATTGTTGCCTGGTGGCCGCACTCGGTGCCTGAGAACCCTGCTGAGCATTCTATCGGTAAGATTGCCCAGCGCCGTATCACTGATTCGGCCCGTGCCTATAACCCGCTGGGTGTGCTCAAGAAGCTGGTGACCAGTTACAAGGATGGGGACACTGACCTGGCCTGGATTCGTCTGACTCTCTGGCGTATTCAGATTGCTGCTGTCTTCGACCAGCTTGAGCCTGCCCCCGTCAAGCGTGTGGTAGTTTCTGGTTCTTCTATGAGCCCCTCGGTGGTTCTGCTGGGTGCCTGGCTGGGAGATCGTCTGGATGCTGAGGTGCACCTGCGCACCACTGATGCCCAGCGTGGTCTGTATAAGGTCGAGCTAGAACGAGAAGATGGCTCAATTATTATTCACCGCCCCGGCCGCAATATTGCCACGATTTCTTCCCCTGGTGTGCCCGACCAGCAGATTTCCTTGCCTGCCCGTTCGCTGGCTGATTGCCTGGCTGAAGAATTGCGCCGTCTTGACCCTGATGTGGTCTACGGCGAGGTACTCAAGTCTGTGGCTGCTAACAGCAAGATTGTGGTTGATGTGGATACCGACGATGAGCCTGTAGAGGGCACTGATTATACGGAGGTCTATGATGCCTAACCCTGTAGTAGTTCCCCACCGGGATAAGGAGCAGTTGAAGCTAGCTGGTGCCACCCGCATTATTCATGTGGCCTCTACTGCTCTTGCTGCCCGGGGTATCGCCCATATTTCGCTTACTGGCGGGACCATGGGTATTGCGGTGCTTGAAGGTATTGCTGCCTGCCCGCTGAAGGCTACGGTCAACTGGTCCAAGGTGCATTTTTGGTGGTCTGATGAGCGTTTTGTGCCCCGCGGCCATGCTGACCGTAATGAGCAGCAGGCTAAGGACGCCCTGCTTGATTCTCTGGGGCTGCCTGAGCAGAACCTGCACATCATGGGGGCCTCTGATGTCTTTGAGACCCCGGAAGATGCAGCCCAGGCTTACGCTACTGAGCTGGCCCGTTACGCCCCGGAAGGTGAGTCTTCTCCCCTCTTTGATCTGACCCTGCTGGGGATGGGCCCCGATGGTCACATCGCTTCCCTTTTCCCTGAGCGCACTGAGATTCTAGAGGCTGAAGCTACAGCTCTTGCGGTGCACGATTCACCCAAGCCCCCGCCCACCCGGGTAAGCCTAACCTTGCCGGTCATCAACTTTTCAGAGCGTATCTGGTTCCTGGTTGCCGGTGGCGATAAGGCTGAGGCGACAGCCCGGCTGCGGGCTGCGTCCGCTCTGCCTGAGACTGAGTTGACCGCCCAGATTCTTACCCAGACCCCAGCAGCCGGGGCCCGCGGTCTGCTAGAGACCCTGATCCTGGCTACCGAGGACGCCCTGCAGGCGCCCCTCTAAGGCCAGAAACTCTAAGCCCAGAGGCTCTAAGCCCTAAGGGCCCTGGAGACTATAAAAAATATCCCCGCCTACCGGTGAGCCGGTGGGCGGGGATATTTTGTGGTGTAAGCCTAAATGACGGCAACCTCTGAGAAACGCATCACCAGGGCGTAGCCGATAATGGCAAAGACCCACAGCAAAATCACGGTGACTGTCAGGCGGATCAGGTTTTTAGAGGCCATGCCTGAAGAGTTGAGCGAGGTGGTCATGCCACCGCCGAACATATCTGAAAGGCCGCCGCCCTTACCACGGTTCAGAAGAACCAGCAGGATGGTGAGAATACTCGCTATAGCGATAATGACCATCAGAATAATCTTGAGGGTTTCCACGCATAACCTTTCAGTCGGGTTGGGTAGCGTCTCGAAGCGCCATCAAACTACTATACGCCGTTTATCTGGCAGAAGGAAAAGTAGACTAGCAGAAAAAGTTTCTAGGCCTGGTACCGGGCGATGTTAGCAAACTCGGTAGCATCCAAAGAAGCACCGCCCACCAGCACGCCATCCACGTCCGCTTGGGCCATGATGTCGGGGGCTGAGGCTGCCTTAACAGAGCCACCGTAGAGCACACGCACCTGATCAGCAACCTGGTCTGAGTAGAGCTTCGCTAGTTCCTGGCGGATAGCCTGGCCCATTTCCTGGGCGTCCTCTGCTGTTGCGACCTTGCCGGTACCAATGGCCCAGACAGGCTCATAGGCTACCACCAGGGTTTGAGCCTGCTCTTCGGTCAAGCCCTCAAGGGAGCTACGGAGCTGGTCGAGAGTGAACTCAACGTGCTCACCAGCTTCACGCTTCTCAAGGCCTTCACCCACACACAGCACGGGGGTGAGCTCGTTACGGTAGGCAGCTTGCACCTTAGCGGCGCAAACACCGTTGGACTCACCGTGAATGGTGCGGCGCTCAGAGTGGCCCACCAGCACATAGGTGGCACCAAGTTTTTTGAGGAAGACACCGGAGATGTCGCCAGTGTAGGCACCAGAATCCTGGTCTGAGAGGTCCTGGCCGCCGTAGACGATTTTGAGCTTATCGCCATCGACGAGGGTCTGCACGGAGCGGATGTCAGTGAAGGGAGGGAAGACAGCGACCTCGGCGGTGTCGTAGTCAAAGTTGGTGTCATCTAAGGTCCAGGCCAGTTTCTGGAGCAGGGTCACACCTTCGGTATGATCCATGTTCATCTTCCAGTTGCCTGCGATGAGGGGCTTGCGAGTCATGGGCTCGTTCCTTTCGCGAATTCTGCGGTGGGTGGGGCAGTACGCAGCGGGTGCGGCGTCCTGCCTCTAGGCAGTCACAGCTGCCAGGTGGGTTCACTGCCGCGGGGCGTTTTTAGGCGCCCAGTGCCTCAAGGCCGGGCAGAGTTTTACCTTCAATGTATTCCAGGGAGGCGCCGCCACCGGTGGAGATGTGGCTGAACTGGTCATCTGAGAAGCCCAGGTTGCGCACAGCAGAGGCTGAATCGCCGCCACCGATGATAGAGAAAGCCTCTGATGCTACCAGCGCATCAGCAACCGCCTTGGTGCCAGCAGCGAAGGACTCCATTTCAAAGACACCGACCGGGCCGTTCCAGAAGACCAGCTTGGCTTCCTTGATGGTATCGGCAAAGAGCTGGCGGGTCTCAGGGCCAATATCTAGGCCCAGGCCCTGCTGACCAATCTCACCGCCGGTCATATCATCAACCGGGCGCACCTCTTTGCGGGCCTCGTTGGAGAAGCTTTCTGCCCACACCACATCGACAGGGGTAATGATCTTAGTACCCTGGGCAGGTGCCTCTTGGAGGTAGCGCTTGCAGTTCTCTAGCTGGTCTTCTTCCAGCAGGGAATTTCCAATCTCATGGCCCTGGGCCTTAGCGAACGTGTAGCCCATGCCGCCACCAATGAGCAGGGCATCAGCCTTGCCAATCAGGTTATCAATGACAGCCAGCTTATCGGAGACCTTAGAGCCGCCCATGACCACCACAAAGGGGCGCTCAGGGTTCTTAATGACCTTCTGTAGCACCTCAACCTCGGTCTTGACCAAGTCCCCCAGGTAAGCGGGCAGTTTCTGGGCAATATCGTAGACAGAGGCGTGCTTGCGGTGCACAGCACCAAAAGCATCGTTCACATAGGCGCCGTTCTCGCCGGTAAGGGCTGCCAGTTCTGCTGCAAATTCGGCGCGCTCAGCATCGTCCTTAGAGGTTTCGCGGGCATCAAAGCGCACATTTTCGACAACCAGCAGTTGGCCGTCCTTCAGGGCCTCAGCCTTAGCTTGGGCATCTTCACCCACCACATCGCTTGCGATGGCTACGGGAAAATCTGCTAGTTCTGCCAGGCGCTCAGCAGCGGGCTTGATGGAATACTGGGGGTCTACCTGGCCCTTAGGGCGGCCCAGGTGGGCAGTGACAATGACGCGGGCACCGGCATCAACCAGTTTCTGAAGCACGGGCAAGGAGGCGCGCACGCGGCCGTCATCAGTGACGGTGCCGTCTTTGAGGGGGACGTTCAGGTCGGAGCGGACCAGAACGCGGCGGCCAGCTAGGCCACTGTCAATAAGCTCTGCAAGAGTCTTAGCCATAGAAGTATTCATCTCCGTTGATGTCAAAGTAAATGGGTGGGTGCTAGCCCTACCAAGAGGTGGTGGCCTAGCTTTTTAGATACAGATTAGGGTTAGCCAATGGCGCTTTACGGAACCATTCGCTAACCCTATCTTATGGGAGTCTCACATCAGACCGGTGTATGACAAGCTTAGAGAGCTGCAACTACCTTGTTTGTGAACATGACCAGACGAGAAACGTAACCGTATTCGTTGTCGTACCAGGCAATAACCTTAACCTGGTCCCCAATGACCTTAGTCAGGGGGGCATCGAAAACGGTGGAGACAGGCTCACCTTCGATGTCCTTAGAGACAATGGGCTCCTCAGAGTAGGTGATAATACCCTTCATGGGGCCTTCAGCAGCTTCTTTGACAGCCGCATTGACTTCTTCAACGGTGACCTCACGGGAGGCGGTGAAGGTTAGGTCGGTGATGGAGCCGGTGGGGGTGGGGACGCGAACAGCGAAACCATCGAGCTTGCCCTTGAGCTCAGGCAGAACCAGACCAACTGCTGCTGCCGCACCGGTGGAGGTGGGCACCATGTTCAGGGCTGCTGCACGGGCACGGCGCAAATCTGAGTGGGGGGCATCCTGGAGGCGCTGGTCAGCGGTGTAGGCGTGAATGGTGGTCATCAGACCCTTTTCGATGCCGAACTTATCGTTAAGCACCTTAGCCATGGGAGCTAGGCAGTTGGTGGTGCAGGAAGCGTTAGAGACGATGTTCATGGTGGCTGAATCGTACTGGTCGTCGTTGACGCCCATGACGAAGGTGCCATCAATGTTCTTACCGGGGGCTGAGAGAATAACCTTCTTGGCACCAGCTTCTAGGTGGGCCTTTGCCTTTTCACCGTCGGTGAAGAAGCCGGTAGATTCGAGGACGATATCTACGCCCAGGTCTTTCCAGGGCAAATCGGCGGGGTTGCGCTCGCCAAGTACCTTGATTTCTTTGCCGTTGATGACCAGGTTGTTGTCTGAAACAGTAATCTCCCCATCAAAGCGCCCCATGATGGAGTCGTACTTGAGCAGGTGGGCGAGGGTCTTGATGTCGGTCAGATCGTTGATAGCAACGATTTCGAAGCCTTCACCGTGCTGGGTTGCTGCACGGAAGAAGGTGCGGCCGATGCGGCCAAAGCCGTTAATTGCTACACGTACAGTCACTGAAATCAAACTCCTAGGTACAGTTAGTGACGCTGGTGGACAAGATGTCAGTTCTTATCCGGTTCAATAACCATCATACCCTCTTTATGTGAGTTTTGGTGTGTTTCTGTCGGTTTCTTAGGTGCCCTTACCTGCCTTTACGGACGCCTACCCCCACTTCCTTCCACGAAGGCAGGGGTTTATAGGTGGTGAGGGCAGGTGAACGCCGCCTCTACCACAGAGAAACCAACAAAAACCCACACAGGCTAGTCCAGCTGGTTAATCCCGTTCACGCCTGCTTCAGTCCCAGCAATCCCCCGCTCAGCAGCCCGCTTATCAGCCATAGCAATCAGACGGCGAATACGCCCTGCAATCGCATCTTTAGTCATAGGAGGCTCAGCAAGACGACCCAGCTCATCCAAAGAAGCCTGCTTGTGGGCAACCCGCAATTCACCGGCATAACGCAGATGCTCAGGAACCTTATCCCCCAAAATCTCCAGGGCCCGCTCAACCCTAGCACCCGCTGCTACAGCAGCCTGGGCTGAACGTCGCAAGTTAGCATCATCAAAATTTGCCAGACGGTTAGCAGTTGCCCGAACCTCTTTACGGGCACGGCGTTCGCGCCAATTATCCAGGGCATTAACCGCACCCATACGCTCAAGCAGAAGAGAGATAGTTTCACCATCACGCACTACCACCCGATCAACCCCACGCACCTCACGGGCCTTAGCAATAACGTCCAAACGGCGGGCAGCACCCACCAGAGCCAAAGCGGCCTCAGGGCCAGGGCAGGTAAATTCAAGGGCAGAAGAACGGCCAGGCTCCGTCAAAGAACCGTGAGCAAGGAAGGCGCCACGCATCACAGCCTCAGCATCAGCCAAAGAACCATTAACCACAGCAGGGGGCAGACCGCGCACAGGGCGCCCGCGCCCATCTAACAAACCAGTTTGCCGGGCCAAAGCCTCACCGCCGTTTTCGACACGAACCACATAGCGTCCGCCCCGGCGCAAACCACCGCCAGAGATAGACGTAATAGAAGCGTCGTGCCCATACATTTCAGCAATGTTGTACCGCAGGCGCTCAGCGGTCGTTTCAAGGTCAACTTCGGCTTCAACAACAATTTTGCCTTGCACCAGGTGCAGACCGTTCGTGAAGCGCAAGATTGTGGCTACCTCAGCTTTGCGCACAGATGAGCGCGTGGCGTCATAATGTGCCAGCTCTTCTTTGACCGATGCCGTCAGGGCCATACGGGTCTTCCTCCAAAGTTGTGTCTGCTCTCAAAAGCGCGGGGCCAGCACCAAGCCGGCCTTAATGTTTGAAGACGTGCTTATAAGCTGCTGCAAGTTTCAGGGGGTCATGGACGCCAGGTTGGTCGGCTTCCGCCACATCAGCCCACAGCACTTTCGCCCCAAGCTGGGCTGCTACATCTTCAAATGTTGCGCGGTCTCCTGCGGTGGCAGGATCTGCAATAACTGTATTAACCCTAATTTCTGGAACGTATTCACGCAAAACGAGCAGATGGTCTGCAGCACTCATGCCGCGGGTTTCTTTCCCATCCAACTCAAGGTTCATAACCAAACAAATCTGGGCTGTAGTGTTAAGAATTGCCTGACGCAGACCAGGTAGGAGCAGGTGCGGCAGCAAAGAAGTATAAAAAGAACCCGGCCCTAAAATTACCCAATCAGACTCATGGACCGCACGCACAGCGTCCGGGCAGGCCTCAGTATCATCGGGTAACAAACGAACCTTATCAACCCGCCCAGCCTTAGCAAGAGTCGCCTGCCCCTGGACCGTATCACGCAGGGTCATGCCCTGCTCATCGACGGTCACAATATCACCCTCAATAATCAGCGGGCGCGTGGACATAGGCAATACACGCCCCCGAGCATTCAAGAGGGCACCAGCCCAATCAAGCCCAGCAATAGGGTCATCTAAAAGCTCCCAGAGGGTAACAATCAGCAGGTTCCCCAGGGCATGATTCTCTAAAGGTGTGGGGTGCTCAGGGCTTCGCGAGGCAAAACGATGCTGCATCACATCACGCCAGGTACGCCCCCAGGTGGTGTCATCACACAAAGCTGATAGAGCCATCCGCAAATCACCAGGAGGCAGCACATCCAGCTCTTCACGCAGCCGCCCCGAAGAGCCGCCGTCATCAGCTACCGTCACCACAGCAGTAAGCGCTGAGGTAATAAGTTTAAGGGCAGAAAGCGAACCATACAGCCCATGGCCACCACCAAGAGCAGTAACCCTCATAGGCAGGTTATGCCCCTGAGCAGCCCCCGGAAGCAGGCCAGTCTCAGGGAAACGGCTCACACGGTTAGCCTCAGACATTACTCACGCCCCATGTCACGGTGATGCACAGAAATATTAACGTCCTGGAGACTACCAAGGCGGCGGGCAATCTCCTCACTGACAGCAACAGAACGGTGCTTACCACCAGTACAACCAATAGCAAAGGTCGCATACAGCTTACCCTCACGGCGATAACCGGCAATCACCGGCTGCAAAGCAGCAATGTAATTGCTCATGAACTCTTCCGTACCATCTTGGGATAAGACATAGTCACGCACCGGCGCATCCTGCCCCGTCTGAGCCCGAAGCTCAGGAACCCAGTGAGGGTTAGGGATGAAACGCATATCAGCCATGTAATGCACATCAGAAGGCGTACCGTACTTAAAGCCGAAACTCATAACAGTAATATTCACCATCCGCTCCTGACCAGGAGCATAGGTTTCACGAATCTTCTTAGCCAACTGGTGAATATTCATACCAGAGGTGTCAATAATGTAATCGGCCTCTTCTTGCAGGTCAGCAAAAATACGCCGCTCATCGGCAATGGCCTCTGCCACACGAGCCCCCTTCTGCAAAGGGTGCGGGCGACGCTGCGCCTCATAGCGGGCAATAATATCTTTATCGGCAGCATCCATAAAAAGCATGGAAAAATCAACGTCAGAGGCACGCAACTTATTAATAGCCTCAGGCAAATCAGCGAGCTGACGGCGGGCACGAATATCAATACCCACAGCAACCTTAGGAAGAGTACCCGGTGAATCTTTAACCAACTGGGCTAACGAACCGAGCATCTGAGGGGGAATATTATCCACCACATACCAGCCCTCATCTTCCAAAGTATTAGCTGCTGTGGACCGCCCGGCACCAGAAATACCGGTAATCACGAGAATCTGCGGCTTAATGGTCTGCTCGCTGGGGTTAGATGACATGGCTGGGGCCTCTCACTTCCACAAAATAATCGGTAGATATATCTAGCTTAGTGCACTTTTAGCGCCCTGCACCTGGTTCAGGGCCCGTAGTGAAACGGTCAAGAATTTTCTGGGCCATAGCCGGGCCAATGCCGGGAACAGCCTGAAGTTCTTCGGCACTGGCTTCAGATAACTGTTTGAGCGAACCAAAATGCTTGATAAGAGCTTCACGTTTAGCTGGCCCCAGCCCAGGCACAGTATCAAGGGCTGACTTGACCATCTCTTTACCGCGCTTAGAGCGGTGGAAAGTAATGGCAAAACGGTGGGCCTCATCGCGGATACGCTGAATCAGGTAGAGGGCGTTAGAGGTTCGAGGCAAAATGACAGGAAAATCATCGCCAGGTAACCAGAGCTCTTCCAAACGCTTAGCAATACCCACCACATAGATATCGCTAATGCCCAAATCTTCCAGAGCCCGGGTAGCAGCAGCAACCTGGGGCTGACCGCCATCCACCACCACCAGGTTAGGTGGGTAGGCGAACTTAGCTGGTTCCTTACTGTGCAGCTCTTGCTCGCTAATTTCTCCGGACGCCCGCACCCGGCGCCCTGGGGCCTCATCAGAAAGGTAGCGGCGGAAACGGCGGTAAATGACGTCATACATGCTAGCTGTATCGTCACGGGCAGCCTCCCCAGTGATAGAGAACTTACGGTAATCACTTTTCTTAGGTAGGCCGTCCTCAAACACCACCATAGAGGCAACCACGTTGGTGCCCTGAACATGAGAAATGTCGTAGCACTCTATGCGCATCAGCGCCTCGGGTAGCTCTAAGGTTTCTTGAAGCTCCACCAGGGAGGCAGAACGCGTAGTCAAATCCCCTGCCCGGCGAGTTTTATGCAAGGTCAAGGCCTGCTTCGCATTTTCGGCTACGGTTCCCATCAAAGCGACCCTATCACCGCGCTGAGGCACACTAATGCTAACCCTGGCCCCGCGCACCCCAGAGAGCCACTCTTCAAGCTTCTCATGGTTCTCAGGAAGCACCGGAACATTAATCTGGCTAGGTATCTCATTGAGAGTATGGTTGATCTCTTCTTCAGTAGACCCCGCAGCCAGGGCAGCAGCGGCCTCACCATAGACCTGCACCAGCAGATGATCCACCAGGGACTGGGGCGTAGAATCTTCGACCTTCTCAACGATCCAGCCGCGCTGACCGCGAATACGCCCGCCGCGCACATAGAAAACCTGCACTGCGGCCTCTAAATCATCTTCAACAAAACTAAAAAGATCAGCATTAACAGAATCAGGTAAGACCACAGCATTCCGTTCAAAGGCCTTCGTCAGGGCCTCAACATCATCGCGCAAACGAGCCGCCTTTTCAAAATCAAAGTCGGCTGCTGCCTCCTTCATCTGCCGGGTCAGCCCAGCAATGAACTTCTCAGCACCCCCAGCCATAAAGGAGCAAAGATCCTCAGCGATCTTCTGGTGATCCTCACGGCTCACCCGCCCCACACAGGGAGCCGAACATTTATCAATATAGCCCAGCAGGCAGGGCCGGTCAGAGGCCTGCGCCCGATTAAAAACACCGGTAGAGCAGGTGCGCACCGGAAAGACCCGCAGAAGAGCATCCAGCGTTTCGCGGATAGCCCAGGCCTGAGAATAGGGGCCAAAATAGCGCACCCCCTTCTTCTTCTCCCCACGCATGACCTGGGCGCGCGGGAAACGGTCCTTGAGCGTCACCGCAAGGTAGGGGTAGGACTTATCATCACGGAAGGCAATATTAAAGCGCGGCTTATACTCCTTGATCCAGGTGTATTCTAACTGCAGCGACTCCAGCTCACTACCCACAACCGTCCACTCCACCGAAGCGGCAGTATGCACCATAGCGTAGGTTTTAGGGCTCAAAGAATCTACGCGGGCAAAATAAGAGTTCAGGCGGTTGCGCAGGTTCTTGGCCTTACCCACGTAGATAATACGGCCCACCTCATCGCGGAAGCGATAGACCCCAGGGTTGGTAGGAATCTCGCCAGATGCCGGGCGGTAGGATGCAGGATCAGCCACGTATATCAGGTCCTTTGCGCTAGATAAAGTGCGGTAACAGCCCCCACCGGCACGGTGACACGGGGCTAGGCTCCCCCGTCACGCTCTGCTGACGGTGAGACGTTGTACTCGTTTTTGCGGGGCTGACCAGAAAGCTGGGCAATAGCGTCCATAATCTGGTCGGTGCTCTGGCGGCGCTGCTTACCGCTCATACGCTCCCCCAGCTTCTCAAAAGCCATCGGCTCACCCACCCGCACCGTAAAACGGTGAGGGTAGACCATATTAGAACCGGGCTTTTGAATCTTATCGGTACCAATCAAACCAATAGGCACCACGGTCGCCCCCGTCATATGCGCAAGCCAGGCCACTCCAATCTTCCCCTTATAAAGGTAGCCATCACGCGAACGAGTACCTTCAGGGTAAATACCGAAAACCTTGCCCTGATTCAGGTGCTCAAGGGCAGTCTCAAGAGCCTTCATCGACTCTTTTTTGTCAGTACGATTGACCGGAATAATATCAATAGCCTGGAAGAGGGCCTTCATAGCCCTCCCCTTAAGCCCCGGCGAATTGACGTATTCAGATTTTGCCAGGAAGGCAACCCGGCGAGGCATGAGAGCTGAAATGATGACCGAGTCCAGGAAGGCCAGGTGGTTAGAGGCAACAATGACGGGGCCTTCAGCGGGGAAGTTCTCAAGGCCGGTGACGCGGGCGCGAAAGACCGTACGAAGAAGAGCTTCGATAGTCTTTTGAGTTACCTTGTATTTGAGGGACATGAGAACTCCTTGGTGCACACTTCATGGGGGTTTACCTGAAAATGGTACCCCGGCCAGAAGATGCTTTTTGAATTTTAAGGGCTTTTTTGACCTATTTAGCATACCCCGGCGGGGTACCGGTGCCCTAGAGTATCTCAGCTAAGAAGCGCCCGGTATGAGACTCAGGTACGGTAGCCAACTGCTCAGGGGTGCCAGTAGCTAACACAGTGCCACCACCGTCACCGCCTTCTGGGCCCATGTCAATCAGCCAGTCAGCACTCTTAATAACATCAAGGTTGTGCTCAATGGTGATGACGGTATTACCCTTATCAACCAGCCCCTGGACAACACCCAAGAGCTTGCGGATATCCTCAAAATGCAGGCCGGTGGTAGGCTCATCGAGCACATAGATAGAACGGCCCTTGGACCGCTTCTGCAGTTCAGTTGCCAGCTTCACGCGCTGGGCCTCACCACCAGAGAGGGTAGTAGCTGACTGGCCTAGCCGCACATAGCCCAGGCCAACGTCCACCAGGGTGTCGAGGTAGCGCGAAATCTTGGTGAAGGCAGAAAAGAATTCGGCAGCTTCTGAAACTGGCATTTCCAGCACATCGGCAATGGTCTTACCCTTATAGTGCACTTCCAGGGTTTCGCGGTTATAGCGTTTACCCTTACACACCTCACAAGGCACATACACATCGGGCAAGAAGTTCATCTCAATTTTGAGGGTGCCATCACCAGAGCAGGCTTCGCAGCGTCCGCCCTTGACGTTGAAGGAGAAACGGCCAGGCTGGTAGCCGCGCATCTTCGCTTCGGTGGTTTCAGCAAAGAGCTTACGGATATGGTCGAAAACACCAGTGTAGGTAGCCGGGTTGGAGCGCGGGGTGCGACCAATGGGTGACTGGTCAACGTGAATAATTTTATCGAGCTGATCAAGGCCGGTGATGGTCTTATGCCGCCCCGGCACCTGCTTAGCCCCGTTGAGCTTATTTGCTAGAGCAGTGTAGAGAATGTCATTGACCAGGGTAGACTTACCCGACCCGGAGACACCGGTGACGGCGGTGAGCACACCCAGGGGGAACTCCACATCCACATTCTTCAAGTTATTTTCCCGGGCCCCAACCACCTTGATAGTGCGCTTAGGGTCAACCGGACGGCGGGTAGTAGGAACCTCGATGGCCCGACGCCCAGCCATGTAGTCACCGGTTACCGATTCCTTATTCTCAAGAAGCTCTGCGAAGGTGCCAGAGTGAACGATTTGGCCGCCGTGTTCACCTGCGCCGGGGCCAACGTCCACAATCCAGTCGGCTTCTTTCATGGTGTCTTCATCGTGCTCCACCACAATCAGGGTGTTGCCCATATCGCGCAGCTTGGTGAGAGTTTCAATCAGGCGGCGGTTATCACGCTGGTGCAGACCAATAGAGGGCTCATCAAGCACATAGAGCACGCCCACCAAACCGGAGCCAATCTGAGTAGCTAGGCGGATGCGCTGGGCCTCGCCACCTGAGAGAGTACCGGCCGAGCGGGCCAGGTTCAGGTAGTCCAGGCCAACATCTAACAAAAACTGCAGGCGAGCATCAATCTCTTTAAGCACCAGCTCAGCAATCTTTGCCTCACGCTCACTGAGAGTCAGCGAGCGCATGAAGGTGAGGGCCTCTCGCATGGGCATCTCGGTGACCTCGGCGATGGATTTGCCGCCAACGGTCACAGCCAGGATGGTGGGGTTGAGGCGGGCGCCCTGGCAGGAGGTGCAAGCTACCTTGCGCATGTACTGTTCGTAGCGGTCTTTAGACCAGTCTGATTCGGTTTCTTCGTACTTGCGTTTGATGTAGGCGCTGGCACCTTCAAAGCCGGATGTGTAGCGGCGTTCACGGCCGAACCGGTTTTTGTAGGCCACGGTGACCTTGTAGTCTTTGCCGTGCAGGATGGCTTTTTTGACTTTGGCGGGCAGGTTTTTGAAGGGGGTGGCTAGGTCAAAGTCTAGTTCTTCGGCTAGGCCTGCTAGGAGGCGGAGCCAGTATTCACTGGTGGCTTTGCCGGTGGCCCAGGGGGCGACAGCGCCTTCGGCCAGGGAGAGGTCAGGGTTGGGCACGATGAGGTCGGTGTCTACCTCTAGGGTGGATCCGATGCCGTCGCAGGCTGAGCAGGCGCCGAAGGGAGAGTTGAAGGAGAAGGCGCGGGGCTCTACCTCGGTAACGGCCAGGGGGTGGCCCTTGGGGCAGGCCAGGTTTTCGCTGAAGGAGCGGGTGCGGCCTGGGGTATTGGCGTCCTCATCTACGAAGTCGATGAGTACCTTGCCGTCAGCTAGGGAGAGGGCGGTTTCGATGGAGTCGGTCAGGCGCTGGTGGACGCTCTCTTTGATGGCGATGCGGTCAACGACAACGTCGATGGTGTGCTTGTACTGTTTTTCGAGTTTGGGTGGGTCGGTGAGTTGGATGACGTTGCCGTCTACGCGGGCGCGGGAGTAGCCGGCGGTGGAGAGCTCTTTGAAGAGGTCGACGAACTCGCCTTTACGGGCTGAGACGACGGGGGCCAGCACCTGCAGGCGGGTTTTCTCGGGGTAGCCCATGAGAATGTCAACGATTTGCTGGGGGGATTGCTTGGAGATTTCTTCGCCGCATTCGGGGCAGTGGGGGTGGCCTACTCGCGCCCAGAGTAGGCGCATGTAGTCGTAGATTTCGGTGATGGTGCCTACGGTGGAGCGGGGGTTCTTAGAGGTTGATTTTTGGTCGATGGAGACTGCCGGTGAGAGGCCTTCGATGAAGTCCACGTCGGGCTTATCGACCTGCCCTAGGAACATGCGGGCGTAGGAGGAGAGGGATTCGACGTAGCGGCGTTGGCCTTCGGCGAAGATGGTGTCGAAGGCCAGGGAGGATTTGCCGGATCCGGAGAGGCCGGTGAAGACGACCATGGCGTCGCGGGGGATGTCGAGGTTGATGTTTTTGAGGTTGTTTTCGCGGGCGCCCTGTACCCGGATGTGGGTGAGGTCGTTGCCGATGGGTTGGGTGGCTGAGCCTGCCATGAGTCACCTATCTCAGAGAATGTTTCGAAGATATATTCTATAGGTTTTGGGTGCCTAAGAAAAGTAGTACCCTTCCCTCTTGCTGCCATATTCTCTACCCCTGGGGGGTGAGAGTCACAGGTGGTAGAAAGTTAGAGTACAGGTCTAGAATGGAGCCATGAGTGACCTAGCTAATACCCTAATTTTTGAGTCTGACACCCTCACCGTTCGATCCATCGCCGTATCAGAGATGGAAAACAATGTTTACCTCCTCACCAATCGGGCAAGCGGGGAGCAGGTGCTTATTGACGCCGCCGACGATTTCCCTGCCATAGAAACCCTAGTTCAACAAGCTGCCACCACCGACTGCCCCGCATCAGGTAATCAGCCGGGGGCAAGCGTCCGCGCCCTGATCACCACCCACTCTCACTGGGACCATATTCGCGCCCTGCACCAGGTAATTGAGGCCTGGGGCCCAACCACCTACTGCGGCGCCCCCGATGCGCAGGCCATCGCTGAGCAAGAAGACGTAGAAGTTGAAGAACGCCTAGTTGGCGGCGAGCACCTGACCCTGGCAGGTATTGACCTAGAGGTCATTTCGCTGCGCGGGCACACTCCTGGCTCTATCGCCCTGGCCCTGCGAGCACCTACCAGCGGTGAGGACGCCGGTGAGCAGATTCTCCTTTTTACCGGGGATTCACTCTTCCCCGGCGGGCTGGGTAAAACAAACTCGCCCCAGGATTTTGAGCAGCTCTTTGCTGATGTGTCAGAGCGTATTTTTGACCGCTTTGACGATAGCACCCTGGTGCTCCCGGGCCATGGCGATTCCACTACTTTAGGCAAGGAGCGCCCCCAGCTGCCCGAATGGAAGGAACGGGGCTGGTAAACCACGACGAAAACCCTAGCTACGAATACACCCAGTAACTCTCCTCTCTAGCAACTGTCTTAGCGCACAGGACCTCAGTTCCCAGGTGCAAGTTCCAACCCAATAGAAAGATATGATATGACTACTTCCCCCACCCCCACAGGAGCCCATCAAGAGGCCCTCAAGGCTCTCAAAGATATTGTTGGCACTGAGCATGTGCTCACCTCAGAGCGGACTACCATGGCCTACAGTAAGGGCTACCGGTTCGGTGGCGGCCCCCTCTTAGCTGTGCTACGCCCCACCACCCTGGTGCAGATGTGGAAGGCCCTGCAGGTCTGTGTGGACCACAATTTCATGGTCATTCCCCAGGCCTCCAATACGGGTCTGACCGGTGGCTCTGGCCCAGGCTTCCAGGACTATGACCGGCCCATCGTCCTCATCTCCACCCACCTCATTAACCGGGTACACCTTATTAACAACGCCCAGGAGGCAATCTCCCTGGCAGGGGCCACCCTCACCCACCTGACCGAAGAGCTGGCCCCGCACGGCCGTGAACCCCACTCGGTCATCGGGTCAACCTCCATTGGTGCTTCGGTCATCGGTGGTATTGCCAATAACTCCGGTGGTAGCCAGATCCGTAAGGGTCCGGCCTTCACCCGCGAAGCTATCTACGCCCGCGTCAATGAACAGGGCAAGGTCGAGTTCATCAACCACCTAGGCATTACCCTGGGTGAAGACCCCGAGACCGCCCTCCAGCGTCTACAAGAGGGCGACTGGTCGGCGCAGGACGTCACCCCGGCCCCTGCTGACAGTAGCGAAACTGAGTATGCCGCCCACCTGCGAAAAATGGAGCCGACCCCCGCCCGCTACAACGCCAACCCCGAATACCTCTTTGAGGCGTCCGGCTCGGCAGGAAAAATCATGGTCTTTGCTGTGCGAACCCGCACCTTCCCGCTGGAGAAGAACCCGGCCATGTTCTACATTGGCACGCACAGCCCCCGTGAACTTGAAGAAATTCGCCGTATCTTCCTCCAAGCCGATATGCCCCTGCCCATCTCAGGTGAGTACATGGGCCGTAGCGCCTTCGATTTGGCAGAAAAGTACGGTAAAGACACCTTCGTCTTCCTCAAATACATGAGCTCTGCCCTACAAACCCGCATGTTTGCCTTCAAGACCTGGGCTAACGGGGTCTTCGGTAAGGTGCCAGGAATCGGGCCAACCTTTGCAGATACGGTCTCCCAGCGCATGTTTGACCTGGTACCCAGCCAACTTCCCCAACGGCTACGGGACTACCGTAACCGCTTCGAACATCACCTGCTACTCACCGTCAGCCAGGCCCAAAAAGCTCAGACCGAAACCATGCTCACAGACTTCTTCGCAACCCCAGAGCATGAGGGTGACTTCTTCATCTGCACGGCGGACGAGGCTAAAAGCGCCAACCTTCACCGTTTCGGGGCAGCCAGTGCAGCTACCCGCTATGCTGCCATGAAACGTAAAGAGCTCGGTGAGCTGATCCCCATCGATGTTGCCCTGCGGCGAGATGACTGGGATTGGCTTGAGACCCTACCGCCAGAAATTGCCGACCAGTTGGATGTCACCGCCTACTACGGACACTTCTTCTGCCACGTCATGCACCAAGACTATGTAGCGAAAAAGGGTGTTGACCCCCACAAGCTGCACGACGAGATTCAGGAGTTGTTGGAGGCCCGTGGTGCCAAACTACCTGCTGAACACAACTACGGGCGTCTCTACCACATGCCAGAGGCCATGGTGGAACACTTCAAGGAGCTGGACCCCACCAACACCTTCAACGCAGGTATTGGCGGTACCTCCCCCAAAAGGAACTGGGCTGAGTAAATTCTCCGCCTAGCGGCGGGGTAGCAGGTTCATCCTGACGGCTGATTTCTTAAGACAGGTGTGAGACTACACTGGTTTTTACAGACATATGAAAACCGTTCTCACCTGATTGGTTGGCGGGCCTGCCTCCGGTATAGGGCAGGCTCGCACAACCGGTCACAGAAAGAAGATAACCGTGACCACCGCGATCCCCCGATTAGCCTGCCGTCGTGCCACCTACCTGACCACAGCCGTCCTCACCATCAGTGCCCTGGCACTGGCAGGGTGCAGCCTCGACGCTCCCACAGCCCAGCAACCCTCAGAGCAGACCATAGCCCCAGCCGCTGACCCATCCCACGGGGCAACCTGGCAGCGGGAAAACTTTGAGAACTTCTACGATCAGAGCATCAGCTGGGGTGAATGCACAGCCGAGCACAGCGGCTTCTCACCCGAGAACGAAGAAATTTTGAAGGAAACAGGCTTTGACTACGCCAACTACGAGTGTGGAACCGTCACCGCCCCGCTGAACTGGGGCGACCCAGAAGACAACCGCACCGTCGAGCTGGCCGTCAGCCGTACTGTATCGACAGGCGGCCAGCAGGCTCCCCTCTTTACCAACCCCGGTGGGCCCGGAATCGGCGGAATTCAGCACGCAATGTCACTGGCCACCGAACCGTCCTTTGCCCCTGTACTGGAAAGTCACCAGCTCTGGGGGTTTGACCCCCGCGGTATAGGGGCCTCATCCCCCGTTATCTGCGAGTCTGAGTCTGAGGTAGCTGCTGTGCAGCTAGCCGAGTGCGCTGCCAGTTCGGAGGTTGCCAACTACATGGGCACCTCCCAGGTAGCCCGCGACATGGAACTTCTGCGTTCTTTGGCCGGAGGCGAGCGCCTGGATTATCTGGGCTACTCCTACGGCACTATGCTGGGGGCAACCTACGCTACTCTCTTCCCTGAGAAGGCAGGACGCATGGTGCTCGACTCTGCTGAAAACGCCCAGTGGGGAGCTCTCACCCACAGTTACGACCAGATGGTGGCCGTATCTAAAGCTGTTGGTGCCCTAGCAGACCGCTGCTCTGAGCTCGCCACCTCAGAGGGGGACGCGGTGACCTGCCCCTTCACCAGCGAGCGCCAGATGCTGGACTATCAAAAGTCTCTGACCGATAAGCCCCTGGTGGCCACTGACGGCACCGAGATTACCGGCTCTGCGCTACGGGACTACCTGATCAGCCAGCTCTACGGGCCGGACGTGATGCAGGGTGACGGACTGGATCTACTGGGTAAGGCTAAGGCTGGGGACAAAGAGTCCATTGATACTCTGGCTGAAATGATTGCGGCCAACAGCGCAGAGATTGATACAGCGGGTCAGCTGGTGGTCTGCCCTTCTAAGCCCAAGATCCCCGATGTAGAGGCCCTGCTCGCCCACATGAAGGAGGTTGGCGTACCCGAGTTTATCGGTGGCCCTGAGATTACCGATGAAGTGCTGGCTGAATTTACCGAGTTTGACTGCCCGGTTTTGCCCGCGACCGGCACCGATATTACGACCTCGTTTGACGCGTCCAAGGTATCAACCGACCTGCTGGTCATTGGTATTACCGGGGACCATGCCGCTCCCTACCAGCACGGCCAGGAGCTGGCCCGTCAGCTGGGTAAGGCTTCCTTCGTAACGCTTGAAGGAGCTGGGCACGGGGCGTCCTTCTCGGATCGCTCTACCTGCGTCGATAAGCTGGCAACCGCCTACCTAGTGGAGGGCACCGTGCCCAAGGACGGGACAGTGTGCCAGCCCGATGAATTGAGGGCTGAAGGTTTTGAACAAGAGTAAATAGAGCTCTTTAACAGAGGAAGGTACCAGCTAACTCGGTTATACCCACCTAGTTCGTGGGTATAACCGAGTTAGCTGGTACCTACCGCTTTAAGGCCGGTTTAGAAGAGGCCGACCATGGTGCCGTTCTCGTCAAAACCTATCCGCTCAGCAGCCGGGGACTTAGCCAGACCCGGCATGGTACGCATAGTGCCGCAGATAGCGTAAACGTAGCCAGCACCAGCAGCCAGGCGCACCTCACGCACAGGCAAGGTCCAGCCGGTGGGGGCCCCCTTCAAGGAAGCATCAGCGGAGATAGACAGGTGGGTCTTGGCGATAACAACCGGCAGGTTACCGTAGCCTAGCTCCTCGTAGCGGGCCAACTGCTTGGCAGCAACCGGGGCAACCTCAATACCATCTGCCCCATAAACCTTGGTGGCAACCTTCTCAATCTTGGTGGTCAGGCTGTCCTCATCCTCGTAGGTGTAGGTCAACTCGCTCACATCATCGCAAGCTGCGGCAACAGCGTCCGCAAGATCAGTAACACCCTTACCGCCTTCAGCTACGCCGCGGTGGATAGCCACACGCGCACCAGCCTGCTCAGCGATACGACGAATAGTCTCATGCTCTGACTCAAAATCGGTGGGGAAAGCGTTAATAGCAACCACCGGCTGCACACCAAAGGAACGCACAATCTCAATGTGCTTCAGCAGGTTAGCGGCACCAGCCTCAACATCGCCAGTGTTCTCAGCTAGCAGGCCCTCAGGCAGGGGCTTACCCGGCACAATCTTGTAGCGGCCTGAATGAGACTTAAGAGAGCGGACGGTGACGACCAGCACGGCGGCGTCCGGCTTCAGACCAGAGACACGGCACTTGACGTTAAAGAAGCGCTCCGCACCCATATCTGCACCGAAACCAGCCTCAGTAATCACGTAGTCGGCATGCTCTAGGCCAACATAGTCAGCTACCACCGATGAGTTACCGGTGGCGATGTTGCCAAAGGGCCCTGCGTGAATCAAGGCGGGGGTCTTCTCAAGGGTCTGGAGCAGGTTGGGGTTGATAGCGTCAGCCAGAATGACGGCCATGGCGCCATCTGCCTTAAGGTCAGCAGCGGTTACAGGGTCACCATCGACGTTCAGGCCGATAACAACCTTAGCTAGGCGCTCTTGCAGGTCAGCGAAGCTAGTGGCCAGAGAAAGGATGACCATGATTTCACTGGCAGAAGTAATGTCAAAGCCGGTTTCGCGCGGTACACCGTCCATGCGCTCGCCCAGGCCAATGACGACGTTACGCAGGGCGCGGTCGTTCATGTCGATGACACGGCGCCAGGTGATAGCGCGGGTGTCGATGCGCAGCTCGTTGCCGTGGTGCAGGTGGTTATCGATAATGGCAGCTAGGAGGTTGTGGGCTGCGGTGACAGCGTGGAAGTCGCCGGTCAGGTGCAGGTTGAGCTTCTCCATGGGAACGATCTGGGAGTAGCCGCCGCCTGCTGCGCCGCCCTTGATGCCGAAGGTGGGGCCCATTGAGGGCTGACGCAAGGTGAGCATGGCCTTGCGGCCAGTTGCTGCCATACCCTGAGCTAGAGAAACTGAGGTGGCGGTCTTACCCTCACCGAGGGGGGTGGGGGTGACGGCGGTGACCACAATGTATTTAGAGCCGCGGCCTAGGGCCTTTTCTGCGGTGGTTTCGTCGGTGAGCTGTACCTTAGCCACATACTTGCCGTAGGGTTCTAGGCGGTCTTGATTGATACCTGATGCTTCGGCAATCTCGCTAATTGGCTGCAGGGTTGCGGCCTGGGCGATTTCAAGATCAGAGGGGAAAGGCTTAGTGCTCATAGAAGCTTTCTTCTGTGGAACGAGTAAGTGACCCTTATATTCTAGTGGGTCAGCTGTGATAAGTGCCAGATGGAAAAATGGCTGACCTAGGCGCGGGCAAAAATCTCTTCCGGGGTGCCCTGGGCCACCAACTCACCGTCCTCTAGGAGAACAGCCCGGTCAGCTAAAGAGGCGATGCGGGCGTCATGAGAGATGATGATGACAGAGCGGCCCTGCATGAGGGCAGCTAGGGACTGGCGGGCGTCCGCCAGTTCAAGTTGAGTGGTGGATTCATCAAGAATTACCGCCTGGGGGTTTGCCAGCACAATACGAGCTAGAGCCAGTTGTTGAATGTGGTCGCGCGTCAGACTCGTGCCATCACCGCCGATCTGACTCTCTAACCCCTCAGGTAGGTCATCGACCCAGTTAGCACCTACCATGCGCAGGGCGGTCAGCATCTGTTCGGCGCTAGCTGTGGGGGCAGCAACGCTCATGTTATCTGCCAGGGTGCCCACAAAAACGTGGGCTTCTTGGGTGCAGATGAGCAGAGCGGGCCGTCCACTGGCATCCGCCTGGGTGGGGTAAAGCCCGTTACCCACCAGCTGGCTACCTACCAGCACGGTTCCACTATCTGCGGTCAGGGACCCTGCAATCAGGCGAGCCAGGGTAGTTTTACCCGAACCGGAGCGCCCCACCAGGGCAAGGCTCTCCCCCGCTGCCACCTGTAGGTTAATTCCTTTGATAACAGGGGCCTGGGGGTCGTAACCGTAAGTTACACCCTGTAGGTCAATCATCGGGACGGACGCACCCTGCTCAGGCAGGTGCGCCAGGGCACTTGTCTGCTTGCTGCCGCGGCGGGCCTGCTGCTGGGTGGAGAGGTCAATAACACCAAAGACTCGGCCCATGGTAACGGTCATCTCACGCAGGCGATCAAGCCAGAAGGTGAAAATATCTGAGTTAATACGCATGGTGAAGAGCATGATTGAGGCGGTAGCAACCTCACCCCAGCTCGCCCAGCCCCGCTCCACACAGTAAGCGCCCCACACCATAGCTAGAACCAGGGGCAGGAAAGAGATGAAAGCATCCACAGACCAGAAAATAGAGCGCACCACAACAATACGGTCACTTGCCCTAAAAACCTCCCAGATCCGCTCCTTCTGCACACGGGCTCGCGAGGATTCGATGCCCAGTTCTCGCACAGTACCTGCCCCCCGAATATTCTCGGTGGCTACCACGGTCAGACCGCTCACTGCCTCAGTTTTTTGCCGCGTGGCCAGAGCAATTTTGGGAAGAAAAATTGACAGAGCCAGCAACATCAAAACGAACATCGGCACAGTCACCAGACCAATCACCGGGTTGAGCATAAAAATTGTCACCGCAGTAATCACCATATAGACACTGATATGGGCAAACTCTGGCAGACCGGTAGCCAACACCTGGCGGATGCTATCAACATCATCAGTCAGGCGGGCCACAAGATCACCTGAGCCAGCGTCCTCAACAGTCTGGGCATCAAGGTGCAGGGAGGCCCCTACCAGGTCGATACCCAGATCTCGGTTCAGGCGCACCCCCATCTTCTGGCCTTGGAAGGTCCAGGCGCGGGTCAGTAAGGCGCTGGCTACCACAGCCACACCAATGACGGCCAGCTCCGCCCAGGGGTAGCTCTTCAACTGCCCAAGGGTAGCTCGGTCAATGACCCGCCCCACCATCACAGGGGTAAGCAGGGTCGCCACAGAGCAGACCACAAACAGGGCAATAAGCCAGGAAAACTGCCACGGTGTTCTGAGAATCGACCGGGCCAGTAGCCGCCAGGTTCTCTTACCGTCAGTAATCGGGAGGAGGTTAGCCACAGGTGCCACCTGCTTTCAGTCGTCGCTCAACTTCCATCGTGGTTGAAATCAGATATATGCGGCGGATGTGCGCTAGAGGGCCAGGTTGCCCCGTCTTGGCCTCTAACTGGTTAAGAATGAACTTCTGGCTAGGCTCATCCACCGAGTTCAAGGGTTCAGTTAGCACCAGTATGGACGCTGGCTGGGCCAGTGCCCGTGCCAGGGCCAGACGCTGCCGCTGGCCACCAGAGAGGTTGGTGCCTTCTGAGGCTAGGGTGCTGGCCAGGTAGTTGTCGGGGTCCCGGCTGCCGAGCCGGACGGCAATTTCTTCGGAGTCGGTGAGCTGGAGCAGGTCAATCATGCGCTCGCGGCTCAGCCCCTCGGTACCCATCTGCAGGTGCTCTGCCAGGGTTCCGGCAAAGATCATGGGGTTGGGTTCTGAGAGCAGGACGCGCTCGCCCCCAGTAGGCTCTTTGACCTCCTGGGCGTTGTTTGAGGGGCTGTATCTGAGTCGTAAGGCCTCTGTAAGGGCTTCTGCATAATCTTGGGCAGGCAACCCGGCTTCGCGCGGGTTGATGTAGTGAACCGGGGCGCTGGCCCGGGGAACCTCAACCAGCACCTGCCCTGCTACGGCGCTGGGAACTGGGGCGGGGGCGTCCTTACCTTCAAGCTGAGAGTTCCTCTCAACTTCAGCTGCAAGTTTATCAATGCGTTTGAGGGACACCCGTGCAGTACGCCAGGAAAAGAGCAGCATCTCCACCGACCAGATGGGGCCGCTGAGAGTATTAATCAGGCCAACAACGGTGACTAGCTGGCCAGCGGGGACTTCCGTAATCCAGGCGCCCTCAGGGGCAGCCCCGCGCAGGGCCAAGGCAATCACCACCCAGGTCACGGCCCCTACCAGGAAGTTACGCACCGCATACGACCAGGTTTGCACGCTCTCTAAACGAATCTGAGAGGTGTAGACGTCTTGGGCGGTAGCCCCGTAGCGGTCCATCATGCGCCGCTGGGCGCCCAAACCCAAAATGGTGCGAATCGATGAGGCAATATCAGAAGCCCGCGAGGTAGAAACGCCCACTTTCTCACGGAAAAGATCCGCGTGCTTTTCTAAGATCTTAGAAATCCAGGTGAGGGTCAGCATGGTCAGAATCAGACCCCCCAGAGCCACCACCGCAATGGCCGGGCTAATACGCCACAGCTGCCAGGTGCCCAGGGCGGTCACACCCACCGCAGAGAAAGCTAAAATCATGGGCTGCCACATAGAAGCCAATGATTTTGCGTCCTTGTTCAAAATAGCAATCAGGGCCCCGGTATCACGGTTAGGGCTAGCAGAAATCAGGTGGGAGATATAGAGCCGCCAGTCTCGCTCAATACGGGCTGTCACTCTAAAAGTGATGCCCCAGCCCACACACTCCACAATCGACAGGTATATCACCGCACCCACCAACAGCCAAACCAGCCGCCAGGCAGATGCCTCATCACCAGAAGTATGCAGGTCAATAATGGTGCCCACCAGAACCGGCAGAAAAACAAGGGCCAGAGAGGTGAGAATATCGAGCAGGAAGGGCAGAAAAAAGAGAGGACGCCAGCGGAAGCCCGGCGGGACAATACGGAACTTAACTTTTTCTTCTTTAACTGTGCTATGACTGCTATCTACCACTCTTACCCTCTACTTCTTCCCACCACAATAAAAATCGCATCTCATTGTTTTCTATCACATTTATTGCACCTGTGGGAACTGAACTAGACTAGAAGAACCATGAAGATTCTTCCCTTTCTCTCCCCTTCCCTAGCCGATAACAGCAAACCCTATTTCCGTGGCGACTTTGCCTCTAACCCACTCACAGGCGATGAAGCCTACGAAGCCTTTTTAGCCTGGATTGAAGCCCGGGGAATGGAACTCTACCCCGCCCAAGATGAAGCAGTACTTGAGCTAGCGGCCGGTCACAACGTCATTCTGGCTACCCCCACCGGGTCGGGTAAATCCACGGTGGCCGTTGCCGCCCACTTCATGGGGTTAGCATCTGGCCAACGCTCCTACTACACCGCCCCCATTAAGGCCTTAGTGTCAGAGAAATTCTTTGATCTGTGCGAGATCTTTGGAGCCGAGAACGTGGGGATGGTGACCGGCGATTCTTCTATTAACGCGGACGCCCCTCTTATCTGCTGCACCGCAGAGATTCTTGCCAACATCGTGCTACGCGAGGGTGAAGGCGCTGACCTCACCCAGGTCATTATGGACGAGTTCCATTTCTACTCAGACCCCCAGCGCGGCTGGGCCTGGCAGGCCCCCCTACTTGATTTACCTCAGGCCCAGTTCCTGCTCATGAGTGCAACCCTGGGCGACACCAGTCGTTTTGAACGCGAGCTGACCGAGCTCACCGGCCGCCCAACCTCCCTGGTCACCAGCGAAACCCGCCCTATTCCGCTCAACTACGCCTACTCCCGTGAGCCCCTAGTGGAGAAGGTAGATGAGCTGGTGAGCACCCACCAGGCTCCGGTCTACATTGTGCATTTCTCCCAGCTACAGGCCATTGATACGGCAGCCTCCCTCATGAGCCTGGCTATTGCCACCAAGGAAGATAAGGAGCGTATCAACGAGCTGACCGCAGGCTTCCGCTACTCGGCAGGCTTCGGCAAGCAGCTACAGAAATATATTAAAAACGGTATTGGTATTCACCATGCCGGTATGCTCCCCAAGTACCGCCGCCTGGTAGAACAGCTGGCCCAGGCTGGCCTGCTCAAAGTAATCTGCGGAACAGACACCCTGGGTGTAGGTATCAACGTGCCGATTCGTACTGTGCTCATTACTGCCCTCTCAAAGTTTGATGGGCAGCGCACCCGCCGTCTAAAATCTCGTGAGTTCCACCAGATCGCAGGACGCGCAGGCCGAGCCGGGTTCGATACGGCCGGTTACGTGGTGGTTCAGGCCCCCGAACACGAAATTGAGAACGACCGGCTTGAGGCCAAGGCCCGGGAGAAGTTCCAGGGGGATGAGAAGAAAATAGCCCAGTCGCTACGCGGCAAAAAGAAGAAGCCCCCTCAGGGTTTTGTGGCCTGGAGCGAGAAGACCTTTGAGCAGATTATTGCCGCAGAACCTGAGCCACTGACTTCTTCCTTCCAGCTGACTCACTCCATGATGCTCAATATGCTCCAGCGCGAGGCTGACCCCTTTGAGACCGTCATGCTCTTTTTGACCGCTAACCATGAGCCACCCATCAAGCAGCGGGCTCTCAAGCGCAAGGCCATTGGTATCTACCGGGAGCTGTTGAACGGGGGCGTGGTGGAGCGCCTGCCGGAGCCTGACGAGTTTGGCCGTACCGTGCGCCTAACCGTCTCGCTGCAGGAGAACTTCGCCCTGAACCAGCCGCTCTCCCCCTTCGCCCTGGCGTCCTTATCTCTTCTGAATCAGGAGTCAGAGTCCTACGCTCTCGATGCGGTATCGGTGATTGAGTCCACCCTAGACAAGCCCCGCCAGGTGCTCATTGGCCAAGAGAAGAAGGCCAAGAGTGAGGCCCTGGCCGAGATGAAGGCTGAGGGCATGGATTACAACGAGCGCATGGCTGAGCTCGATAAGATCACCTACCCCCAGCCCCTAGCTGACCTGCTAGAGGCGGCCTTTGAAACCTACTCAGCGGGCGCCCCTTTTATGAAGGAGTTTGAGGTTGAGCCTAAGAGCGTGGTACGCGATATGTACGAGCGGGCCATGGGCTTTGGCGACTACATCCAGTTCTACGGGCTGGAGCGCTCCGAGGGAATTCTGCTGCGCTACCTGTCGGATGCCTATAAGGCCCTGCGCCAGACCGTGCCCCTATCTGCTCTGACCGATGAGCTCATCGACGTGATCGAGTGGCTGGGTGAGGTTATCCGTCAAACCGACTCCTCCCTGGTGGACGAGTGGGAGCGCATGGCCGCCGGTGAGGAGGGCACCCCGGTACAAGATTCTTTGGAGGAACTTGTTGCCGAGTCTGCCCCCAAGGTCACTGATAATGCACGCGCCTTTAAAGTCATGGTGCGTAATGCCCTCTTCCGCCGCGTGGAGCTCTTTGCGGACGAACGCGACCGGCTACTGGGCGAACTTGACGGTGAGCGCTCAGGTTGGGATGCCGATCGTTGGGCTGAGGCCATGGATGATTACTTTGATGAGTACGAGGATATTTATACGGACGCCGAGGCCCGCTCCCCACGCCTGATTGAGATTGATGATGACACCGCTGAGCACCCCGGTTTCTGGAAGGTACGCCAAATCTTTGCCGACCCTGACGACAACCACGACTTCGGTATTACCGCCAAGATCGATCTGGACGCATCCAATGAGGAAGGCGCGCCTGTGGTGCTGATTGAGAGCGTAGGAGCTTTCTAGCCCCTCTATATAAGGGACCAGATTCCTCCCGAAATCCTTCTGGGCAAGACATACTATCGGTAGTTTTCTGGTCCCTACTCCCCCTGCATGTAAAGGAGCCCCATGCCTACTCACCCTCGCTTGCCCCAGCCGTCCCACCGTGTCGGTGCCACCCACACCATCGACTCCCTCAAACTGATAGACCACTGGTTCACTGTGCCCCTGACCCACGGACTCATCTACGGTAAGGGTGAGGCTGCTGCCCTAGAGTCCCGTTTTGCTGACCAGAGCATCACTGTTTTTGCCCGCGAGGTCATTAACACTTCTCACATGCTCACCACCTCAGTCGATGAGCGCCCCTACATGGTCTACCTGCAAGGTGGGCCCGGCGGTAAAAGCCCCCGCCCCGTCGCCCAAGGAGGCTGGGTGAGTGAGCTGACCAAGACTCACCGTCTGGTTCTTCTTGATCAGCGCGGCACCGGTAATTCCACCCCGCTTTCTGCCCGCGTCATCACCGCCCAGGGCTCCCCCGATGTGCAGGCTGAGTTCTGCGAGCTTTTCCGGGCGGACTCTATCATTGCCGATGCCGAGGTTATCCGGGAGTTTCTGTTAGCTGACCGCCAGGACAAGCGCTGGTCGACCATGGGCCAGAGTTTCGGAGGCTTCCTCACCCTCTCCTATCTCTCCTTTGCACCTCAGTCCATCAAGGACGCCCGTATGACGGCAGGCCTTGCCCCCATCCGCTCCCATGTGGACGATGTCTACCGCTCCACCCTGGACCGGATGAAAGAACGCACCGAGGAATACTACGACTGGTACCCCGAAGATAAAGAGCTGGCCGTGCGCATCAGTAAGCACCTAGCCCAGGCTGAAGAGCACCTGCCTACTGGCGAGCGCCTGACCCCGCACCGCTTTCAGATGCTAGGTAATATTTTGGGTGGTAACGGCCGGGCCAGGGGCCTGCACTACCTGCTGGAGTCGGCTTTTGCTGAGTCGGAGATGTGGCTTTCGGGCCAGTTCCTGGCAGCGGTAGGGGCCCAGGTGAGTTTCCAGGCCAGCCCTCTCTACGGTTTGCTCCACGAGACAATTTATGCGGACGGCCCCGCCCAGGAGTTGGGGAGCACCTCGCCTTCTGCCTCACCGACCAACTGGTCTGCGGCCCGCATGTACGCCGAGCGCCCAGAGTTTGCGGAGGATGCTTCTCCCCTGCTGCTGACCGGCGAGCACATCTTCCCCTGGTACTACGAGGAGGACCCGGCTTTGCGTCCGCTGGCTGAGGTGGCCCACCTGTTGGCTGAGAAGAAGGACTGGGGGTGTCTTTACGACCATGATCAGCTGGCCCGCAATGAGGTGCCTCTGGCGGCTGCTGCCTATGAGCCTGATGTGTATGTTGATTATGCTCATTCGATGAAGACTGCCGGGTTTGTGGGTACTACCCGGGTGTGGTCCTCCCAGGCTCACCACCACGATGGTCTGGGTACGGATGGGCCTCTGATCTTGGGCCATCTGAAGGATCTGCTGGCTGATATGCGTTAGCCCCATGGCCTAGCAGTGTTAAGAGGACGGCGCCCTCGCCCCAGTATCTGGGGTGAGGGCGCCGGTTCTTTGAGCTAGTTGCTTTACCGTCTAACTTTAGATGGTGCGTTCAGCGTGAGCGGTGCGGGCACGGCGTACCAGGTCCTGGTAGTCGTTCTCTGACTCAATCAGATCGTCACGGTACTTTTGCGGGATTTCGTGGGATTTAGCTACCTCGGCGTCGAGCTTGCGCTGGATCTCGGCGCGTTGAGCCTCAGAAGCATCGGCGGGCAGGTTCAGGTACTCTTCAGAGAGGTTCTGCACCTTCTGGATAGTGGCCAGGGCCTTACCCTTGGGTGAAAGCAGTGAGGCAAGGATGGTAATCACCAGAACACCCACGATGACAGCAAGTGATAGTTCAATGCCGACTTCCATGACGTTTACCGGCTGGCCGTCGTTGATGAAGGGCAGGGTGTTCTCGTGCAGGGCGTGCAGCAGTAGCTTCACACCGATGAAGGCCAGGATGATGGACAGGCCCCAGGAGAGGTAGATGAGGCGGTCAAGTAGACCGTCGATGAGGAAGTAGAGCTGGCGCAGACCCATCAGGGAGAAGGCGGTGGCGGTGAAGACGATGTAGGCTTCCTGGGTTAGACCGAAGATTGCGGGAATGGAGTCCAGGGCGAAGAGGATGTCGGTACCACCGATAGCTACCATAACTAGCAGCATGGGGGTCATGACCTTCTTGCCGTTTTCTACGGTGAAGAGCTTATCGCCGTCGTAGTAGTCAACGGTGTGGAACATTTTCTTAGCTGCACGGACTACGATGTTGTTGGCTTCGTCTTCTTCTTTATCGGTGATTTCGCCCTTGATGAGGTTACCGGCGGTGTAGATGAGGATCAGACCAAAGGCGTAGAAGACCCAGCTCCAGCGCTCAATAGCGGCAGCACCGATCAGGATGAAAACGGTGCGGGCAATCATGGCGAAGACGATACCGAAGAGTAGCACCTTTTGCTGGTCGGCGCGGGGCACGCGGAAGGAGGCCATGATGATGAGGAAGACGAAGAGGTTATCAACGCTCAGGGCTTTTTCGGTGATGTAGCCACCGTAGTATTCTGCGGCGAATTGGGGGCCGTCCCACCAGAGGATGACGAGGCCGAAGAGGAGGGCGATACCGACGTAGAGGGCAGACCAGATGGCTGCCTCTTTGATGGTGGGTTCGTGTGCTTTGCGCACGTGGAAGAAGAAGTCGTAAGCGAGTAGTGCCAGGATGAACGCAATCGTTACACCCCACTGCAACCCAGTGATATGCATTGGGAGCCTTTCTTGTGGTTGGGTTTGCCAAAAATCCACAAGTCTCTCCCACCACCGCTGTGGGTGGTTTCCTGCCCCGGTTGGGCGCCTTTGATCAACGTGCTGACGACACAGGAATTAGTGGGATACTCCCTTGCTCAATCTAAAACTATAACCCATGGCAACACCGCTACACCAGCGCCCAGAAGCTGCACCCCTGCCAGCGGGGGCTCTTCTTTAGGCGTGCCCGGCTTCTTGCATGGCGCGTAGCTCCTTTTTGAGATCGGCAATTTCATCGCGCAGACGCCCTGCCAGTTCGAATTTGAGTTCTTCTGCAGCTTGCATCATCTGGGCGTGCATCTCTTCAATGAGCCCCAGCAGGTCTTCGGCAGGGGCTGCTGCCAGGCCGTCTTTACGTACCTTAGCTTCAGCTTTCTTGAAGAGTTCTTCAGCTTCGGGGCTGGTTGAGGCGTATTTGCTGCCTTTCTTGGTGGGGGCCAGTTTGCCTGAGGCTCCCTTGCGGGTGGCAAGGAGTTCTGCGGTGTCTTCTGATTCACGGGCTAGGACGTCGGTGATATCGGCTATCTTTTTGCGCAGGGGTTGTGGGTCGATGCCGTGCTCACGGTTGTAGGCTTGTTGAATGTCGCGGCGACGGTTGGTTTCGTCGATAGCGGTGCGCATGGAGTCAGTAATTTTATCGGCATACATGTGCACCTGCCCGCCCACGTTACGGGCTGCACGGCCGATGGTCTGAATCAGGGAGGTGGTTGAGCGTAGGAAGCCCTGCTTATCAGCGTCCAAGATGGCAACGAAGGACACTTCGGGGAGGTCCAGGCCCTCACGCAGCAGGTTAATGCCCACTAGCACATCGAAAACGCCCTGGCGCAGTTCGCTCAGTAGCTCAACACGGCGTAGGGTATCAACATCGGAGTGCAGGTACTGCACCTTAACCCCGTGTTCTAAGAGGTAGTCGGTCAGATCCTCAGCCATGCGCTTAGTCAGGGTGGTCACTAGCACACGCTCGTCGCGCTCTACGCGCAGGCGGATCTCTTCTAACAAATCGTCGATCTGCCCCTGGGTCGGTTTGACCACAATTTCAGGGTCCACTAGGCCGGTGGGTCGAATAATCTGTTCCACTACCCCATCGGCTTGGGCCAGCTCATATTTGCCGGGGGTCGCTGAGAGGTAGACGGTCTGCCCGATACGGTCTAAGAATTCTTCCCATTTGAGCGGGCGGTTGTCCATGGCTGAGGGCAGGCGGAAACCGTGCTCGACCAGGGTGCGTTTGCGGCTCATATCGCCCTCAAACATGGCACCAATCTGGGGGATGGTTACGTGGGACTCATCAACGATGAGCAAGAAGTCATCGGGGAAGTAGTCCAAGAGGCAGTGGGGGGCGGTGCCGCGAGCGCGCCCGTCAATGTGGCTTGAGTAGTTTTCGATGCCGTTGCAGAATCCCATTTGTTCCATCATTTCTAGGTCGTATTGGGTGCGCATGCGTAGGCGTTGGGCTTCGACCAGTTTGTTCTGGGATTCGAGTTCTTGGAGGCGGTCGCGTAGTTCGTCTTCGATGGAGGCGATGGCTCGGGCCATGCGTTCTGCACCGGCTACGTAGTGGGAGGCGGGGAAGACGTACATTTCGGTTTCTTCGCGGATGACTTCGCCGGTGAGGGGGTGCAGGGTGTAGATCGCTTCAATTTCGTCGCCGAAGAATTCGATGCGGATGGCGTTTTCTTCGTACATGGGGATGATTTCGACGGTGTCGCCGCGCACGCGGAAGGTGCCGCGGTGGAAGTCTAGGTCGTTGCGGGCGTATTGCATGGCAACGAAGCGTCGCAGTAGTTCGTCGCGGTCAATTTCTTGGCCTTGGCGTAGGGTGACCATCTGGGCGACGTATTCTTCGGGGGTTCCTAAGCCGTAGATGCAGGAGACGGTGGCGACCACAACGACGTCGCGGCGGGTGAGTAGGGAGTTGGTGGCCGAGTGGCGTAGGCGTTCGACTTCTTCGTTGATGGAGGAGTCTTTTTCGATGAAGGTGTCGGTTTGCGGTACGTAGGCTTCTGGCTGGTAGTAGTCGTAGTAGGAGACGAAGTATTCGACGGCGTTGTTGGGTAGTAGTTCGCGCAGTTCGTTGGCTAGCTGGGCGGCCAGGGTCTTATTTTGTACCATGACCAGGGTGGGCCGTTGTACTGCTTCGATGAGCCAAGCGGAGGTTGCGGATTTGCCGGTGCCGGTGGCGCCCATGAGCACGATGTCTTTTTCACCGTTGCGGACGCGTTCGGTCAGCTCTGCGATTGCTTTGGGCTGGTCGCCGGCTGGCTGGTATTCAGAGATCACTGTGAAGGGTGCGACGACGCGGTTTATTTCTTGGGCAAGGCTCATGCCCTCTACCCTACCGAAAAACCCCCGACAAAACTAGAACACATGTACTAGTTTCATCGGGGGCTAAGGAGCAAGAGGAATCTCTACTGCTTCTGGGGGTTAATGTCGGTGGCAGGTAACTTTCCGGTGATGACAGGGGTGTGGGTGCCTTGTTCTTCAGCAGGCTTTGTAGCTACCTTCTGGGCGGCGGCATCCTGGGCAAGATCTTCAGCAGTTACCACAGGAATCTGGCCTGTCTTGGGTATCAGGCCCTCAAATTCGGGTTCGGTGCCCAGCTTATATTCGGGGCGGATTGTTACCTCTTTAATCGAAGAGCTGTCTTCTTGGGCTCGGCGGTGGTATTCCTCGATGGGTACAACCTGCTTCCACTGGCGGGTTCGCATGGGAGGTAGTTCACCGGCGTCCTCGCGTAGGGCGCGCACTAGCATCCACATCTCCATGAACCCCATAATCCACATGGGAAAGCCGATAACGATGATGACGTTCTGTAATGCGGTTAGCCCGTCGTCACCTGCTGCAACCAGGATTGATGCAGAGACCAGGCCGATGGAGGCACCCCAGAAAATGCCCTGCTTCTTGGGTGCAGGTTTCTCATGGCCGTTGGCGATGGCATCCATCACCAGGGCGGCTGAGTCAATGGAGGTGACGAAGAAGATGGTGATAACTAGCAGGGTGAGGGCAGCGATGACCGGGAAGAGGGGGAAGTGGCTGAGGAATTCAAAGAGGGCGGCTGGGATGTCTTTCTTTTCAACGACGGTCTCTACCAGGGTGCCGTTTTCTTTGCGTTCGATGTGGAAGGCACTCATACCGAAGACGCCCACCCAGATCATGGTGAAAAGGGTGGGGGTAGCTAGCACACCCAGAATGAGCTGGCGCACGGTGCGGCCCTGGGAGATGCGGGCAATGAAAAGCCCTACGAAGGGTGCCCAGGTGACGGTCCAGGCCCAGTAGAAGACAGTCCAGCTGCCTACCCAGCCAGTATCGGCAAAGGTGTCGTTAAAGAGCATCATGACCGGCAGCTTTTGGATAAAGTAGCCGATACCTTCGATGGTGCCCAGGGTGACAAAGCGGGAGGCACCTGTCATCAGGACGAAGACTAGCAGGGCGATAGCCATGAGAATGTTGATGTAGGAAAGACGTTTCACGCCCTTGTCCATGCCCATGAGTACAGAGGTGATACCAGCGGCGGTAATGAGAGCGACGATAGCAGCCTGGATCCAGCCGCCCAGAGGAATACCGTACATGATGCCCAAACCAGAGTTAATCTGTAGGGCACCTAGACCAACGGAAACAGCGATACCAAAAACGGTGGAGACGATGGCAATAATATCGATGGTTTTACCGATAGGGCCGTGGATGCGCTCACCAAGGAGGGGCTGGAAGATGGAGGAGATGCGGGGAGGGAGCTTGCGTTTATAGGTGAAGTAACCAAAGGCTAGGGCGGGGACGGTAAAGATAATCCACATGCCCAGGCCAATGTGCCAGTTGCCGATGGCCAAAGCTTCTAGGGCTGCGTGGTCTGACTGGGGTTCTACCCCAGCATAGGGCGGGTTGGCGTAGTGGGTGATAGGTTCTGCTGCGCCCCAGAAAAGCAGCACAGCACCCACACCGGCGGCAAAGAGCATGCCGAACCAGGCCACCCCGGAATATTCAGGCACTGCATCGTCATTACCGATTTTGATGCGGCCAAAACGGCTCATTGCCATATAAATCAAGAAGGCAAAGAAGACGGCGTTGCCTAGAACATAGATCCAGCCTAGGTAGGTGATGATAAACCCTGAGATGTGCCCAATACCGTTAGACATAGCTGAGGGGAAGAGAACCATCAGCAGGGTAAAAACTAGAATGAACAGGGCAGATGAGAAGAAAATGACGGGGTTGGTGCGTAGCCCCAGCCGGTCGTGTAGCTTGTTCAGCACAGAATTATCCTGGTGGAAGTAAGGGTCTGACTGCACAGGCCCCTTGTAAACCACCGCCTGCGCAGGTGTTGCCCGGTTACTGGGCAACGTATCAATAATAAGCTGGCTTGGGGTTTATTTCCATTCCCCTAGGCCATTATTCACCCACCGAGAGAGCGGACACCTCAGCAAAAACCGCGCGCACCTGCGCAGCAGTGCGCTCCATGCCACCCGAATTATCAATAACCCAGGTAGCAACCGCTCGGCGCTGCGCATCACTAGCCTGAGCCTGCATGCGGGCACGAGCGTCCGCCTCACTCATCCCCCGCCCCTGAACCAGGCGACGCAAACGCTCCTGCGGATCCACCTGCACCACCATCACCCCATCAAACTCAGAAGCCTGCCCAGTCTCAACCAGCAAAGGGATATCCTCAACAATCACAACCCCCGGGCCGTGCTCCTGCACCGCAAGCTGCCGCTGACGCTGCGCCTCAGCCCGCACCGCCGGGTGCACAATAGCATTCAGCTGGGCACGAGCCTGCTCATCAGAAAACACCAAGGACGCTAACGCCGCCCGGTCAAGCTCCCCAGTCGGCAGTAAGATACCCTCACCAAAAGCGCGGACGGTCGCAGCCAGCACCGGCTGGCCAGGCTCCATGAGCTGACGAGAGATAGCATCAGCATCAATCAGCACAGCCCCGCACTCCACCAGCATCTTCGCCACCGTCGACTTACCCGACCCAATACCACCGGTCAAACCAATACGCACAACCACAGCACCTATCCCCTTTATCTTCAAGGCCCAGAAGCAACCATACTGCCCCACTAGCCTACGCCCACTGAGCACCACACACTAGAATAGACACCATGACTGATGAAACCCGCGCCAACCGCTACACCGTGCTCGCCACCCCAGAAGAAACCCGGCACCTACTAGAAATCAAGCGCAGCGAATTCATCGGCTATGCACAACGGGTCGAGTCAGAAGAAGAAGCCCGCGCCTTCATCGAATCGAAACGCAAAATCTACCACGACGCCCGCCACGTCTGCTCAGCCTTCATCATCGGGGCAGACCGCCAGATTCAACGCTCCAGCGACGACGGAGAACCAGCCGGCACAGCAGGCATCCCCATGCTCCAGGCCTTACTGGCTCGCCGCACCCAAGGGCGTGAAGGGCAAGAAGCTACAGACCTCTCCGATATTTGCACTGTTGTTGTGCGCTACTTCGGGGGCATCAAACTCGGGGCAGGAGGTCTGGTGCGCGCCTACACAGACGCAGTCGTTGCCACCTTAGACGCCGCCAATCTCACTGCCCGAGAACGCCTGCGTCTTGGCACCATCACGGCCTCTCACTGTGAGGCAGGGCGTTTCGAAAACGATCTTAGGGCCCTGGGTTATACGGTGCTGGGCACCGAATACACCGCCACCGGCGCTGATATCACCTTAGGGGTTTTTGACGACCAGGCCACCTGCGCCCACACAGAAAAAGCTCTCGCTGAGCTAACCGCTGGCTCAGGGCATATTGTATGGGGTAGCACCCAGTGGGTCGATCTACCCTAGTGACAGGCAACAGGGTTTGTCTTTCTGCATTTTCATAGAGTAAGGGCCCCTCACACTGTTCTAGTGTGAGGGGCCCTTACCTATCAGCTCACTCATTCAGTGAATGAGTTACCGGGATTAGTTGCCGGTCAGCTTCTTGCGCAGCTCAGCCAGTGCCTCGTCAGAAGCCAGGGTGCCGGTCTCGGCAGGCTTGTCTGAAGAGTATGAGGTGGGTGCAGCTTCAGCAGGAGCGGATGCGGGAGCAGCGGCGGCTGCTTCTGCGTCAGCTTCCAGAGCCTTAGCGACCTGTACCTTGTGAGCTTCCCAGCGAGCCTGGGCGTCAGCGTACTGCTGCTCCCATGCTGCACGCTGGGTTTCGAAGCCTTCGAGCCATTCGTTGGTCTCGGGGTCGAAGCCCTCGGGGTACTTGTAGTTACCCTCTTCATCGTATTCTGCGGCCATGCCGTAGAGAGCGGGGTCAAACTCGGTGGACTCAGGGTCTACACCTTCGTTGGCCTGCTTCAGTGACAGGGAGATGCGGCGGCGGTCCAGGTCGATGTCGATGACCTTGACGAACAGTTCGTCACCAACGGAGACAACCTGCTCTGCCAGATCCACGTGGCGAACAGCGAGTTCGGAGATGTGAACCAGGCCCTCGATGCCGTCTTCAACGCGAACGAATGCGCCGAAGGGTACAAGCTTGGTGACCTTACCGGGTACAACCTGACCCAGTGCGTGGGTGCGAGCGAATGCCTGCCAGGGGTCTTCCTGGGTAGCCTTCAGTGACAGTGAGACGCGCTCACGGTCGTGCTCAACGAGAAGAACTTCAACGGTAACTTCGTCGCCAACTTCGACAACCTCTGAGGGGTGGTCGATGTGCTTCCAGGAGAGTTCGGAAACGTGGACGAGACCGTCAACGCCGCCGAGGTCAACGAAGGCACCGAAGTTAACGATGGAGGAGACAACGCCGGTACGAACCTGGCCCTTTTCGAGCTGGTTGAGGAAGGTTGAACGGACCTCAGACTGGGTCTGCTCAAGCCATGCACGGCGGGACAGAACAACGTTGTTGCGGTTCTTGTCCAGCTCGATGATCTTGGCTTCGATTTCCTGGCCAATGTAGGGTGCCAGGTCGCGAACGCGACGCATTTCGACCAGTGAAGCAGGCAGGAAGCCACGCAGGCCGATGTCGAGGATAAGACCACCCTTGACAACCTCGATAACGGTACCGGTAACGACGCCGTCTTCTTCCTTGACCTTCTCGAT
Organism: Rothia sp. 32237D007AR; assembly: GCF_053544675.1. Taxonomy (NCBI): domain Bacteria; kingdom Bacillati; phylum Actinomycetota; class Actinomycetes; order Micrococcales; family Micrococcaceae; genus Rothia; species Rothia sp. 32237D007AR. The sequence continues at coordinate 25,909 of NZ_JBPPUO010000009.1, read as the reverse complement.
GTCGCCCCAGGCGCGCTCGTACTGTGCGCGCTTCTTGGAGAGAATCAGGCGGCCTTCCTTGTCTTCCTTGGTGAGGACAAGAGCTTCAACGGTGTCACCAACAGAAACAACTTCGTCGGGATCTACGTCGTGCTTGATGGAAAGTTCACGTGAGGGGATGACACCTTCGGTCTTGTAACCGATGTCAAGCAGAACCTCGTCGTGGTCAACCTTGACAACTTCGCCTGAAACGAGATCGCCGTCGTTGAAGTACTTGATGGTTGCATCGACTGCTGCGAGGAATTCTTCTTCGTTGCCGATGTCGTTGATTGCAACCTGGGGAACGTTGGTGCTCATAGAGAGTAGGGCTCCAATATGGATAGTTTTCTAGGTCAATACAGGCAGACTCTTACGTGCTCCCGCGGTATAGCTTGAAGACTATGGTGCAGGGTAAGGCCCACATGGTTCGCTGTATTGAGCGTTGATACGGACAATATGATGTGCGAGTGCCGTGCGGACGCCGGAGCGAGCACTGTACACGCACAGATTCAAGTCTAGGGGGCACACAGGTGCCGGTCAATGCTTTGGTGGGCGTTTTCACCGCATGTTCACGGGAAAGTGAGGTGATGTTGGTCTTACCCCGCACCCGGGTGTGTTGCCCCAGCGTCCGCACCCCCACCGCAGCCCTTACTAATGCCCCGCCTCATGCCAGGAACGACCCCACCCAACCTGCACATCAAGAGGTACACGCAAAGAAGTAGCCCCACTCATCTCTTCCACCAAGATAGCCTCAGCAGCTTTTTCTTCACCTGCGGCCACCTCAAGAATCAGCTCATCATGAACCTGCAACAAGATACGGCTCGCCAGATTCTCACGGCGCAAACGCTCATCAATATTAATCATGGCAATCTTAATAATGTCAGCAGCCGTACCCTGAATAGGCGAATTCAAGGCAGCACGCTCAGCAGCCTCACGACGCTGACGGTTAGAAGACGCCAAATCAGGCAGAGCACGGCGGCGGCCAAACATGGTCTCAGTGTAACCAGTCTTATGAGCCTCACGGACAATAGAACGCAAAAACTTACCAACCCTACCAAAACGCTGGAAATAGTTGCTGCGCAAACTCGTCGCTTCATCAACACTAATACCCAGCTGCTTAGACAAGCCAAAAGGCGAAAGACCATAAGCTAGCCCATAACTCATAGCTTTGACCTTAGAGCGCATCTGGGCAGTGACATCCTCAGGGGCAACCCCAAACACCTCAGAACCCACATAACGGTGCAAATCCTCCCCCGCCTGGTAGGCGGCAATCAGATCCTCATCATCAGACAGATGCACCATAATGCGCATCTCAATCTGAGAATAGTCAGCGGTGAGCAAGGTAGTGTAATCGGTGCCCTCAACCGGTTCAGGTGCCACCACAAAAGCATCACGAATCTTCCGCCCCTCTTCAGTCCGAATAGGGATATTCTGCAAGTTAGGGTCAGTTGATGAAAGACGACCAGTAGCAGCCACATTCTGCTGGTAGGTGGTGTGAATACGCCCATCTGCTGCAGTTGCCTTACGCAACCCCTCAACGGTCTGCTTAAGCTTGGTGTAATCACGGTAGGTTTGCAGCTCACCGAGAAAAGAGGCCCCCCGGCTCTCAGAATCTACCTGCCCCAAAATCCCTGCAAGAGAATCAGCATCAGTAGAATAGCCACTCTTGAGCTTGCGGGTGGTCGGCAACTCCAGCTCATCAAAAAGGACGCCCTGCAGCTGCTTAGGTGAGGAAAGATTCACCTCATGCCCCAAAATCTCATAAGCAGCATCGGTGGCGCGGGTAACATGCTCACCATAGTAGCTCTTGAGCTCTGAGATAGCATGAGCATCAATCGCCACACCAGCAATTTCCATGCGGGCCAAGGCAGAGGCAGCCGGCAACTCAATTTCCTCATAAAGACCCAACTGGTTCTTAGCCACCAGATCAAGGTGCAAAGCATACGCCAACTCCTGCACAAAGCGCCCCAGCAGACCCTGGTAAGCCGTATCAACCGCAGGCTCCAAGGAGAAAAGCTCCCCCTGCTCTTGCTGCTGCGGGGCAGCCGGGTAGGTTTGACGCAGATAGTCGCGGGTCAAATCTTCTAACATCTCACGGTGGCCACGGCGGCGGGCAGTAGGGATAAAACCACACACATAAGAAGAAAGCATGGGGTCTTCCACTACACCTGCCAGAGGCAACCCATAAGCGGCAAGAGACTTATAGGTCTGCTTCACATCGAAGATAATTTTAGGGGCGCTCGCATCACCCAACCAGTCACCGAGAGCTGCGCGGACGCCGTCCGCCTGCTTCTCAAAACCCAGGTAGGCAACGCGGGCACCGGCAACCAGCACCAGACCATGCAAGGCCTGGCCGTGGGCCAGCCCCTTCTCCCTGGCCTCTTCATCGACCACAGGCCACAGGGTAAGAGCCTGGGCTAGACGCTCAGGCAGCTCAGCAGCACGCTCAACCGCACCCAGCGCATCAGGGGCAGAGGCAAGGAAAGCACCAAAAGACTCCGCACTCTCTAGCACTTCTACAGCATCAACAGTAATCTCAAGGGCAGGAGCTAGCTGGCTCAACCCATCAAACAGTTCAGCTACACGCTTGCGAATAGAGTTGAACTCCAGGTAATCGAAGAGTTCTTCAAGTTCCTCACTCTTGGGGCCATAGCCTGTAGCCTCTTCAAGAGCAACGGGCAGCTCAAGATCATCAACCAAGCGGTTAAGGCGGCGGTTGCGCACCACATCGTCCATGTGCTCACGCAGGGCCTCACCCTTCTTACCCTTAATTTTATCGGCGTTCTCTAACACCCCAGCCAAATCGCCGTACTCGTTAATCCACTTGGCGGCAAAACCTGGGCCCACACCGGGCACACCCGGCAGGTTATCAGCCTGCTCACCGGTCAGCGCAGCCAAATCAGGGTAAAGGTGAGGGGCAACCTTATATTTTTCTTCCACAGCCGCCGGGGTCATATAACGAATACCCTTAGTGGGGCCGGTCGTCACCGGGTAGAGCACCGTGACAGTATCACTCACCAGCTGGAAGGCATCACGGTCACCTGAAACAATCTGCACCTCAAAGCCAGCTTCACGCCCCTGACGGGTGTAGGTAGCCACAATATCGTCCGCCTCATAACGGGGCAGGGTCACCGACGGAATATTCAGGGCCGCCAGGGCCTTCTGAATCAGCTCAATCTGGCCCAGAAACTCCTGCGGTGTCTCATTTCGTCCGCCCTTGTACTCGCCGTATTCCTCAGTGCGGAAAGTACCACCTGATAAATCAAAAGCCACAATAATATGGCTAGGCTGCTCATTTTTAATCAGTAAAATCAGGGTCGAAAGGAAGCCATGAACCGCATTAGTGTGCTGGCCCTCAGCGTTCACAAAGACATCCACCGGGGTGCCGTAAAAGGAGCGGAAAGCCAAAGAGTGCCCATCAATGAGCATGAGTTTACCGGGTGCAGGGGCAGAAGTTTCAGGTCTAGTCATCACGCCTACCATCCTACCGTCTGCCCTGAAACCAACCTAGCCTCACAATTCTCCCCTGCTCTACCATAGAGAGCACATACCAGCCCACCAGCACAGAAAAACCAACCCAGGAAGAGACCATGAGTAAGCAAACCCAGCAGAGCAGCAACTACCAGCAGATACTAGAAGAACGAGGCTCAGGGGCCCTGGCAGAAAAACTCGGTATCACCATCATCGAAGCCTCCCCCGAACTGACCATTGCCACCATGCCAGTTGAAGGGAACACCCAGCCCATGGGCTTACTGCACGGTGGCGCTTCTGCTGCTTTTGCTGAAACCGTAGGCTCACTTTCTGCCTATCTTTCAGTGGCTAACCAGAACAAGGCGGCTGTAGGGGTGGATTTGAACATTACCCACCTGCGCTCTGTGCGGTCAGGTACTGTCACCGCCACCTGTAAGGCTGTCAAACTGGGCCGCACCGTCTGCGTACACGCCATTGACATCACCGATGAGGCTCATAAGCTCGTGGCCACAGCCCGCATCACCAACAACATTATCGACCTGCCCTAGCCAAGGCAGTCGCCGCCCCAGGCTAGGACAGGGCGGGGCAGGACGGGACAGGGCCGGGGCTTCCGGCGTCCTGCTAAACTAGCAGTTTGTGCAATCGCACCCAGACCACACATACCCCCAAGGAACCCCATGAAAAAGATTCCTCTGCTCGTGTGGATTATCGTCGCAATCATCGGCGGTATCCTCATTGGAGCCTTCACCCCCGGCCTCATCTCCGGCATCAACGACGCCCTAGGGTCAGCTATCCCCACCGACTTCGTCGTTCAACTCTTTGTTTCATTCTCCACCGTCTTCAGCGCCTTCCTCAGCTTCGCGATTCCGCTAATTATCATCGGCTTCATCGTGCCCGGCATCGGCTCCCTCGCTAAGGGCGCAGGCAAACTCCTGGGCACCACCGTAGCCCTTTCCTACATTTCCTCCATCGCAGCAGGCTTCCTAGCTCTGGGTGTAGCCTACTTCCTCTACCCCATCATCCTTAAAGGTCAGCAGCTCACCGCCTTCCAGAACCCTGAAGAAGCTCTCTCTGCTGGCTACATCGAATTCACCCTTGACCCCATCATGTCGGTCATGAGCGCCCTGATTCTGGCCTTCATCATGGGTCTAGGTATCACCGCCCTACAGGGTAAGAACATGCTGGTCCTCTTCCAGGACTTCCAGACCATCATCGAAAAGCTCCTGGCCTACGTCATTATCCCCCTCCTGCCGGTGCACATCGTTGGTGTCTTCGCCAATATGACCATGGCAGGGCAGGTCGGCCAGATTCTTGCTGTCTTCGGTAAGGTCTTCATCATGGTGCTCATCTTGCACTGGGTCATGCTGGCTATCCAGTACACCGTCGCCGGTGCCACCTCCCAGCGCAACCCCCTCACCATGCTGCGCGGCATGCTCCCTGCCTACTTCACCGCTATCGGCACTCAGTCATCAGCAGCCACCATACCCGTGACCGTGGCCTCCGCTAAGAAGGTGGGCATCAAGGGCAAGATCGTGGACTTCGCTATCCCCCTGTGCGCCACTATCCACCTCTCCGGCTCCATGATCACCATTACCTCCTGCTCAGTGGCCGTGGTCTACATGACCAGCGGCTCCCTGAGCTTCACCGCCATGATCCCTGTGGTTCTGGTACTGGGCCTCATGATGGTTGCAGCCCCCGGTGTGCCCGGTGGCGCTGTTATGACCGCTATCGGCCTCTTGCAGTCCATGCTGGGCTTCGACGAGTCCATGATTGCCCTCATGATTGCCCTCTACCTGGCCCAGGACTCCTTCGGCACCGCCACCAACGTCACCGGCGACGCCGCCATCGCCTCACTGACCGAGCGCGTAGCTCAAAACTTCGGTGCGAACGAGGAGGACCTACCCGAGTCTGACGAACACCAAGGCAGCCTGGCAGCAGCCCACTAACCGCTACGAGAAGAAAGGCCCCCCATGAGCGCTCACACCCGAAAACTGATCGGTAACATTTTCTTAGTTCTTACCATCATCTTCGCCATCACTGCCCTGAATCAGGGCGGGCTCTGGTGGGCCATCCTCGCCCTGAGCACAGCCGTCACGCTCTGGGGTATCGGTACCAAGAGCAGCCATAAAGGCTCCCTCTAGCACCCTCTGCGGGGTGGCAGCAGCCAGCCCCGCAGGGCCCCACCCCACCGGCAGGCACCCACACCCTTAAAACGTCAAGCCCGCCCCAGCCTAGGCTGGGGCGGGCTTGACTATAGGCGGTGAGCCTTTAGCCTAGTGCACCTGCTTCACAATAGTTTCAGCAACATCACGCATAGAGAGACGACGATCCATAGAGGTCTTCTGAATCCAGCGGAAAGCCTCAGGCTCACTCAAACCCATCTTGGTCATGAGCAAGGACTTAGCCCGATCGACCAGTTTGCGCGTCTCAAACTGGTCCTTGATGTTAGTGACTTCATCCTGAAGAGCACGAATCTGCTCATAACGGCTAATAGCCACCTCAATAGCAGGAATCAAATCATTAGGGGTAAAAGGCTTGACCACATAGGCCATGGCCCCAGCCTCAGCTGCACGGTCCACGAGTTCCTTCTGACTGAAAGCAGTCAGAAGGACGACCGGGGCCAGCTGCTGCTCGTTAATCTGCCCGGCGGCTTCAATACCGTCCATAATGGGCATATTAATATCCATGAGCACCAGGTCAGGGCGGTGCTCTTCAACTAGCTCTACAGCCTTTTTGCCATTATCGGTTTCGGCAATGACCTTAAAGCCCTGATCTTTGAGCATTTCGACGATATCGAGGCGAATCAAGGCCTCGTCTTCAGCGACGACGACGGTGCGCGCGGGCTGCTGATCGTGGTTCTCGGGCTCTTGGGTGGTCTGCTCTGACATACCCTGCTCCTTAGGTCGTTTCAGCGTTAACCTTATTAAAGTTCGCTCGTTGTGTAAAAAGTTCGCTGTTCTATTTTCGCACGCTCGCACCCCTCTAAGCCCGTATGGACGGGGTGACGGTGCGTACCCTTTTCGACTCCCATCATAGTAGAGCAAAGCCCCTTACTTCTAGGAAAAATACGCCGATTGGCGTTCGGCAGGTAAAACAGTGTATTGTAGAAGAGCTTTCGCACTTGCCCAAGTGGCGGAATTGGCAGACGCGCCGCACTCAAAATGCGGTTCTTCGGAGTGTGGGTTCGAGTCCCACCTTGGGCACACAACAAGCTCCCGGCCTGGTACAACATTCCAGGTCGGGGGCTTTTCTTTTATCTCACAACAATGCGGCAGCCTTTGACCCCTCAAGTACTCCCCTACACACACGAAACCCGCCTGCCCCATCGATGGAGCAGGCGGGCCGGTGTGGATACAAGACCGGAGCTTGGCTCTGATCTTGTGGTTCCTACGGTGGTTCGTTCCAAAACCATCTGTCCGGTCTTGAACCACCAATAATTAGTCTACACCTATTAGGCAGGTTAAAGTACATTTATCAATCAAATAGGTAACTTTACCCCTATATGACAAAGGACCACCCCACCCAACAGTTAGACACCAAGACCAGGTAAAAACCTAGTCAGTGTAGGGGCAGACCTGCTCACGGGCCTCAGGCAGCACAGCACCAGCGTCATCAAGGTCGCCCACACGGTGCACCTTAACAGTGTTAGTTGAACCGGCAACGCCGGGAGGTGAACCGGCAGCCATCACAATCAAATCGTTAGCTTCTGCCAGGCCATTAGCCAGCATGTAACGGTCAACTGCAGCTGTCATCTCGTCCGTATCTTTAGCAGTGGGTGATACCGCAGCCTCAACACCCCACAGCAAAGAAAGGAAAGCACGCACAGAAGGCTCAGGGGTCAAAGCCAGCACAGGCTTAGCCGGACGCAGGCGGGCCAGACGGCGGGCAGTGTCGCCAGACTGGGTGAAGCTAGCAATATATTTAACATCCAACTGGTCAGCAATATTGACCGCCGCACGGGTGATAGCGCCGCCACGGGTCTTAGGTGAAGTACCCAGCTCAGGCACACGGAAGAGGCCACGCTCTTCGGTGGACTTAATAATGCGGGCCATAGTCTGAATGGTAATGATGGGGTACTTACCCACTGAGGTCTCACCAGAGAGCATAACCGCATCGGCACCGTCCAGAATAGCGTTAGCGCAGTCTGATGCTTCTGCACGGGTGGGGGTAGGGTTCTGAATCATGGTTTCTAGCACCTGGGTTGCCACAATAACGGGCTTTGCCCAGCGACGAGCCAGCTCAATGGCGCGCTTTTGCACCAGGGGCACTTCTTCGAGGGGGAACTCCACGCCCAGGTCGCCACGGGCCACCATGATACCGTCAAACTTATCGACAATATCCTGCAGGTTCTCAACAGCCTGAGGCTTCTCAATCTTGGCGATAACAGCAACCTTGCGGCCTTCTTCTGCCATGATTTCGTGAACACGCTGAATATCGTCACCTGAGCGCACGAACGAAAGAGCGATAATATCGACGCCCAAGTTCAGGGCAAAACGCAGGTCGCGCTCGTCCTTCTCAGTCAGGGCAGGGATAGAAACAGCAACACCGGGCAGGTTAATGCCCTTGTTGTTAGAAACAGGGCCGCCCACAATGACGCGGGTGGTTACGGTAGTCTCATCAACCTCGATAGCTTCAAGACGGATCTTGCCGTCATCAACCAGCAGGGTATCGCCGGGGTTAACGTCCCCGGGGAGGCCCTTGAAGGTGGTGCCGCAGATTTCTTTGGTGCCTTCGACATCTTCAATGGTGATTTTGAAGGTGTCGCCAGGTTCAAGAATTTCTGCACCGTTCTTGAAGGTTGCTAGGCGGATCTTGGGGCCCTGCAGGTCTGCGAGAATCGCGACATTGCGGCCAAGGCGTTCAGCCTGCTCGCGGATGGTTGTGTATGAGTTGGTGTGTACCTCATGGTCACCGTGGCTCATGTTCAGACGGGCAACATTCATGCCCGCTTCGATAGCCGCTGCAATTTTCTCCGGTGCAGAAATTGCGGGGCCAATAGTACAAACAATCTTTGCGCGTCTCATCAATCAACCTTAGGTATGTAGGGGTCTGAGAACCATGGCGTGGTTTCTGTTAGTAGCGGTTTGCTGACCGCCCCTAACCAGCCTCTGTGGAGAGGGCTGTGAAACCAACGTGTCCACTGCCTCATTATACGTTGCTTCACACAAACAAATGTGTCATCTTGCTTGTCACCTTTGAGAGCACCCGCCCCAGAGGCGTATCCTGAATGCGGAAGACTAAGCTAGCAACTTACCTACAACCTGACGAAAGACTGCTCATGACTACCCCCAACGTCCTTATCCTCTTCGGCTCCACCTACGGCCACACCGAACGCTACGCCCAGTGGATTGCAGAAGACCTGCGCGCCCACGCGTCCGCCCCCCAGGTCACCCTCTGCCCCTCCACCGAAGCTACCGACGACATGATCACAGCAGCGGACGTGCTCATCGTAGGCGCTAGCTACCTGGGCGGCTTCCTCACCGGCGCCCCCACTCTGCGCAAGCGCCGCGAAGCTATGCTCACCGTTCCCCACCGTGTCTTCTACACTGTTTCCTTCAACGGCACCGAACTCTACCCCCGCACCTACCTGGATGAGCGCGTCATGAAGAGCTACAAGGCCGATGTTGCAGGCGGCCGCCCCGCCTTCCACTTCCGCGGGGGCCTCAAAATGAACGAAATGACCCGCCTGCACAAGACCGCCCTGGCCGGCGTCAAGACCGCCTACAAGCTCAAGCCCAAGCAGAACGAATACGACAAGCAGCTTATTGAAGCCTTCGAAAACGGCGGGGCTGACCACACCAACCGCGAATGGATTGCCCCCCTGGTTGCTGAAGTCGAAACCTACCTCACCGATATCGCCGCCTCCTAACCATGAAGACGCTCCTGATTGCCTACGGTAGCCAGTATGGTTACACCGAGCAGTACGCCCGCTGGGCCGGTCAGCAGCTTGAAGGGCAGTTTGCCCTCCACCTCTTGCCCCTAGAGCAGCTCACCAAGCCTGCCCTAGACGGGGCGGACGTAGTCGTAGCAGGTCTGAGCGACTACGGCGGGTTTCTCACCGGGGCGCAAGAACTCAAAAAGTACGACCAGAAGCTCAAGGCCAAGCCCTTTGCCCTCTTCACTGTTTCATTCAGTGGCCTAGAAGGGGCTAGCCAGCAGAAGCTCGATGCCCTGCTGGCGAGAAACCTGGGTGAGGCCCTGGTGAAGGACGCCCTGGGCACCTTTCATCTGCGCGGCGGCTTAGACCACACCCGGCTATCCTTCAAGCACAAGACCGTGATGGTAGGGATTCGCTCAGCGATTGCGGCCCTGCCCAAAAAGTCTGAGGCTAACCAGCAGATGCTAGAGAGCTTCGCCCAAAAAACCGTGGACTACTCTAGCAAGGAGCAGATTACCCCTCTCGTGCAGGCAGTAGCTGCCCTAGCATAAGAAAAGCACCGGGCAGGTAGACTCACAGAAGTAATGAGTCTACCTGCCCGGTGTCTATTTCACTCAGTTTAGAGGGCCAGGTCGATAGCCCGGTCTGAGGGAGCTACCGGCGCAGGGAGCTCAGTAGAACCAGTCAGGTATTTCTCAACGGCTGCGGCACAGGCCCGCCCCTCAGCGATAGCCCAAACAACCAAGGACTGGCCGCGCCCGGCGTCACCGCAGGAGAAAATACCAGGCACATTGGTCATGTAGTTCTCATCGCGGGCCACATTGGTGCGACGATCAAGTTCTGCACCAGCCTGGGCGGTAATGGCGTCATTCTCCTGGCCGGTGAAGCCCAAAGCCAAGAAAACCAGGTCAGCAGGGATCACGCGCTCAGTTCCAGCCTTAGGTGCACGGCGACCATCAGGCAGGTACTCGGTCTCAGCGACCTTCAGGCCGGTCAGCTGACCGTTCTCCCCCACAAATTCGACGGTGGAGGCCAGGTACTTGCGTTCACCACCTTCCTCGTGGGAGGAGGATACTTCAAAGACCTTGGGGAACATGGGCCAAGGCTCATGGTCAGCGCGGTCAGCCGGGGGCTGAGCACCAATAGCCAAGGTAGTAATAGAAGCAGCACCCTGACGCACGGCAGTACCAATACAGTCAGAGCCGGTGTCACCACCACCCAACACAATAACGTGCTTACCGGCCGCATTAATGCTGGGAGTCTCCACCTCACCTGCAACAACCCGGTTAGCCTCGGTCAGATAAGGCATGGCGTAGTGAACGCCCTCCAAGTCAGCACCGGGGATAGACAGGCCGCGGGGGGCAGTAGCACCAGTAGCCACAATGACAGCATCGTAGCGGCGCTTCAAATCATCCCAGGTGATGTCCTGACCAATTTCAACGCCAGTGCGGAAGCGAGTGCCTTCAGCCTCCATGACCTCAATACGGCGGTCCACAATCTGCTTTTCCAGCTTAAAATCGGGGATGCCGTAACGCAGCAGGCCACCGACCTTATCGTCACGTTCAAAGACAGCCACCGTGAAACCGGCCTGGGTCAGCTGCTGGGCAGCAGCCAAACCGGCGGGGCCAGAACCAACCACGGCCACAGTCTTATCAAGCATACGGTCAGGCATAATCGGCTCAATGAAGCCGCCCTCAAAGGCCTGTTCAGCAATCGAATACTCAATCTGCTTAATGGTCACCGCAGGCTGGTTGATGCCCAGCACACACGAGCTCTCGCAAGGAGCCGGGCAGACGCGCCCAGTGAACTCAGGGAAGTTATTGGTCGCGTGCAGACGCTCAACAGCCTTCTCAGTCTGCTCACGCCAGGTCAAATCATTCCACTCCGGGATCAGGTTACCCAGGGGGCAACCAACATGACAGAAAGGAACACCGCAGTCCATACAGCGGGAGGCCTGAGTCTTAAGAACCGCTGAGTTCTGGGCGATCTGCACTTCCTTCCAATCAAGAATACGCACAGGCACGGGGCGCTTAGGACGGTCTTGACGGGTGGTTACTTTCAGAAAACCGCGGGGATCAGCCACGAGCGGTCACCTCCAAAATCTTGTTCCAAACCTGCATAGATTCGGTGTCTTCGCCGGCGGCAGCAGCCTCGGCACGGATAGCTAGTACGGCGGCAAAGTCGCGCGGGAATACCTTGGTGATGCGGGCGAAAGTACCCTCCAAGTCTTCCAGCAGGGCAGACGCCAGGTGCGAGCCGGTCTCAGCCTGATGGCTGGTCAAAAGCTGGGCGACAGTGGAACGATCCTCTTCATTCAGTTCAAGGAAAGTCAGCTCACCTGATTCACGGGACTGTTTATTGACCTTAGCCATATCCAGGTCAAGCACGTAGGCGATACCACCACTCATACCTGCACCAAAGTTACGGCCAGTAGCGCCCAGAATCAGAGCCAGGCCACCAGTCATGTATTCACACCCGTGATCGCCAATGCCTTCAACCACAGCGGTTGCACCAGAGTTACGAACCAAGAAGCGTTCACCCACAAGACCGCGGATAAACATCTCACCACTGGTTGCGCCGTAGCCGATGACGTTACCGGCTACCACGTTCTCCTCGGCAACCAAGGGGGCAGCGGCGTCCGGAGCCACAATAATACGGCCACCAGAAAGACCCTTGCCCACATAGTCGTTAGAATCGCCAGTCAGGCGAATAGTGACACCCTCAGGCAAGAAAGCACCCAAAGACTGGCCCGCATGACCGGTCAGGTTCAAGGTGATGGAATCACGGTCAAGCACATCAATACCGAAAGTCTTCGTGACGGCGTGGCCCAACATGGTACCTACCGAGCGGTCAGTGTTCACCACCTGCGAGTCAATAACAACCGGGGTGCGGTCGCCCAGGGTCTGCTGAGCTGCCGCAATGAAGGTGTTATCGATGTGCTGGTCAAGTTCATGATCCTGATCCTTCAGGTGGCGGATGCCCTGGCCCTGGTATTCAACAGCAGTTGAAGTCAGTACCTTAGACAGGTCCAGCCCATCAGCCTTCCAATGCTCAATAGCCTGAGACATATCAAGCAGCTCAGCATGGCCAATAGCCTCATCCAGGGTGCGGAAGCCAAGCTGAGCCAAGTATTCACGCACTTCTTCTGCAATGAACTCGAAGAAGTTCACCACATGGTCGGCCTTGCCAGTAAAACGGGACCGCAGCTCAGGGTTCTGAGTGGCCACACCCACCGGGCAGGTATCCAGGTGGCATTTACGCATCATAATGCAGCCCTCAACAATCAGAGGTGCGGTAGCAAAACCGTACTCTTCAGCACCGAGCAGGGCAGCAATAATGACATCACGCCCGGTTTTGAGCTGACCATCAGCCTGAACGACCACACGGTCACGCAAACCGTTAATCATGAGGGTCTGCTGGGCTTCAGCCAGGCCCAGCTCCCAGGGGGCACCTGCATGTTTAAGAGAGTTCAGGGGGGCCGCACCAGTACCACCATCGTGCCCAGAAATCAGCACAACATCAGCCTTAGCCTTAGTGACACCTGCTGCCACCGTGCCCACGCCCATCTCAGAGACGAGCTTCACGTGAATACGGGCGGCAGGGTTAGCGCGCTTGCAGTCATAAATGAGCTGGGCCAGATCCTCAATAGAGTAAATATCGTGGTGAGGAGGCGGCGAAATTAGCGAAACACCAGGAGTCGAGTGGCGGGTCTTAGCCACCCAGGGGTAAACCTTCTGGGCCATGAGCTGGCCACCCTCACCAGGCTTAGCGCCCTGAGCCATCTTAATCTGGATGTCATCAGCGTTAGTCAGGTAAAGGGACGTGACACCAAAACGCCCAGATGCTACCTGCTTAATAGCAGAACGACGGGCGGGGTCAAGCAGACGGTCAACGTCCTCACCGCCCTCACCAGTGTTGGACTTAGCGCCTAGGCGGTTCATGGCGATAGCTAGAGTCTCGTGAGCCTCCTGAGAGATAGAACCATAAGACATAGCACCGGTAGAGAAACGCTTCACAATCTCACTGACAGGCTCAACCTCATCAATATCGATGGGGGTGCGATCCTGGGTGAAGGTGAAGAGGCCGCGCAGAGTCATCAGGTCCTTAGCCTGATCATCGACCAGCTGAGTGTAAGACTTGAACAGGTCGTAGTTGCGGGTCTTGGTGGAGTGCTGCAGACGGAAAATCGTCTCAGGGTTAAAGAGGTGGGGTGCACCATCACGGCGCCAGTCGTATTCGCCGCCAGTCTCCAGGGCCCGGTGCGGCACAGAAACGCCGTCATCGGGGTAAGCATCATGGTGACGCTTGCGGGTTTCAGCTTCGATAACGTCCAAGCCCACACCGTCCATCTGGGAGTGGGTTCCAGTGAAGAACTGGTCAACAACCTGCTGGGACAGGCCCAGGGCCTCAAAGGTCTGGGCACCACAGTAGGAGGAGACGGTAGAAATACCCATCTTGGACATAATCTTCTGCAGACCCTTACCCAGGGCCTTAATGAGGTTATAGACAGCCTCAGCCTCAGTGACACCAGTGATTTCACCCTGAGCAACCAGCTCTTCTACCGACTCCATAGCCAGGTAAGGGTTAACAGCCGAAGCACCATAGCCAATCAGAGTGGCAACATGGTGAACCTCGCGCACATCACCGGCTTCAACGATGAGGGCAACCTTGGTGCGGGTAGCAGAGCGCAACAGGTGGTGGTGGACGGCGCTAGTCAGCAGCAGGGAGGGAATGGGCGCCCAAGCACCGTTAGAGTTACGGTCTGAAAGAATCAGGAACTGCACGCCACGCTCAACCGCAGCAGAAACCTTCTCACAGATTTCAGCGATACGGTTACGCAGTGCTTCCTCTCCCCCATTAGCCAGGTAGAGGCCGCTGACCTTAAGGGCAGCAGGCATGCCATCTTCATCCTCAATGTGGGCGATTTTATCGAGCTCATCATTATTGATGACAGGGAAGTCAAGACCCACATGCTGCACCTTTACTCGACCATTACGCAGCAGGTTGCCATTAGCACCAATGGAAGTTTTCAGGCTAGTCACCAGCTCTTCACGGATAGAATCCAAAGGCGGGTTAGTGACCTGGGCAAAGGACTGCACAAAGTAGTCAAAGAGCAGACGATGACGCGAGGACAACACCGCAATGGGGGTGTCTGTACCCATAGCGTAGATGGGTTCAGCACCGGTCTTAGCCATGGGCGCCAGAATCTTACGCAGCTCTTCTTCAGTGTACCCAAAGGTCTGCTGACGCTTAAGAATTGACTGTCGAGAGGCACGAATGTGCTCACGGTCAGGCAGGTCAGCCAAATCAACAATGTTCTCATCAGCCCACTGCTTCCAGGGCTGCTCGGCGGCAACTGCTGCCTTAACCTCTTCGTCGGGCACCAGGCGTCCTGCCTTAGTGTCCACAAAGAACATCTTGCCCGGTGAGACGCGGCCCTTCTCAACAATCTTCTCTTCGGGCATATCAACCACGCCCACCTCAGAGGCCAGAATAACCAGGCCATCATCGGTCACCCAGTAGCGGCCAGGGCGCAAACCGTTACGGTCCAGCACGGAGCCGACATTATCGCCGTCCGTAAAAGCAATGGCAGCAGGGCCGTCCCAGGGCTCCATGAGAGAAGAGTGGTAGCGGTAGAAGGCGCGGCGGTCCTCGTCCATGGTTTCGTGGTTTTCCCAGGCCTCAGGGACCATCATCATCAACACCTGCGCCGCTGAGCGGCCAGAGAGCATGAGCAGCTCAGCAACCTCATCAAAGCTCTGAGAGTCAGAGGCACCTACAGAGCAGATAGGGAAAAGCTCTTCAGGGTTACGGCCCAGCACCGGGGACTTAAGCTGAGACTGGCGGGCGCGCATCCAATTGCGGTTACCCTTGACCGTGTTAATTTCACCGTTGTGGGCAATAGTGCGGAAAGGCTGAGCCAGCGGCCACGAAGGGAAAGTGTTGGTCGAAAAACGCGAGTGAACAATGGCCAGCTTGGTCGCAAAACGCGGGTCGGACAGATCCGGGTAGAAAGGCTCAAGCTGGGCGGTGGTCAGCATACCCTTATACACGATGGTGCGTGAAGAGAAGGAGGGGAAGTAGACGCCAAGTTTGCGCTGGGCGCGCTTACGCACCCGGAAGGCCTTCTGATCGAGCTGGCGGCGCTCTGAATCTTCGTCCAGGTTAATGACGGGAATGTGCCCGGTGAAGGGGGCATTGACAGCGTCCAGGTCTTCGCCGGAGGCTTCTGCGATAAACATCTGCACAAAATATGGCATGACCGCACGGGCGGCCTTACCAACAATGTCAGCCTTAACCGGCACCTCACGCCAACCCAGTACACGCAGGCCCTCACGCTGAGCAATCTGAGTTAGCCCCTCCTTGAGTTCATCTGCGTTCTCGCCATTGGTGGGTAGGTAGGCGGTACCTACCGCATACTTGCCCAGCTCCGGCAGCTCAAAATCGACGACCTCACGCAAGAAAGCGTCAGGAATCTGTAGCAAAATGCCAGCGCCATCGCCGGTACCTTCGTCCGCGCCCACAGCACCACGGTGCTCTAGACGGCGCAGAGCGGTCAGGGCGTGATCAACGATGTCGTGGCCCGGTGTGCCGCGCAGGGTGGCAATCATGGCCAAGCCGCAGGCGTCCTTTTCATTCTCCGGGTTGTAAAGACCAGTGGCATCGGGGATGGAGGCGAATGTGGTGAAAGGTGAAGGGGCGTGCCCGATGGTGTGGTGGTCCTGGGTGAAGGTCTTATCGGCGTTGACTGCACTGCCGAGCGTGGTGTGACTCATGTGGGCCGTTCCTACTTACGTTGGGCTCAGGTGCCGGTGGGCAGGGCTAAACGGCTGGCGCGCAGGAGCGGGGGTGGGGCATCAGGGCGCTGGTAGTTTAGCCGCTCCTTTGCAGCACAAGATGTCGGTGGTTGCCTCATTACGGTAATGGAACAGACGATAGCCGCAGGACGCCAGGGTGGGGTTCCTGCACTAGGGGCAACCCCGCCTTCGGATAGGCGGCGAGGTAAAACTTCCATCAGTCGTAAGAGGTTTCGTTACGTATGTGTAAATTTATACACCGCTGCGTGTAAAGATTCAACAGCTCACCCAGCCTCTGGTTACCGCCGCGACAGCTCACTTCCCTGTTAAATAGAGGCTTAGAGCCGAGTGTCACCTCAGGACTTCCCCGCTCAGCCAAGGAAAAATAGAATTAGGTCATGAATAATTATCGTAATAATTCAATTATTGGTGGCGGCCAAAGAGACAAAATGAAACTCTTTAATAGCCCCACATCTTGCTATTTGAGATAGGGGCCTGGGCAGAAACAGACAGAGCAGCACGGCACCAAGCCACAAAATAATCCGCACTTATTCTGGTTTACCCGCAACTAGTTGCGGACTATTCAGAATAAATGCGGATTGGTTTCTATGCTTGTGCGCTAGTTGCCGGAACGGACGGACGCCGGGGCGGGCTCGTCCCTACCCGGCCGGGAAAAGCCGGACCCAGAAGAACCCTGCCGGTAAGCACCGGGCAGCTCCCCGCACCTGCGCGCACGGGCACCCATGAGCGCGAACATGAGAATACCCAACAACAAGACCGCGCCAGAGGTCCACACATGAACACGCACACCCCACAGCATCTCAGCAGTATCAATGCGTAAGAAACACTCAATCAGGAGACGGCCAAACCCATACCAGGTGACATAAGCCCAAAAAATCTGCCCCATCTGGAATACCCCGCGGCGGCCCAGGGCAATCAGTAAGGCAGCACCAAGTAGGTTCCACAAGGACTCATAGAGGAAGGTGGGGTGAAAAAGCGTCCCCACAGGGTACTGGTCAGGAAAATTAGGTGAAGTTGCCGAAATCTCCAGGCCCCACGGTAAGGTAGTGGGCCTGCCAAAAAGCTCCTGGTTAAACCAGTTACCCCAGCGGCCCAGCGCCTGGGCAATCATGATGCCGGGGGCGGCGGCGTCCGCAAATTTAGGGAGCGAAATACCATAGCGGCGGCAGGCATACCAGGCGCCCAAGCCACCGACAGAAATCGCACCCATAATACCGATACCACCCTCCCAAATCTTGAACACATCAAGCAGGTCAGCGCCCTCACCAAAATAAGAGCCAGGGTCGGTAATCAGCACATGGTAAAGACGGGCACCAACAATACCGGCAGGAATAGCCCACATGGCAACATCCCACACACGCTCAGGGTCCTCACCCCAGGCGGCCCAGCGGCGGCCAGTGAGCCACAGGCACACCACAATGCCCGCCAGAATACACAGGGCATAGAAATGAATCGTCAAAGGGCCCAGCTCAAAAGCAGAAACGGACGGCGAAGGAATCGACGCCAAGACAGTAGAAGCCACCATAGAAGCCCTACTCGCGGCCAGCTAGCTGGCGAGTCAAGGCACCCACAGCAGCCGGGCCGCCCTCAGCCAAGGCCTTCACCAAAGCAGTACCCACAATCACGCCGTCCGCATAGGCACCGATTTCTTCAACATGCTCACGCCGGGACACACCCAAGCCCACGCAGGCGGCAGGGGCACCGGCAGCACGCAAATCAGCGACCAGGGTCTCAGCGGCAGTGTTCACCGAAGAACGAGCACCGGTCACACCCATGACCGACACAGCATAAACGAAACCGCTCGAAGCCCGAGAAATCAGAGAAAGACGCTCAGGGCTAGAAGAAATAGCAGCCAAGAAAATACGGTCAAGGCCGTGCTTCTCTGAAGCCTCAAACCAGTCAGCGGCCTCATCAGGCACCAGGTCAGGGGTAATCAGACCCGCACCACCAGCTTCAGCAAGCTGCTGGGCAAAGAGATCAACACCGCGGCGTAGCACAGGGTTCCAGTAGGTCATCACCAGAACCACCGCATCAGTAGCAGCGGTAATCTCACGCACAGCACGGAACAAATCATCGGTGTGGAAGCCCTTCTCAATGGCCTCCACAGTGGCCCGCTGAATCACAGGGCCGTCCATCACAGGGTCTGAGTAGGGCAAGCCCAGCTCAATAATATCGACCCCGTTACGGCCCATCTCAATAGCAGCCTCAATGGACTCATCAACACTGGGGTAGCCCACCGGCAGGTAACCAATCAGGGCAGCACGGCCCTGGGCCTTACAGTCAGCCAAACGGGCGGCCAGCTGAGAATCGGGGTTGGGGGCAGGGAAAATGCCCTTACGCACCGAGTAGCGGGCCTCGTCCTGAAAATCCATGTAGCTCATTTAGGCACCCTTGCTTTCGTTCTGCGCGGTTTCATCATTCTGCGCGGTGGCTTCTGCCGCGGCTTCTTTATTCCCCACATTCAGGCTGGTTGAGGGGATAGCTTTACCCAGGCCAAACCATTTGAGGGCGGTCTCCATGTCTTTATCGCCGCGGCCTGAAAGGCAGACAATCATGGACTTTTCGTGGGCGGTAGCCGGGTCTTCCGCGGCCCATTCTTGAGCAACACGCAGGGCACCGGCGAGCGCGTGGGACGATTCGAGGGCTGGGATGATGCCTTCGGTGCGGCAGAGTAGGCGTAGGGCCTCCATGGCTTCAGTGTCGGTGACAGCCTGGTAGTCTACGCGGCCGATGTCTGAGAGGTAGGCGTGTTCGGGGCCGACGCCGGGGTAGTCTAGGCCTGCTGAGATGGAGTGGGATTCGATGGTTTGGCCGTCTTCATCTTGCATGAGGTAGGTCATGGCGCCGTGGAGCATGCCGGGGCGACCTAGGTTGATGGTGGCTGCGTGGCGGTCGGTGTCGATTCCGTCGCCGCCTGCTTCGAAGCCGTAGATTTTGACGTTGGCGTCATCGAGGAAGGCGTGGAAGAGGCCGATGGCGTTGGAGCCGCCGCCTACGCAGGCTGCGATGCCGGTGGGTAGGGTGCCGGTGGCTTCGAGGAACTGTTGGCGGGCTTCGGTGCCGATGGCGTCGTGGAAGTAGCGCACCATGGCGGGGAAGGGGTGGGCGCCGGCTGCGGTGCCTAGGAGGTAGTGGGTGGTATCTACGTTAGAGACCCAGTCGCGCAAGGCTTCGTTGATGGCGTCTTTGAGGGTGCGTGAGCCGGTCTGTACGGCGATGACGGTTGCACCTAGTAGCTGCATGCGGGCTACGTTGAGGGCTTGGCGTTCGGTGTCTTCTTCGCCCATGTAGACTCCGCAGTCCATGCCGAAGAGGGCGGCGGCGGTGGCGGTGGCGACACCGTGCTGGCCTGCGCCGGTTTCTGCGATGAGGCGGGTCTTGCCCATGCGCTTGGCCAGTAGGGCCTGGCCGATGACGTTGTTGATTTTGTGGGAGCCGGTGTGGTTGAGATCTTCGCGTTTGAGGAAGAAGCGCACTCCCCCGGCTGCTTCTGAGAGGCGGGGTACTTCGGTGAGCAGGGAGGGGCGGTTGGAGTATTCGGCTGAGAGGCGGCGGAACTCGTCGATGAATTCGGGGTCGAGTTTGGCTTTTTCAAAGGTTTCTTCGAGCTCGTCCATGGCGGCGATGAGGGATTCTGCCATGTAACGGCCACCGTATTTGCCGAAGTAGGGGCCGGGGGCGTTTTTGAGGCTTTGGCCCGAGGCTAGGAATTGTTCTGCCAGGGTTTCAGTCATGGGGTTTCCCTTCTGTGGGGCTAATCGGTGAATGTCTGGTGGTCTGGGCGGACGCCGGTAGGCGCCCTGCCCAGCAAATGGTGGGTTGGCGGGGGTTAGGCTGATGCGGCGGCCAGCCAGGTTTCTCGTGCTTGGGCACCGGCGGCACGGAATTCGCGTAGGGTTTCGGTGGGGGTGCCTGATTTGACCAGGGCCTCGCCCACAAGCACAGCCTTGGCACCGTGGGAGGCGTAGGTAGCGACGTCCTGGGGGCTAGCTACCCCTGATTCGGCGACGATGATGGCATCGGCAGGCAGCAGGGGGGCCATTGCGCTGAAGTTATTGTTATCAACTTCTAAGGTTTTGAGGTTGCGCACGTTTACACCTACGATGCGGGCACCGAGGGCGATGGCTCGTTCAATTTCTTCAGGGGTGTGGGTTTCTACTAGGGCGTTCATGCCCAGTTGGTGGGTGAGGTCGAGGAAGCGGCGTAAGGTGGCGTCATCGAGGGCTGCGACAATGAGCAGGATGAGGTCGGCGCCGTGGGCGCGGGCCTCCCAAATCTGGTATTCGTCGACGGTGAAGTCTTTACGCAAGACTGGGATGCTCACAGCGGCGCGGACGGCGTCAAGGTCGGCTAGGGTGCCTTTGAAGCGGCGTTCTTCGGTGAGCACGGAGATAGCAGTTGCTCCCCCGGCCTGGTAGGCGGCAGCCAGCTGGGCGGGGTCTGGGATAGCTGAGAGGGCACCCTTGGAGGGGGAAGAGCGTTTAACTTCAGAAATAATTTCGACGCTGCTAGCTTGGGCACCGCGGAGGGCGGCTAGGGCGTCGAGGGCTGGGGCTTGGGCTACTGCGCGCTTTTTGAGGTCTTCAAGTGGCTGGGCGGCGCGGCGGGTTTCGAGGTCTTCGCGGACGCCTACGATGATGTCGTCTAGTACGGTCATGGTGCCCCTTGGTTCTGGTGCGCGGACGGCGCAGGTTGGTTTTTAGTGGTGGTACTTGGTGTGCTTGCCGCCTTGGCCGTAGCCTGCTGCGCGGAGCACGACACCGGTGACAAGGCCGATAGCAATAATTGCGATACCGACGATGAGGATGGGGGTGTTTGAGATGCAAAAGCCGATTGCACCGATAACAGCACCGGCGATCATGATGCCGACCATGGCCCATGAGGCGGTGGTGTTGCCGTGGTTGTTGTAGGGCTGGTCGGGGACCATCTCAACGGTCTGCTGTGCCATGTGAGTCTCCTTGTACTGTGTGGGCGTGCGCTTGCCGGTACCTGGGGCAGAGCACACGGGTGCTTGTTTCTATCTTATGAGATAGTGCTGTCTTTATCCCAGCCTTTGAGGCGGCAGGCCCCTAGATTTCCTCAAAATACGCTAGGCAGTAGGGTCTTTACCCTCACTCAGGGAGTCCCAGGTGTCAATGTCGTCTGGTTCTTGGGCAGAGGCTTGGCGGGCTTCCCGGGCGGCGGAGCGGTCGTATGTGCGTTTGGTCTTCCAGTAGGAGGTGGCGGCAAAAGCCCACACCCCGGCCAGGGCCACCAGCACTCCACAGGCGGACGCCAGCAGCGGCAAGGCAGTCACGGCGTAGGAGTCTGCGGGGGCGTTAGTGCCGGTGATTGCACTGACCTGGGCCATCGAGGCAGCCTGCGGGTCGGCGTGCACACCGAAAGCGGCAACCGCCAGACCCACCCCCACGCCCACCAGGGCTAGAGCCAGTACCTTACGCAGTTTGGGCCCGGCAATACGCAGGGCCACGGAGGCCACCAGGGCAACCAGTGCTAGAGCAGAGACGGTGGGGGCAGCGTCCGCCCCAGAAATGTGCAGGGTAGAGGTGGAGACCACGGTGCTCACCTGGGTACGCACCCAAGTAGGTAGGGTAGCTACAAAGGCTGCGGCAGCAACAGCTAGGCACCCTAGCATGACGCGGGCAGGTGCAGCCCAGCCCGGTACTGGGCGGGTGGGGGAAGCCTCTGTAGCGGGGGCCTGCGGCTCACCCATCTAGTGAGCCACCTCAGCAGAAAGTGGGGCCAGGCCCGATGCGGTGAGCACAGCACGCAGGGGCGCTGCCGCCTTATTCACGGTTTCCTGGGCCTCAGAGGCCGGCACTGAATCCATGACGATACCGGCACCGGCCTGCACGTAAGCCCGCCCGCCCTTGAGCACGGCGGTACGGATAGCGATGGCCATATCCATGTTGCCGGCAAAGTCGAAATAACCGCACACACCTCCGTAGACCCCGCGGGCGCTCACCTCATATTCGTCAAGAAGTTGCATGGCACGGGGCTTAGGGGCACCTGAGAGAGTACCTGCCGGGAAGGCCACCCGCAGCACGTCATAGGCGTTCATGCCCTCAGCCAGCTGGGCTTGCACCTCAGATGAGATGTGCATGATGTGGCTGAAACGCTCGATTTCCATGAACTGGGTGACATTGACACTACCGGGAACCGCGATGCGGGAGAGGTCGTTGCGGGCCAGGTCAATGAGCATGAGATGTTCAGAGCGTTCTTTCTCATCAGCCAGGAGCTCTTCAGCCAGGGCAAGGTCCTCTTCGCGGGTTGCCCCGCGCGGACGCGACCCGGCAATGGGGTGGGTGGTGGCAGTACCCTCTTTAAGAGTGACCAGAGCCTCAGGTGAGGAGCCTACAATCTGGAAGGGCTCACCATCCTCAGTGGACTCAAAGTTAAAGAGGTACATATAAGGTGAGGGGTTGGACTGGCGTAGCACCCGGTAAACATCCAGTGCGCTGGCCCGGTTTTCAGCCTCAAAACGGCGGGAAATCACGATCTGGAAGACGTCGCCGTCAATAATGTTTTTCTTGGACTTCTCAATAGCATCTAGGAAGCCTTGTTCTGCCCAGGTGTGTTTGACCTGCGCTACCTGCGCCTGGACGTCCGCCGTGCCGCTGAGGGTTGAGACAGATTCGGGGGCAGGCTGAGCCAGTTTACCCATCATGGCTTGCACACGAGAGAGCGCATCGGCGTAGGCGGCGTCAACGTTCTCGCTGGTGCCGTTGAAGTTGATGGCGTTAGCAATCAGGGTGACGGTGCCGTCGGCGTTATCGTGCACAGCCATATCTGAGACGATGTTCAGGGCGAACTCGGGCAGGTTAACGTCGTCTGCTGGGCCGCCGGGCAGTTTCTCCCAGTGGCGCACTACATCCCACCCCATGTAGCCGACCAGGCCGCTGGTGAGCGGGGGCAGGTTATCAAGCGGCTCAGTGTGTAGCATCTCAAGGGTTTGGCGGATAGCCTCAACGGGGTCGCCCTCGGTGGGCGCGCCGGAGGGCGTAATCCCCTGCCAGAGGATCTGCCCGCCCTTGGTGGTGAGGGTGGAGCGGCTTGAGGCCCCGATAAAGGAGTAGCGGGACCACTGTTTTTGTTCGTTAGCTGATTCCAGTAGGAAGGTGCCGGGGGCGGGGGTGCCGTCGGCGGCGACCAGGGAACGGTAGATGCCGATGGGGGTCATGGCATCGGCGAGAACTTTGACGCGCACCGGGATGACGCGGCAGCTGGCAGCTAGTTCACGGAACTCTTCTAAGGTCGGTTCGACGATTCCCAAGTCGTGCATGGTTTCCTCTGGTTCTGGTGTGGCTATAGGACTATTCGGGGCGGACGCCGGTCACAGCAGGTAACTGCCCGCCCGCTTGAAAACAAGTGGTGGTGCCGGTGTGGCAAGCGGCCCCCACCTGGTCTACCTCAAGGAGTAGGGCATCACCGTCACAGTCGATGCTGACACTTTTGACGTACTGGTAGTGGCCGCTGGTATCGCCCTTGCGCCAGTATTCTTGGCGGGAGCGGGACCAGAAGGTCACCCGCCCCTGGGTGAGGGTGCGGTGCAGGGCTTCGTCATTCATCCAGCCGAGCATAAGCACGTCGCGGGTGTCGTACTGCTGGATAATGGCGGCAAAAAGACCGTGCTCATCGCGTTTGAGGCGGGCAGCAATATCGGCGGGCAGTGAAGCGCCCTCGGCGGCGCTGGGTGCTGGTGTGTTCACCATTCCATCCTAGCGGATGGCAGCGGTGGGGCTGGGCAGAAAGTGCCGGGCTACTCCCCTACCGTTCACACTGTGTTTGCTCCGCCTGCCGGTCAGGTTGTTACTGTGCTGACCGGTTTCTTCCACGGGGGTCTTCTAGCAGGTGAGACACAAGAGCTGTACTTCATCTGCCCTGAATGTTCCTTGGGTATTATTGGTTTTTATTGGGAACCATTATTTTGCTGATGTTGAGGGGCTTGTGTGTCTTCTTTGAACTATTCTCAGTTCATTTGGAATGTGGCTGATGTGTTGCGCGGTACCTATAAGCAGCATCAGTACGGTCAGATTATTCGAATGAGACTGCCGGTGAGCACTTTACCCCGCGTGAGGTCATTGAGCTGATGGTTAACCTGCTGCTGGCTGATGATGAAGATTTGCGCACTGATTATATTGCCCGGCCGGTCTATGATCCCACCGCTGGCACCGGCGGTATGCTGTCGGAGGCTGACGATAAGATTCACCAGCTGAACCCCACTGCCGATGTAAGTCTGCTGGGCCAGGAGCTCAACCCCGAGTCCTATGCGATTTGTAAGGCGGATATGGTGGTTAAGGGCCAGGACGTTGATAACATCGCCCTGGGTAATACCCTGACTGACCCGGCCTTTGAGAACCGCACCTTCCGTTACGGGCTGAGCAACCCGCCCTTTGGTGTGGACTGGAAGGGCGCTAAGGCTGTGGTTGAGGCTGAACATAAGAACCAGGGTTTTACAGACCGGTTTGGTGCTGGCTTACCCCGGGTTTCTGACGGTTCGCTCCTTTTCTTGCAGCACCTGATTTCTAAGCTCAATGAGCCGAGGGTTGCTAGCAATGGTGTTGCCCAGGTGGGTGGCCGCGGGGCTATTGTGTTGAATGGCTCTCCCCTCTTTACGGGTGGCGCGGGTTCTGGTGAGTCCAATATTCGTAAGTGGGTTTTGGACCAGGACTACCTTGAGGCAATTATTGGCCTGCCTACTGACATGTTCTATAACACCGGTATTTCTACCTATATTTGGGTGTTGAATAAGCAGAAGAAGGCTGAGCGTAGGGGTAAGGTTCAGCTGATTGACGCGACGAATATGTTTGAGAAGATGCGTAAGTCGGTGGGGTCTAAGCGGAAGCGCCTGAGTGAGGAGCAGATTGCTGAGATTACCCGCCTCTATGCTGCTTTTGATGCTGCTGATGATAAGCGGTCTAAGGTTTTTGATCGTGAGGAGTTTATGTACCGCACGATTACGGTGGAGCGCCCTTTGCGTTTGAATTGGGGTTTTACTGCTGAGCGGGTCGAGCGGCTCTTAGCTTCTAAGGAGTTTGGCAAGCTCAAGCTGGCTGAGGGTGAGGACGCCGCTGTGCGGGCTTCGCTTGCTGCTTTGGTTGAGAGCAAGGCTGGTGTTGTTGGTGCTGATGTGGCCAGTGTGAAGGCTGAGCTTTTGCAGGTGTTTGCGGACGCCGGTGCCCTGGTGAAGCCTGCGGCTTTGACTAAGTTGGTGGATGAG
The DNA here is from genome assembly GCF_053544675.1 of Rothia sp. 32237D007AR. Lineage (NCBI taxonomy): Bacteria > Bacillati > Actinomycetota > Actinomycetes > Micrococcales > Micrococcaceae > Rothia > Rothia sp. 32237D007AR. The sequence goes on along the minus strand of NZ_JBPPUO010000009.1, from coordinate 504 downwards.
TTGGCTGAACGCGATGAATCCGCTGAAGTGGTGATGAAGGCTAAGAAGCCGGTGGCTGACGCTAGCCTGCGCGATACTGAGAATGTGCCCTGGGGCGAGGATATTCATGAGTACCTGGAGCGCGAGGTAAAGCCCTTTGTGCCTGATGCCTGGATTGATGAGCCTAAGACTAAGGAGGGGGCGGAGATTCCCTTTACCCGCCACTTCTACGAGTATGTTCCGCCGCGCTCCCTGGAGGAGATTGACCGCGACCTGAACGAGGTGCTGGGCCGAATCAAGAAAAGACTGGAAGAGGTGCTAGGTTAATGGCAGCGCCTAGAGTCCAGCTTAAACGTATCGTAAAAATCATCAACGGAGGAACGCCCACACCAGCTGAGGAAAACTGGAATGGTGAGATACCATGGGCTACACCCGTTGACTTAAATAATGAGGCTTATTCAAAAGTAGACACGCACCCCACACCCACCAACTAGACAACGGCCCCACCCGCGGCAAAAATATGAG